>NZ_BAAAPC010000005.1:0-304460 GCF_039530945.1 Nocardiopsis rhodophaea
ATACGAGGTCTTTTTTGGCACTGCCGATGCTTCCCTTGTTTTGCGCCTGCGTTGCAGGGGGCGGGGGTCGTTTCACCTCAGGGCAAGCAATCTCTCACCCCTCCACCCCAAAAACCCGAAACTTGAGCGCCGCGAATTCGGTCGATATCGCCGAGATCAACGGCGGTGCTGTGATTCTTCAGTCGCGGAACTCGGCCACGAGGCGGTCGGTGACGGCGCGCAGCTCGCCGAACCGGTGTCCGGGAAGGTCCAGCAGTGTGTGCCCGGGCAGCCAGGGGGCTGACGCGGCCACGCGGGTCCGCGCGCCCTTCTTGTTCAGCGGGAGGCCCAGCTGGGCGGTGACGGCGATGAGCCCTTCACGCAGCGTGCTCGTGAGCCGTCCGTGGGCCCGGTCCTGGCAGTGCCACAGCAGGCGCTGTCCCGGGGACGCCTCCGCGCCGAGCTCCCGGGCGCGGGCGACGACGACGGTCGCGCGCGGTCCGGGGACCCCACGCAGGAAGCGGACGGTGTAGCGGGGTTCGATCCGCGCGCGCAGGGCCTCCTGGCCCTCACGGTCCCGCACGGCCTCAGCCGAGGACGGCACGACAACGTGCACCTCGCGGGCGGAGGCGGCCAAGATCACGCGGTCGAGCAGGGCCTCCCAGCCGCCCGTCAAGTTGATCGCCACGCGGTCGCCCGGGGTGGGGGAGCCCAGCCACGTCGACAGCCGCACGCCGCGCACGCCGTCCGGCACCGCCCCCTTCGGCCAGGCGCCCACGACCGTGTCCACGCGGCCCGTGTCACTGTCGCCCGCGACGCGCTCCAGCACCGACCGCGCGTCCTCCTCCGGCAGCGCCGCGGCGGCCTCCTTCGCGTTGGCGCCCTGGCTGTAGATGCGCGCCGCGTCGGCCCCGGCCGCGTCGCCGACGGGGGTGCGGGACGTCGGGCGCAGCACGTACAGATCACTGGTCGCGCCGATCGCCTCGGCCCCCAGGTACCGGTTGAAGTCCGGCCAGATCGCCTCCGACACCAGGCCCATCCGGACCAGCCGGGACTGGGTCTTGGCGACGAGGGCGGGCGTGGTCTCGCTCGCCCCATAGGCGACGAGGACACGGCCGCGCCGCGGGTCGGCCAGCCCCTCCAGCCCGCGGCGCACGAACAGCTCGACCCCCTCCGGGGTGTAGGGCGGGTCGGTGAAGACGAGGTCGGCCTGCCCCCGCACCGCCTCCGGCAGGCCCAGCCGCAGATCGGCGAAGTGGCACCGCACCGGCAGCCCGAGCCGTTGTGCGGCGGCGTCGATGTAGGCCAGCATGCGCTCGTCGATGTCCACGACGACGGCCTCGGTGTCCTTGCCGACCAGCGTGGTGGCGAGCGAGGTCAGGTCGTGGTCGCCGACGCACAGCAGCCGCGCCCCGGGAAGCGCGAAGCGCGCCGCCAGGAAGACGCCGCGCCGCAGCGCCGTGCGCGCACTGGCCGCGACGTGATCGAGGTCAACACGCGAGGAGGGGGCCTCCGCGACGAGCCGCTCCAGCTCGGCGGCGGCCTCGGCGTGCCCGTCCAGCAGATGCCCCACCGGGTCGGCCAGCCTCGGCCGGGAAAAGCCCGTGTACCGGCTGGGGGAGCGCAGCCGCACGCGCGTCTCCCGCCCGGCGTCCGCGGCCCGGTCGGCCGTTTCCCGCTCGACCTCCTCGCCGAGCGCCTCCACCACCCGCTCGACGAGGCGGTGCGCCACCGCCGTCTCCCGCACGAGGTCGCGTGTACTCCACCACCCCCCACCCGCGAGGGCGGCCAGGACATCATGCAGGCGCGCGGCGTCGGCGCCCTGCTCACGCAGCAGGTCGGACAGTTCTCCCGGATGATCGATCACGCCCCGATCATCCCACGGCACCGGCCGCACCCGAGGCCCGTGCTCATCGCTCAAAGGCCGCCCGGCAGCCCCCGGTTCCGCCGAGCGGCGGAGGATGGTCGAGGGCCGGGCGCTCCCGTGTCCGCAGCGCGCTCCGCGCGCGGAGCAGGGAAAGGGGCCAAGTGTGGCGTATCTCGCACACCCGCCTCGGCTGGGGTCGGTGGGCGGCGTGAGGCTGCCGGGTGTGGTGCGCCTCCCGTTGCGGGCGTGGAGTATGCGCCGACCTGCGGGGATGCGGCGAGCTTCGGGCGGCTGCCACATGCGCGCTGGCGGATGAACCGTGCGTTACGTAGGCTTTCTCGGGCGCTTTCAACAAGTTTGATGATGTTTGCGAACCCGAAGGCGTGGAATGATTCGCGTTGGTCGCACCACGGCGGTGCCGACCAGCCGCGCGTGATCCGCGCTAGGCGATGTACGGACGTACGCCGCCACAACACAACCCCCGCACTGTGGCGGCGGTTGGTCTAGACCTCGGATTGGCATCGGGGCTGGGCCGCGATGTATAACCTGAGTTACCGCGAAGTTTCGCGGCCGCCTGGTCGAACACCGGTTACCACAAGGATGTGAACGCAGGTCCGGCTCTTGCCGTCTGTGGAACCAGTGCCGGGCGGTCGTTCACCACGCACACCGCAGCAGGGCCAATGTCGTCCCGGATGCGCTTTTCACGAAGCCCAGACGTTAGACGACAGGAGGGTAGATGCCTGCTGGCCAGGTGCAGCGTTCGTCTGTCCGACCGGACGCCGAGACCACCCGCAAGGGCCTGTACGACAGCACCTACGAACACGACGCCTGCGGTGTCGGGTTCGTCGCCGATCTCTCCGGCCGTCGCAGCCATGACATCGTCGAGAAGGCGCTCACCGTACTGCGCAACCTCGACCACCGTGGTGCCGCTGGCGCAGACCCCGATGACGGTGACGGCGCCGGGATCCTCACACAGATCCCGGACGAGCTGTACCGCGAGGTCTGCGACTTCGAGCTGCCCGCCCCAGGCGCCTACGCCGCCGGCATCGGCTTCCTCCCCGCCGACGCCACCGAGCGCGCCGATGCCGTGGCCAAGATCAACGCCATCGTCGAGGACGAGGGCCTGGTCGTCCTGGGCTGGCGCGACCTCCCCGTCGAACCCCGCTACTGCGGCCCCGCCGCGCGCTCGGTCATGCCGTTCTTCGGCCAGCTCTTCCTCGCCGGACGCCCCGGCACCCCCACCGCCGGGCTGACCGGCATCGACCTGGAGCGCTACGCCTACTGCGTCCGCAAGCGCGCCGAACACGAAACCGGCGTGTACTTCCCGAGCCTGTCCCCCCGCACCATCGCCTACAAGGGCATGCTCACCACACCGCAGCTGGAGCCGTTCTTCCGCGACCTGTCCGACCGGCGCTACACCTCCGGCCTGGCCCTGGTCCACTCCCGGTTCTCCACCAACACCTTCCCGTCCTGGCCGCTGGCCCACCCCTTCCGCTACGTCGCCCACAACGGTGAGATCAACACCGTCCGGGGCAACCGGAACATGATGCGCGCCCGCGAGGCCAAGCTCGCCAGCGACCTGCTGCCCGGCGACCTGGACCGGATCTTCCCGATCGTCGACCCCGAGGACTCCGACACCGCGTCCTTCGACGCCGCGCTGGAGCTCCTGCACCTCGGCGGCCGTTCGCTGCCGCACGCGGTGCTGATGATGATCCCCGAGCCCTGGGAGAACCACACCGAGATGGACCCGCAGGTGCGGGCCTTCTACGAGTTCCACTCCATGCTCATGGAGCCCTGGGACGGCCCCGCCTCGGTGTCCTTCACCGACGGCAGCCTCGTCGGCGCCGTCCTCGACCGCAACGGCCTGCGCCCCGGCCGCTACTGGGTCACCGACGACGGCCTCGTCGTCCTGGCCAGCGAGGCCGGTGTCCTCGACATCGACCCCGCCACCATCGTGCGCAAGGGCCGCCTGCAGCCCGGACGCATCTTCGTCGTCGACACCGCCCAGGGCCGCATCATCGAGGACGAGGAGATCAAGGCCGAGCTCGCCGCCGAGCACCCCTACGCCGAATGGCTGGCCGAGGGCGTCGTCGACCTCGCCGACCTGCCCGCCGCCGAACCCGCCGAAATCACCGACCTCAACCGGGCCCAGCAGGCCTTCGGGTACACCGAGGAAGAACTCCGCGTCATCCTCACCCCGATGGCCCGCACCGGCGCCGAACCCATCGGCTCCATGGGCACCGACACCCCCGTCGCCGCCCTGTCCAGCCGATCCCGGCAGCTGTTCGACTACTTCTCCCAGCACTTCGCACAGGTGACCAACCCGCCGCTGGACGCCATCCGCGAGGAGATGGTGACCAGCCTGGGCACCACCCTGGGCGCCGAGGACAACGTCCTGACGCCGGAACCGGTGGACTGCCGCCGCCTCACCCTGCCCACACCGGTCATCGACGACGCCGAACTCGCCGCGATCGTCGCCGCCGGGCAGCCCGGCGGCAACCCCGCCTTCCGCGTGTACACCGTCGAGGGCACCTACCCCGTCGACGGCGGCGGCGACGCGCTGTCAACCCGCCTCGACGAGATCTGCGCCGAGGTGTCGCGCGCCATCACCGAGGGCGCGCACATCATCGTGCTCAGCGACCGCGGAGCCGGCGCCGACCGCGCCCCCATCCCGTCGCTGCTGCTCACCGGCGCCGTCCACCACCACCTGGTGCGGGACAAGACCCGCACCGACGTCGGGCTGGTCGTGGAGGCCGGCGACGCGCGCGAATGCCACCACGTCGCGCTCCTCCTCGGCTACGGCGCGTCGGCCGTTAACCCCTACCTCGCCCTGGGCACCGTGCGTGACATGGTCGCCCGCGGCGTCATCGGCGGTATCGACGCCGACGCGGCGGTGCGCAACACCGTCAAGGCGTTCGGCAAGGGCGTCCTGAAGATCATGTCCAAGATCGGCGTGTCCACGGTGAGCTCCTACACCGGCGCGCAGATCTTCGAGGCGCTGGGGCTGGGCCAGGAGGTCATCGACCGCTGCTTCACCGGAACCACCTCCAAGCTCGGCGGCGTCGGCTTCGACGTGCTCGCCGAAGAGGTCCGGATGCGGCACGCCACCGCCTACTCCGCCAACCCCGCCGACCACCGCCGGCTGGCCATCGGCGGCGAATACCAGTGGCGCCGCGAGGGCGAGCCCCACCTGTTCAACCCCGAAACCGTCTTCAAGCTGCAGCACTCCACCCGCAGCCGCCGCTACGACATCTTCAAGGAATACACCTCCAAGATCGACGACCAGGCCCAGGACCTCATGACCCTGCGCGGCCTGTTCCGGCTCAAGGAGGGCGTGCGCCGTCCCGTGCCGATCGAGGAGGTCGAACCGGTCTCCGAGATCGTCAAGCGCTTCTCCACCGGCGCCATGTCGTACGGCTCCATCTCCGCCGAGGCGCACGAGACACTGGCCATCGCCATGAACCGGCTCGGCGGCAAGTCCAACACCGGCGAGGGCGGCGAGGACCCCGACCGCTTCACCCCCGACACCAACGGGGACCTGCGGCGCAGCGCCATCAAGCAGGTGGCGTCCGGCCGGTTCGGGGTGACCTCCCACTACCTCACCAACGCCGACGACATCCAGATCAAAATGGCCCAGGGCGCCAAGCCCGGAGAGGGCGGCCAGCTCCCCGGCCACAAGGTCTACCCATGGGTCGCCGGCACCCGGCACTCCACACCCGGCGTCGGCCTCATCTCGCCGCCGCCGCACCACGACATCTACTCCATCGAGGACCTCGCCCAGCTCATCCACGACCTGAAGAACGCCAACCCGCAGGCGCGGGTGCACGTCAAGCTGGTCTCGGAAGCGGGCGTCGGCACGGTGGCCGCCGGTGTCTCCAAGGCGCACGCCGACGTCGTCCTCATCTCCGGGCACGACGGCGGCACCGGCGCCTCGCCGCTGACCTCGCTCAAGCACGCCGGCACCCCGTGGGAGCTCGGCCTGGCCGAGACGCAGCAGACCCTGCTCCTCAACGGGCTGCGCGACCGCATCGTCGTGCAGGCCGACGGGCAGATGAAGACCGGCCGCGACGTCGTCGTCGCCGCCCTCCTCGGCGCCGAGGAGTACGGCTTCGCCACGGCGCCCCTGGTCGTCTCCGGCTGCGTCATGATGCGCGTCTGCCACCTCGACACCTGCCCCGTCGGCGTGGCCACGCAGAACCCCACCCTGCGCGAGCGGTTCAACGGCAAGGCCGAGTTCGTGGTGAACTTCTTCGAGTTCGTCGCGCAGGAGGTCCGCGAGTACCTGGCGGCGCTGGGCTTCCGCTCCCTCGACGAGGCCATCGGCGCGGTCGACCTGCTCGACACCACCGAGGCCGTCGAGCACTGGAAGGCCTCGGGCCTCGACCTCGCGCCGATCCTGCACGACGTCGAGCCCTGGTCCGACGACCACCGCCACCAGGTGCGCAGCCAAGACCACGGGCTGGAGAAAGCCCTGGACAACACGCTCATCCAGCTCTCCGAAGGCGCCCTGGACTACCGGGAGCCGCTCAAACTGGAGCTGCCGGTGCGCAATGTCAACCGGACCGTCGGCACGATGCTCGGCCACGAGGTCTCCAAGCGCTACGGCGCCGAGGGCCTGCCCGACAACACCATCGACATCGCCTTCACCGGCTCGGCCGGCCAGTCGTTCGGCGCGTTCGTACCGCGCGGCATCACCCTGCGCCTCACCGGCGACGCCAACGACTACGTCGGCAAGGGCCTGTCGGGCGGACGCATCATCGTCCGGCCGCCCGAGGACGCGCCCTTCGCCCCCGAGGAGCAGATCATCGCCGGAAACGTCATCGCCTACGGCGCGACGTCAGGCGAGGTGTTCCTGCGCGGCATCGTCGGCGAGCGGTTCTGCGTCCGCAACTCCGGCGCGCTGGCCGTCGCCGAGGGCGTGGGCGACCACGGCTGCGAGTACATGACCGGGGGACGCGCCGTCGTCCTCGGCCGCACCGGGCGCAACTTCGCGGCCGGGATGTCCGGCGGCATCGCCTACGTGCTCGACCTCGACAGCGAGCGGGTCAACGGCGAGATGGTCGACATCGAGGAGCTCGACGACGCCGACCGCGACTTCCTGCGCGACGTGCTGGAGCGGCACCACGCCGAGACCGGATCGGGTGTCGCACGGGACCTGCTCGGCGACTTCGGCACCGCCGCGGCGCGGTTCGCCAAGGTGATGCCCCGCGACTACAAGCGGGTGCTGCTCGCCCAGGCCGAGGCCGAACGCGACGGCCGCGACGTCAACGAGGCCGTCATGGCCTCCGCGCAGTCCTAGCCAGCGCCTAAGAAAGGAGGGAAAACCACACATGGCTGACCCGAAGGGCTTCCTCAAGATCACCGAGCGGGAGCTGCCCGCCCACCGCCCCGTCGACGTTCGGATCTCCGACTGGCGCGAGGTCTACGAGGACTTCGACCGCGGCACGGTGACCAAGCAGGCGTCGCGCTGCATGGACTGCGGCATCCCGTTCTGCCACAACGGCTGCCCGCTGGGCAACCTCATCCCCGAGTGGAACGACCTCGTCTACCGGCACGACTGGGGCGAGGCCATCGAGCGCCTGCACGCCACCAACAACTTCCCCGAGTTCACCGGGCGGCTGTGCCCCGCCCCGTGCGAGGCGGCGTGCGTGCTGGGTATCAACCAGCCGGCCGTGACCATCAAGAACGTCGAGGTCTCGATCATCGACCGGGCCTGGGAGGAGGGCTGGGTACGCCCCCAGCCGCCCGAGGTCCGCACCGGCAAGAAGGTCGCGGTCGTCGGCTCCGGCCCGGCCGGGCTCGCCGCCGCCCAGCAGCTCACCCGCGCCGGCCACGACGTCACCGTCTTCGAGCGCGCCGACCGCATCGGCGGGCTGCTGCGCTACGGCATCCCCGAGTTCAAGATGGAGAAGCGGCACATCGACCGGCGCATCGCGCAGATGACCGCCGAGGGCACCCGGTTCCGCACCGGCGTCAACGTCGGCGTGGACCTCACGGTCGAGCAGCTGCGCGCCGAGCACGACGCGGTGCTGCTCGCCGGCGGTGCCACCGCCTGGCGCGACCTGCCCGTTCCGGGCCGCGAGCTCGACGGTGTCCACCAGGCCATGGAGTACCTGCCGCAGGCCAACCGGGTGCAGCAGGGCGACGTCGAGCGGCCCGCCATCACCGCCGAAGGCAAGCACGTCATCGTCATCGGCGGGGGTGACACCGGCGCCGACTGCGTGGGCACCGCCCACCGGCAGGGGGCCGCCTCGGTCACCCAGCTGGAGATCATGCCCAAGCCCCCGGTGAACCGGCCCGAATCCCAGCCGTGGCCGACCATGCCGATGCTGTACAAGGTCACCAGCGCGCACGAGGAGGGCGGTAAGCGGATCTACTCCGTGAACACCGTGGAGTTCCTCGGCGACGAGCAGGGCCGCGTGCGCGCGCTGAAGCTCGTCGACGTCAAGCGCACCGACACGGGCTTCGCGCCGGTCGAGGGCACGGAGCGGGAGATCCCGGCCGAGCTCGTCACGCTCGCCATGGGCTTCGTCGGCCCGGAGAAGGAGGGCATGATCGAGGAGCTCGGCGTCGAGCTCGACGGACGCGGCAACGTCGTCCGTGCCGACGACTACGCGACCACCGTCGACGGCGTGTTCTGCGCCGGCGACATGGGCCGCGGCCAGTCCCTCATCGTCTGGGCGATCGCCGAGGGCCGCTCCGCGGCCGCCGGTGTCGACCGCTACCTCACCGAGCAGACCGCCCTTCCGGTGGCCATCCCGCCGACAGAGCGGCCGCTGGTGTAGCGCGTCACCGCGAAGCGCAGCGCGGTGGGGGCCGCCGCCCCGGGCGGCGGCCCCCACCGCTGTGATCGGGCCTGTCGGGAGCGATCACGGCCGCCTACTCTGAGGACATGACCTACCAGGTACTCGGTGAGACGGCGATGCTGCTGCACTTCGCCTTCCTGGTCTATGTCACGGTCGGGGGGTTCCTCGCCTGGCGGTGGCCCCGCCTCATCTGGCCGCACATCGTGTGCGCCGGGTACGGGATCCTGATCACCCTCATCGGCTGGCCCTGTCCGCTCACCGGTGTCGAGGACTGGGCGCGGGAGAAAGCCGGCCAGGAGGGGCTGTCGACGTCGGGCTTCATCGACCACTACCTCACCGGCGTCATCTACCCCGAGCAGTACCTGGACGAGATGCGGCTCGCCGTGGGGGCCCTCATCTTCGTCTCCTGGACCGGCGCGCTCCTCCTGCGGCGGCGCAGATCCGCGACGGCCGATGCCAGGTGAAAGCTCCACTAACCGCGTTAAGAACACGTGAGAATCTCGCGTGCGAAATGTCCGTTTATCGTGGGGGTGTCGCACGCGACCTGGGTAAACGCGGACATATGGCGTAGCTCACGAAGGTTTCAACCACCCACTGCGGGCGTACCTTCGAAATATGAGCTTACTGACCATGGAAGACCTCCGAGCAGCAGAGCACTTCATCGCTCGCACCGCACGACTGATCGACCGGCACCGCTTCGCGTTCCACTTCTCCAGCGGGCCGGCCGCCCCGATCCTGTCGGCACTGGAGTCCTACCGGAACATCGACGGTGGCTACGGCAATGGGCTGGACCCCGACCTCAGAGGTCACGGCAGCCAGCCCATCGCTGTGGAAACCGCCCTACGCTATCTCGACGAGCTCGGCCCCATCCAGCGCGACACCGCGGCCGACATCTGCAAATACCTCACCCTCGTCACCCACGACAACGGCGGCGTCCCCAGCGTCCTGCCCAGCGTCCGATACACCGAAGCCGCCCCCTGGTGGCGCGAAACCGACGACTTCACCGGAGAGCTCGCACCCACCGCCTCCATCGTCGGCATCCTCCACAAGCACCACGACCCCCACCCCTGGCGCGACCGCGCGACCTCCTTCTGCTGGACGCGCATCGTCGGACTCAACTGGACCGACCCCATCGAAGCCATGGCCATCTGCACCTTCCTGCAGAACGCGCCCAACCGCCGCCGCGCCGAAGAGCAACTCGAACGGCTCACCCCCATGATCCGCGCCGTCATCGAACTCGACCCCGACGCCAGCGGCCACCTCCACGTCCACACCCCCCTCGACCTGGCACCCAGCCCCGACCACATCGCCCGCCGCCTGTTCACCGACGCCGAGATCGACAAGCACCTCGACGCCCTCCAGAGCCAACAGGCCGACGACGGCGGCTGGCCCATCAACTGGGAGAGCTGGGCCGAGACCGCCACCAACGAATGGCGCGGCATCATCACCATCCAGCGGCTGCTCACCCTGCGCGCCTACGGCCGCATCGACAGCTCCGTCCCCGCCCCGCTGCGGGTCTGACCCACCCCACACCGGCGGTCGGCCCGACCCGGTCACCCGGATCCCGCCGACCGCCGCCCCGCGGCGTCACCCCCACCGGCACCATCCCGCCGACCCAGCGCCAGCACCCGCACGCCCGAACCGGCCAGCGCCTCCGGCCCCGCACCACCCGGCAGCACCCGTCCCGTCGCGGCGCGCACCGCGGCCATGGCCGGCAACCCCGGATCCCCGTTCCCGAACAGCAGCCGCGCCACCACATCCAGCGCCTCCGGAGACATCCCCGCGTCGCGCCCCAGCGCGTCCGCCAGGTCCAGGCCATGCAGCGCCAGCTCCACCACCCGGGTCACCAGGAAATCCGTGAGCAACATCGCATCGCCGTGCCGCGTCAGCACCACCCGATCCGACGGCTCCTTCGCCAACCGCGGCTCCAGCTCCCGCCACACGCCCTCGCAGACACGCCCCATCTCACCGGCGTCCGACCGACGCGCCGCCGCCTCCACAGCGCTAGCGACCCGCTCCTCGTCCGTCTGAGCGGACATCTGCCCATCCGGCGTGTAGTACCCCGCCGCCTCCACCAGCGCCCGCTCCGGCGCCACGTCATCCAGCATCAACGCCACCTGGTGCAGCGCACCCACCATGTGCACCGCCAACGCCGCCACATCCCACGGCGCGCACCGTGTCGGCCGAACCGCCTCCTCCTCCGCCAACCCCAAAAGCACCCCCGCCACCCGAGGCGCCTCCGCGCACAGCGCCGCCATCACATCAGCCCGTCGCCACTCAGCCATGCCGCGGAAGCTACCGCCCACCCCCCACCAGCCACGCGGCGGGGCACAAAAATTCGCCGGAACACCAGCTCACCGACGCCCAGTTGCAACCTGGTTTAGACCACCCAGCTCCCGAATAGTCGTAGAGTTGCAACGTGACACGTCGAGCAAAAATCGTCGCGACCCTCGGCCCAGCAACCTCAAGCCCGGAGACCCTCCGCGCGCTTGTTGACGCCGGGCTGGACGTAGCGCGACTCAACCTCAGCCACGGAACATACGAGGACCACCGCAACAACTACGAGAACGTGCGCGCCGCAGCCGAAGCCACCGGGCGCAGCGTCGGCATCCTCGCAGACCTCCAGGGACCCAAAATCCGCCTCGGCACCTTCGCCGACGGCCCGGTCGAACTCGCCCCCGGCGACGAGTTCACCGTCACCGTCGACGACGTCCCAGGCGACGCCCGCCGGGTCTCCACGACCTACAAAGGCCTCCCCGGCGACGTCCGCCCCGGCGACCGCGTGCTCATCGACGACGGCCGCGTCGTGCTGGAATGCACCAAGACCACCAGCACCGACGTCCACACCCGCGTCATCATCGGCGGCCCCGTCTCCAACAACAAGGGGCTCAACCTCCCCGGCGTCTCCGTCAGCGTCCCCGCCCTCACCGACAAAGACGAGGCCGACCTCCGCTGGGCCCTCGAACAGGGCGTCGACATCGTCGCCCTCTCCTTCGTCCGCAGCCCCGCCGACGCCGACGAGTGCTTCCGCATCATGGACGAAGTCGGCGTCCGCGTCCCGCTCATCGCCAAAATCGAGAAGCCCCAAGCGGTCGAACGCCTCCAAGACATCATCGAGGTCTTCGACGGCGTCATGGTCGCCCGAGGCGACCTCGGCGTCGAACTACCCCTCGAAAACGTCCCCATGGTGCAGAAACGCGCCATCGAGCGCTGCCGCGACAAGGCCAAACCCGTCATCGTCGCCACCCAGATGCTCGAATCCATGATCAGCTCGCCCCGGCCCACCCGCGCCGAGGCCTCCGACGTCGCCAACGCCGTCCTCGACGGCGCCGACGCCGTCATGCTGTCCGGGGAAACCAGCGTCGGCCAGTACCCCATCGAAACCGTGCAGACCATGGCCCGCATCGTCGCCGCCGCCGAGCAGGAGTCGCTGCGCGCCTCGCACATCCTCCAACGGGTACCGGAGACCACCGGCGGGTCCATCGCCCGCGCCGCCGCCGAGGTCGGCGCCACCATCGGCGCCAAGGCCCTCGTCGCGTTCACCATGTCCGGCGAGACCGCGCGCCGCCTGGCCCGCTACCGCTCGCCCATCCCGCTGATGGCCTTCACCACCGAGCCCCCCACGCGCGCACAGCTCTGCCTCACCTGGGGCGTCGAAACGCACTGCGTGCCGTGGGTCGACCACACCGACGCCATGGTCGCCCAGGTCGAGAGCGAACTTCTGGAAATGGGCGTTTACAACAAGGGCGACAAAATCGTCATCGTGGCCGGCAGCCCGCCCGGAACCCCCGGCTCCACCAACTCGCTGCGCGTCCACCGCCTCGGTGACGCCATCGCGCATGGCAATTAGGCCATGAGCACCCACCCGGACCCGGTCGCGGGGCGCCGCGGGGCCGCCCCCCGACCGGGTCCGCGGGCGCGCCACAGCGCCGACTGAGCAAACGCGCGGCCGGCCCCCTCCCGCGACCGGGCGCACCGCCCCGCGCCGCCTGGCCGCGGCCAGAACGCCTCCCACACCGACCCGGTCAGTGGGCCTAGTGAGGCTGCGCGTTGGAAACACCGTTCTCATAGGGGACCCGCTCCAAAGGCATGTCCCACGGCAGGAGATTCCACGGGCTCGCGGGGTCAGTGGTGAGGATCCCCAGGGCCGTCCACACACGGTCGGACCCGGCGTCGTCGGAACCGCCACCATGCCAGAGCAGATACCCGCCGTGGAACGCCTCGGCCAGCTGGTGCCAGCTCGCATAGCGGCGCTGGAGGTCCGTAGCGACGCGCCGCAGCAGATTATGCGTCTCCACCGGGCTCAACCAGTCGAGCGTGGCGCCACCGCAGGCCAACCGGATCAGATGCACCGACTTCCACCACTGGTAGGCGCCGATGACCACGGTCTCCGCAGAGTCGTCGGACCCGGTGATCTCGCGCATCCGCTCGACCTGCTCGGGCATGAGCTGGATCCGCTGCTCCTCGCGCTTTCCCTCAGGATCGCGGCTGCGCGCCGTGCCTGTGCGCAGATCGACGACCAGGTCGGCGCGGTCCCCGGCGTGCAGCTCGTCCCACAGACGGTCGACCGTCGCCAGCAGTGTCTGGCGGTTGACGATGCCCCACTCCACCTCAAAGACCTTGCGGTAGCGTCGCCGGAGCTGCGGCCGCACCACCACGTCCCACGGCTCGGCCAGCGCCACACGGAACGGCGCCGCCACGGCCGCGGCCCAGCGCTCGGTACTCAGCGGGGCTTCGGGGCTCTTGGTCCGCAGAGTGGGCGCCTCACGCGCGCCGATAACCAACTCGGCGAAGGACCCGGCCGCCAGCGCCACGATGGGCAGAATCGCCCACGCCCCCTGATCGGCCACAACGAGAGCGACGATGAGCAGCGCGAGGGGAGCCATCAGCCACGGCTGTCGCCGCTGTGATCCCCAAGCCACGACAGCCCAGGCGCCGATCGTCAGCGCCCCGACCACCCCGGCGATCGCGGTGAACACCCCGCACTCCCTTCGCAACGGGCCCCGGCACGCAGTCGACGGTGACTGACGATGCCGCTACCCGGACCACTCCCAATTACAGGATCGGGGACTATAGCCCGTCGTGGCGACCAAACCCACGGGTTGTGCCCAGGTTGTAGCCGTGATGTGACCGCGCTGACCGTGGGGGCGGGGTCATCCGGTCAAATGTGCTGTCCAGTGCTGTGGAGGGTGGGTAAATCTCAATATTTCGGGCCGACGAACGAGTCCAAGAGCTCGACTGAGGGCTTCTTCGCGATGGACACGATGCCCTGGCACTGGTGGCCGTCTTTGCCTGGCTTCCACCGGAACTTCCACTCGACACCGAGCAGGTCCAGCATGACGACGAGCAACCCCAGGATGTCGCGGGACGCATTGGAGAAGAAGTAGCGAGGGTACTCGTAGTACTTCCACTCGCCGTTGACCATGCGGCGAACACGGTTGGTCGTCCGGCAGCCGTCCGAGTGGATCAGCCCCTTCACGAACTCGCGGGGGTGGTCTTCGACGATCGCGAATTGCCACTCCGACAGCGAGATGGGGCGCGCGTGCTTGCGGTTGGGACCGTGTTGGGGGAAGAAGCACAGCCAGTGCTTCCAATACGCCTTCACATCCTTACATCCGGTCCTGTTGACGACGATGACCCGATGATTCGGCAACACGGCTCGCAAGGCGTCGGTGCACTCCGTGATCAGACCCGGCCAGTCGTTCGCGCAAGAGATCTGGAGTGCCCACACCTTCTTCGATCGATCTCCCACGTAGCCGATATAGCCGTCGCCAAGATAAAGGCCGAGGAGGTAGGAGTAGGCCCGGTGGTCCAGGTTGGCCCCGGAACAGCGGGGGCAGTAGGTCTCCGAGTCGTTGTTCGCGGAGCGTCGTCTTCGCCCTGTCCGCCAATGGCGGACGGACTGGATGGAGACATCGCATGCCTGAGCCACGGCATAGTCGGTCCATCCTTGGGCGTGGAGTCGTAGGGCCTCGTTGACAGTTGCGCGAGGGTACACACGACGAGCGTGCCGTGACTTTCGCACGGGAGTTCGACAATCCACAGAAATATAGCCCCCGGATAGCTCAGTGGAGCTACCTGGGAACTATGCAAATGTGTCCGATTTGCCGGAAAGTACCCCGGGTGGGATTCGAACCCACACTGTATACCTTTTGAGGGTATCGCCTGCTGCCGATTGGGCTACCGGGGCTAGGTTTATTTGTCAAGCGACTTCGCTGTCTTTCGAGGAATTTTACCATAGAGGCGCTCCGTCAACAGTGCTGTCACGATTGTCGCGGATCGCCGACCTCAACGACCAGCATCCTAGCGGATCTCGGTAGGCTCGTGTCCGTGACGACGACGCAGAGCCGCGTGGTGATCGCGGAAGACGAGGCCCTGATCCGGTTGGACCTCAAGGAGATGCTTGAGGAAGACGGCTATGCCGTCGTGGGGGAGGCGGGTGATGGCGAGACCGCCGTACGCCTGGCGACCGAGCTCAAACCGGACCTTGTCATCCTCGACATCAAGATGCCCATCCTGGACGGGCTGTCCGCCGCTGAGAGGATCGCGGCGGAGCGGATCGCACCGGTGGTGATCCTGACCGCCTTCTCCCAGCGCGAGCTGGTCGAGCGCGCGCGGGACGCCGGGGCGATGGCGTATCTGGTCAAGCCCTTCAACAAGGCGGACCTCGTTCCGGCGATCGAGATGGCGGTCAGCCGGTACGCCGAGCTGTCGGCTCTGGAGGCGGAGGTCACGGGCCTCCAGGACCGCCTGGAGACGCGCAAGCTCGTCGAGCGCGCCAAGGGGCTGCTGCAGAGCCGACACGGGCTGAGCGAGCCCGAAGCGTTCCGGTGGATCCAGAAGAACTCGATGGACCGGCGGCTGACCATGCGCAAAGTCGCTGAGACCGTCGTCGAGACGCTGGAGGGGCAGCCGCCCCAGGGGGAGAAGTAGACCAGCGAGACCAGCGGCGCGTTGATCGCCGCGAGGCCCATGGACAGCAGGGCGCGCCTCCCGGACCGTATCCGGGAGGCGCGCCCTTTCTTATGTCGCTTCGATGCCGCTTGACACGCCCGACGTCGGGTGACAAATAACGGAGCGTAATCGTCGGCCTGGATGATGCGGGTCGCGCCGCACCGCGTCACACGCGATCTCCGGCCGCGCCGCGAGTGCCTTAACCGCGCTCTGTCGGTCGGGTATCACAGAGGGTCTCGCCAGGTCAGAGGCAATGCCTCGGTCTCGTCGCGGGGTTTCGGTGGCCGGTCAACCTGCACTGTGTTCCGATTTGATCACGTATATACACAAAGGGGTGACGTTTGGGTCACGTGGCTTTAGGCGTGCTGAATGACCTGGATAAACCGGGCTAAACTCACGCCACCGAACAGCAAAGAACCGGTCTGGCAACCCCGCCTGGATCGGCCATCCTAAAATGCGCAAGGAGTGCGCGTGCGCACACGCCTCGTGACCGTGCTGCTCGTCGCGATCGCCGCGATCCTGGTGATCCCGACGTCGGCAGCGGCAGACGTCCAAGGCGGTGAGTCGCTGACCGGACAGATCCGCGCCCCAGGGAGCGACGAGGGTGTCGAGGGCATCGGCATCACCGTCACCCAGGACGGCGCGGACATCGGAACGGCGACCACCGACTCTGCCGGCGAATGGACTGTGGAACTCCCCGACCCGGGGGACTACCGCGTGGTCCTGGACGAAGAGTCCATACCCGACGAGTTCGCCCTCCGGGCGAAGCCCGGCCCCGAGCGGGAGGTGACCGTACGGGAGGGCCGCTCCTTCACCGTGGTCTTCCCCCTCGTCCCCGCCGGGGAGGAAGCCGTGGAAAGCACACCTGACTCCCCAGCGCCCGACGACGGGGAAGCGGACGGCGCCTCACCGGGGGAGGGGGCCACACCCGTCGGCGACGAGGAAGAGGGTGTGGTCGAGGCTCCCGGGGTCGAGGCCGGAACGCCCTTCGGCTCGAAGGTCCTGCAGCTCGCCCTCTCCGGTGTCATCTTCGGCCTGATCATCGCGATGTCCGCCGTCGGCCTCTCACTGATCTTCGGCACCACCCGGATGATCAACTTCGCCCACGGCGACATGGTCACCTTCGGCGCGATGATGGCGATGATGTTCAGCAACATGGCGCTGTTCTCCAGCTTCAACGCCCTCTTCGACGGCGTCCCCGTGCTGGACTTCGCCACGAACCCCCTGGTCGTCGCCCTCATCCTGGCGGTCGTCCTCGGTGGCCTGCTCGGCGCTGCCATGGAACGGTTCCTCTGGCGCCCGCTGCGCCGCCGCAACGTCGCACTGATCCAGATGTTCATCGTGACGATCGGCCTCGCGCTGATCCTGCGGCACCTGCTCCTCGTCGGCTTCGATGCCCGGCGCACCAAGTACCCAGAGTTCCGTATCCAGGAGATGATGCAGCTCGGCCCGTTCGCGATCACCCCCCGCGACCTCACCATCCTGCTGCTGTCGGTAGCGGTCCTGGTTGCGGTGGCGAGCATGCTGCAGTTCACCCGCATCGGGAAGGCGATGCGCGCCGTCTCCGACAACCGGGACCTCGCCGAATCGTCCGGTATCGACGTCGACCGGGTCACGCTCTACGTGTGGGGTCTCGGCGGCGCCCTATCGGCGCTGGGCGGTGTGTTCCTCGGACTCAACCAGACCGTCTACTGGCAGATGGGCTTCCACCTGCTGCTGCTGATGTTCGCGGCGGTGATTCTGGGCGGTCTCGGTACCGCCTACGGGGCGATGGTCGGTGGCCTGATGATCGGCCTGATCGCGCAGCTGTCGACGCTGTGGTTCGCGCCGCAGCTGATGAACGCCTGGGCGCTGGCGATCATGATCATCGTCCTGCTGGTCCGGCCGCAGGGAATTCTGGGCAGACGCGAGCGGGTCGGATAGGGGAGTAACGACGATGGACATTTTGAACATCCTCACCGCCTCCCTGGAGTCGGCGATCGGGCCGATCGCGGCGATCTATGTGCTCGCGGCCATTGGGCTCAACATGCACTTCGGCTACACGGGCCTGCTCAACTTCGGTCAGGTCGGTTTCATGCTGGTCGGCGCTTACGGCGTGGCCATCCCCGTGGTCGTCTATGACCAGCCGCTGTGGGTCGGCCTGCTGGTGTGTGTCGCGTGCTCGGCGCTGCTGGCCCTGCTTTTGGGTATCCCGACGTTGCGGCTGCGCGCCGATTACCTGGCCATCGCCACGATCGCGGTGGCGGAGGTCGGGCGCCTGGTGTACCGCGCGGAGTTCGCCCGACCCCTCACCGGTGGCGTGTACGGCCTGCAGGGCTTCGCCACCGATTTCAATGAGCTCAACCCGATCCCGTCCGGGCGCTACGACTTTCTCGTCGTCTCCTATTCCTCCCGTCAGCTGTGGCTGATGATCGCCATCTGGGGCCTGGTGGCGCTGGCGCTGGCGATTACGGCGCTGCTGATCCACAGCCCCTGGGGCCGTGTTCTCAAGGGCATCCGGGAGGACGAGGACGCCGTGCGCAGTCTCGGCAAGAACGTTTTCGCCTACAAGATGCAGAGCCTGGTGCTGGGCGGGGTGTTCGGCGGATTGGCCGGCGCGATGATCGCGCTGAATCAGCAGAACATCACGGCGGACCAGTTCATGCCGCAGGTGACGTTCTACCTGTGGGCGATGCTGCTGCTCGGCGGCGCTGGGCGCACGTTCGGCCCGGTGATCGGACCGGTGGTGATGTGGTTCCTGCTCACCGCGTTCGATGAGACGTTGCGGACGCTTTCTCGGGCGGGGGTGCTGCCGTTCATCGGCAACGCCGACATCGGTGCGTTGCGGCACGCGTTCGTGGGCATCGCGCTGGTGCTGCTGATCATCTATCGGCCGCAGGGAATCATCGGTAACCGCAAGGAGATGCTGGTCAATGTCAAGTGACGCGATGGAGCCCGGAGGCCAGGGCGCGGGCGCCGTGCTCGACCGGATGGCCGGTGTCGAGCCGCGTCCGGGCGTGGCCAAGCCGGATCCGATTCTGCGGGCGAGCGGGGTGCGCCGCTCGTTCGGCGGGCTGACGGCGGTGGACGTGGAGCACTTGGAGGTGCAGCGGGGCACGATCACCGCGCTCATCGGTCCGAACGGGGCCGGGAAGTCGACGTTGTTCAACCTGCTGACTGGGTTCGACCGGGTGGACGCGGGCGAGTGGTCCTTCGAGGGCCGTCGGCTGAACGGTATGCCCGGCCACAAGGTGGCCCGTAACGGCATGGTGCGCACTTTCCAGCTCACGAAGGCGCTGACCCGGATGACGGTGCTGGACAACATGCTGCTGGCGGCTCAGGGGCAGATAGGCGAGCGGTTCTTCGGTTCGTTTTTGCGGTGGCGGTGGGCTGAGCAGGAGCAGGCCAACGTGCGGCGCGCCATGGAGCTGCTGGAGCGCTTCAGGCTCGACACCAAGAAGGACGACATCGCGGGCAGCCTGTCCGGGGGTCAGCGCAAGCTGCTGGAGATGGCCCGCTCGCTGATGGTGAACCCGTCCATGGTGATGCTGGACGAGCCGATGGCCGGGGTGAACCCGGCGTTGGTGCAGTCGCTGCTTGGGCACATCACGGCGCTGCGCGACGACGGCATGACGGTGCTCTTCGTCGAGCACGACATGGACGTCATCATGGGGATCAGCGATTGGATCGTGGTTTTGGCCCAGGGGCAGGTGATCGCCGAGGGGCGGCCCGACGACATCCGGTCCAACGAGCAGGTCATCGACGCCTACCTGGGCGCGCATCACGATGACCCCGGCAGTGGCGGGGACTCCGCCGCCGGAGGTTCCGGCGATGAGGGCACCGCGGCGGGCCAGGAGGAGGGAAGATGAGCGAGCACCCGGAGGCGGGCCCCCGCCCCACACCCGATCACGGGCGGGACCCTGGGGAAGGCCCGGCGCACCAGTATCCGCATGACCACGGGCCCGAGACGCCGGAGGATGCGGCCGCCCTGCAGCACGCGCGTGAGGACGTGCTGGAGCACGTCGGCCGCACGGTGATCGAGGACTATTCCGACTACCTTCTGGTCGCCGATGAGATCAAGGCGGGGTACGTCCCCGAGGTCAACATCCTCAACGGCTGCACCCTGACCCTGGGGGAGGGGGAGGTCGTCGGCATCATCGGTCCCAACGGGGCGGGCAAGTCCACGCTGATTAAGACGATCTTCGGGCTGATCCCTGTGCGCGAGGGCTCGATCGTGCTGCGCGAGGAGAGCATCGCCAATCTCAGCGCCCATGAGCTGGTGTCGCGCGGGGTCGGCTACGTGCCGCAGACGCGAAACGTGTTCCCGTCGCTCACTGTCGAGGAGAACCTGGAGATGGGCGCCTTTTTGCGCCCGAAGTCGTTCCAGCGGCGCTTTGACGCGGTGGCCGAGGTGTTCCCGCTGCTGGCGCAGCGCCGTCGGCAGAAGGCGGGGGCGTTGTCGGGGGGTGAGCGCCAGATGGTCGCGATGGGACGCGCTCTGGTGATGGAGCCGTCCGTGCTGCTGCTGGATGAGCCCACCGCCGGCCTCTCGCCGATTTTCCAGGACGACGTGTTCCGGCGCGTCAAGGAGATCAACGCGACCGGCGTCTCGGTGATCATGGTGGAGCAGAACGCCCGCCGCTGCCTGCAGATTTGCGACCGCGGCTATGTCCTGGACCAGGGCCGCAACGCCTACACGGGGACGGGCAGGGAGCTGCTGGACGATCCCAACGTCGTCGAGCTGTACTTGGGGACCCTGGCGAAGGCGGGGTAGGCCCGGCGCGGTGCCGCGTCGACGCCCCGGCCGTCATGGCGCCGACGCGGGAAACGCGAGCACGCACAACAGGGGGCGGTGCCTGAAGGGCGCCGCCCCCTCGGTCATGTGCGGGAGACCTCGCCGACCGGAGGTCTGCTGGGCGGCCTTGTCGGCGTCCGTCCTGCCCGGTGTTCTTGGGTGAAGAGCGGCACCGAGGGCGGTGGGGGCTGGGGGCGCTGGGCTTCCCGGGTGATGGGGAGGGGATGGGCCAGCGGTGTCGGCCCGCTTGCCGGTCAGGTCCCCGGTGGAGCTGCGATGGCGGCGGCGACGGCGGTGGTCGGGGGGCTCCCTTTCGGCCACCGGCGGGCCCCGAAAGCCGGTGGGACAGAGCCGCCCCGGGCTCGGGCAGGTGCCGGGAGCATGGGCAGGTCGGCTTCGGACGTGCGGGGCGGTGCCTTAAAGACGGCCGCACGCCGGGAGTTCCGCCTCGCGTGCGGAGCCTTCCGCGATCCGGGAGCACTCCACCCCCGCAGGCCCCCTCTGGCGATGATCATGGGGATGGTCCCGGCAAACCGGACAGAATCGGGACCATCCCCATGATCATCGCGGGGAACTTGTGGCAAACCGGTCATATCCGGCGCGCGGCGGCCCACAAACCGGATTCCGGGCCGCCCGCATAGCCCGCCCCGGAGCCGACACGCGGCGCCCCACCCCCAGCCCTCGTCGTTGCCGCCCTCGCTCCTCCACCCGAAGGGAGACCAGCGAAGCGGGCCGACGTCGCTGCCCGGCCCGGCCGCATCCCCAGAGACGACCAGCGCCCCCAGCCCCCTGCCCTTGTCGCTGCCGCTTTTCACCACCGAACACCGGATGAGCCGACTACCGGCAAGGCCGCCCAGCAGGCCCCCTGCCCCTGGCAGCACCTGGGCCCCCGGACGGCGGTCCGGGGGCCCAGGCGGTGCGAGGGTGATGGTTTTCGGTGGGGCGGTGGGCTACGGGACGGTGATGGACTCCTGCCTCACGTGCTTGCCACCGTCCTCGAATCCGTAGACCTGGAAGGTGGCCTGGCTGACGTCGCCCTTCTCATCCAGGTTGATGGGGCCGCTGACGCCCTCGTAGTCGATGTCCTTGCCCTCGCGGATCAGGTCGCGGCACTGGGCGAAGGTGGTGCACTTCTCGCCGTCCTGGGTGACGGGGGCGAGTTCCTTGACGAACACGGTCGGGTCGGTGCTTTCGGCCTGCTCGGCGGCGAGCGCCGCCACGATGGCGCAGTCGTAGACCTGGCTGGAGAACTGCAAGAGCTCCAGGTCCTCGTCGAACGCCTGCAGGTCCTTGACGAAGCCCGCTTCACCGACGTCGGGCGCGGTGCCCTGGAACCCGTCGATGATGCCGGGGTTGTCCGAGTCGACCGAGGAGCCGAGCGTCTCGTCGTTCAGGCCGTCCGTGCCGTACATCTGGTCGGCGTCCACTCCGGACTCCAGCAGGCCGGTGATGATCTGCACGCCCTCCTCGAAGGAGACCATGATGACGGCGTCGGTCTCCTGGTTGGCGATCTCCGTGACCACGGAGTCGAAGTTCGGGGCGTTGGGGTCGTAGCCTTCCTTGTACTTGACCTCGATGCCGTTGTCTTTCATGGCCTGGGCGGCGGCGTTGGCCAGGCCCTCGCCGTAGTCGTCGGCGCGGTAGGCGATGGCGACGTTCTGGTGGCCGTCGCTGGCGACCTTCTGCGCGAGGACGGGACCTTGGAGCAGGTCGCTGGGGGCGGTGCGGTAGTAGTACTCGGTCGGCTTCTCCTCGGTGAGTCCGGGCGCGGTGTTGGAGCCGGAGCACTGGACCGTGTCCGCGCCGGTCACCGTGTCGATGATGGCCAGGGTCATGCTGGAGCTGGCGGCGCCGAGGACGACGTCCACGTCGTTGTCGATCAGCCGCTGCGCGGCGTCGTTGGCCTGTGCGGCGTCGTTGGCTTCGTCGCCGGTGAGGATGGCGGGGACCTCCTGGTCGAGCACGCCCCCTGCTTCGTTGATCGTGTGCAGTGCGAATTTCGCGGCGCTGACCTGGGGCGGCCCGAGGTGGGAGAGGTCGCCCGTCTCCGGGAAGACGTACCCGAACTGCAGCGCTTCGCTGTCCGCTCCGTCGCCGTTTCCGCAGGCGGCGGCTCCGAGGGTGATGGCCGCGGCCGCCGCGGCGAGGCTGAGGGGCTTCTTGCCTGGCATCCCTGGCATCGAGGACTCTCCGTTCAACCGGCTGGTAGCGATGGGGACGGGTCGCCGTTCGAAGCCGTGTGATGGTGGCTCCGCTTAATGTTCGGCGTTAGCGCGACTTAATCACCAGCGTTCGCGAACCGGAAGATTGTTGGTCATGTCGGTGCAGAGTCGGGTTCATGCCGTTATCGCTCTGTAGTCATGTTTCGCGGGTAAAGGCGCAGATAAGAGCGGTTTGGCGGCACATCTCGCGACGCAGTGGCCGGGTGTTGTCACTCTGGGTGATCATATGGTCGGGGGTCAGCCATGTTTTTCCCCGGAGACGACAAAAGGGTGGGGCCACCGGATCGGTGGCCCCACCCCGCTGGGATGGATTTGATGGAACCGGGATCGGGTTCGCGTCAGGCGTCGCGCAGCATGCAGGTCAGGCGGGAGGTGCACACCCGCCGTCCCTCGTCATCGGTGATGACGATGTCCCAGGTGGCCAGCGTGCGGCCGAGGTGCACCGCGGTGGCCACACCGGTCACGTGCCCCTCGGTGGCGCTGCGGTGGTGCGTGGCGTTGATCTCGATGCCGACGGCGATCCGGCCCTCGCCCGCGTGGATCGCGGAGCCGACCGACCCCAGGGTCTCGGCGAGGACGCACGACGCGCCGCCGTGCAGCAGGCCGTAGGGCTGCGTGTTGTTCGCGACGGGCATCCGGCCCACGACGCGCTTGGCCGAGGCCTCGCTGATCTCGACCCCCATCCTCTCCCCGAGCCCGCCGCCCGGGTTGGCGTTCCCCATGAGCTCGGCGAGCTGCTCTGCGTCCAGCGTCATCGTCCCCTGCCCTCTCTCGAAATTCTCAGCGCGGCGCCCGAGAACGCGGGCCGCCACGGATGACCTGGCGCGTCCAACCGCCAGGGGCGCGCAAATGTCCCCACCGCATCCTAGGATTTGCTTGTGGTGAAGACTCAACAGACCCCCGACCAGAACCGTTCCTCCCCGGCCTCCGGGGGTGAGGCCGCGAGCCGTCGGCGCCTGCTCCTGCTGGACGGCCACTCCATGGCCTTCCGCGCCTTTTTCGCGCTGCCTGTGGAGAAGTTCGCGACGAGCACCGGTCAGTCCACCAACGCGGTCTACGGCTTCACCTCGATGCTGATCAAGCTGCTGCGCGAGGAGCAACCCACGCACATCGCGGTGGCCTGGGACCTGTCCGGTCCGACGTTCCGGCACGAGGTGTACGAGGAGTACAAGGAGGGCCGCGCCGAGACCCCGCACCAGTTCCCCTCCCAGGTGGAGCTGATCCAGGAACTGCTGCGGATGATGGGCGTCATCAGCGTGACCGCCACCGGCTTCGAGGCCGACGACGTGATCGCGACCCTCGCCCACCAGGCGGGCGAGCAGGGCATGGAGGTGCTCATCGCCTCCGGCGACCGCGACGCGTTCCAGCTGGTCACCGACGATTGCACGGTGCTGTACCCGGGTAGGAGCCTGTCCGACCTGACCCGGATGACCCCGGAGCGGGTCGAGGAGAAGTTCGGCGTACCGCCGGGCCTCTACCGCGACCTCGCCGCTCTGGTGGGGGAGAAGGCCGACAACCTTCCCGGCGTCCCCGGGGTCGGCCCCAAGACCGCCGCCAAGTGGATCACCAAGTACGGTTCCCTGGACGAGCTGGTCGCGCACGCCGACGAGCTCACCGGCAAGGCCGGGCAGAATTTCCGCGACCACCTGGACGATGTCCTGCGCAACCAGCGGCTCAACGAGCTCGCCACCGACGTCGAGGTCGCGACCCCGGTCACCGAGCTCACCATGCGGGACGCCGACCCCGCCTCCATCAACTCCCTGTTCGACGCCCTGGAGTTCGCCTCCACGCTGCGCGACCGCCTGTTCGCCGTGATGGGGGCCGACTCCACGCAGGGCGGCGGTGAGTCCGATGGCGACGGTGAGGGCTTCTCCGTCGACCTGACGGTTGTGGGCACCGGCGAGGTCGACGCATGGCTGCGCGGCCACGCCTCCGGCGGCGAGCGCGTCGGGTTGGCCCTCTCCGGCGAGTGGGGGCGCGGTACCGGGTCGATCAGCGGCCTGGCGATCGCCGCCCCCGGCGGAGCCGCGGCCCACATCGACCCCACGGCCCTGGACCCCGACGACGAGCGGGCGCTGGCCGCCTGGCTGGCCGATCCCGCCCACCCCAAGGCGGTGCACGACGCCAAGGGGCCCATGCTCGCGTTGGCCGCGCACGGCTGGGAGCTCGGCGGTCTCACCAGCGACACCGCGCTCGCCGCCTACCTGGTGCAGCCCGGCCAGCGCAAGGTCGACCTCGTCGACCTGTGCCGCAAGTACCTCAACCGCGAGCTCAGCGAGCACACCGGCGACGGCGAGCAGCTCACCCTCGACGTCACTGGGGAGGGCGACGCCGCCGACAACGCGCGGCGCGATCTCGCCCTGCGCGCCCGTGCCACCCTCGACCTGGCGGCCGGTCTCGACTCCGATCTGCGCAAGCGCGGCGCCGACCGCCTCCTGGCCGATCTGGAGCTACCTTTGGTCCGGGTGCTGGGCGCTATGGAGCGCACCGGCATCGCCGTGGACCGCGCCTACCTCGACAGCCTGGAGGAGGAGTTCGCGGCGGCGGTGCGCCAGGCGGTGTCGGAGGCCCACCGGGTGGTCGGCCACGAGTTCAACCTCGGTTCGCCCAAGCAGCTCCAGCAGGTGCTGTTCACCGAGCTGGAGCTGCCCAAGACCAAGCGCATCAAGACCGGTTACACCACCGACGCCGACGCGCTGGCCTGGTTGGCCACCCAGACCGACCACGAACTCCCGGCGATCCTGCTGCGCCACCGCGACCAGACCCGGCTGCGGACCACGGTCGAGGGCCTGATCAAGACGATCGCCGAGGACGGGCGCATCCACACCACCTTCAACCAGACGGTGGCGGCTACCGGGCGGCTCAGCTCCACCGACCCCAACCTGCAGAACATCCCTGTGCGCACCGACGCGGGGCGGCGCATTCGCCGCGCGTTCGTGGTCGGGGAGGGGTACGAGAACCTGCTGACCGCCGACTACAGCCAGATCGAGCTGCGCATCATGGCGCACCTGTCCGAGGACGCCTCGCTGATCGAGGCGTTCCAGACCGGCCACGACTTCCACGCCGAGATCGCCGCCCGAGTGTTCAAGATCGGCGTCGACGAGGTCGACGGGGAGGCGCGCGCCCGGATCAAGGCGATGAACTACGGTCTGGCCTACGGGCTGAGCGCCTATGGCCTCTCCGCTCAGCTGGGGATCACGCCCGATGAGGCGCGCCGCCTGATGGACGACTTCTTCGCGCAGTTCGGTGGGGTCCGCGACTATTTGCACGCGGTGGTCGAGCGTGCGCGCCGCGACGGTTACACGGAGACGATGCTGGGCCGCCGCCGCTATCTGCCGGATTTGACCAGTGACAACCGTCAGCGCCGGGAGATGGCGGAGCGGATGGCGCTCAACGCCCCCATTCAGGGGTCGGCCGCCGACATCATCAAGGTGGCGATGCTGGATGTGGATGCCGCGCTGCGCGAGGGGGGGTTCACTTCGCGGATGCTGCTACAGGTCCACGACGAACTCGTTTTGGAAGTGACCTCGGGCGAGTTGTCGGATGTCCGAAAACTGGTGTCGGAAAAGATGGCGAACGCCTATGCTCTCCGTGTGCCGCTGGCCGTGTCGGTCGGCGTCGGCAGCAACTGGCACGACGCCGCGCACTGAACGTCGCCGGCGGGCACGGCGTGTTCCGCGACGGATCCGACGCCCGTCGGCGCCGGTGCGGCGCGCGCACCCGTCGCGATGATCCAGGGAGAGGAGGGGCCGACGATGCCGGGCTGTGTCCGGGTAGTCCTGGTCGACAGCGAGCTGCGGTGGCGCTTCTCCCGCTCCGGGGGGCCGGGCGGGCAGCACGTCAACACGTCCGACACGCGTGTCGCGCTCTCCCTGGATCTCACCTCCACGGCCGCCCTCACCGACGACCAGCGCCAGCGCGCGCTGCGGCGGCTGGAGGGCCGCTTGGTCGGCGGTGTGCTGACGGTCACCGCTGCCGACAGCCGTTCCCAGTCCCGCAACCGCGAACTGGCGCGGGAGCGGCTCACCGCTGTGCTGGCCGAGGCGGCCGCCCCGGGGCCCCGTGCCCGCCGGGCCACCCGGCCGGGCCGCGCGGCCAAGGAACGTCGGCTGAAATCCAAGCGCCGCCGCGCCGAGCTCAAACGGACACGCGCACGGCGGTTCGACGACTGATTCGGTCGTCCCCGCTCGACCCCGCGACCCTTGATGCGTGAGATGGGCCACACTCTGGCGTGGGACGTGTGAGAAGTAGAATGCCCTGGTTGCGCTCATTGGTCCGTTAGACGTCCGGGATTCCGATTGACCAAGACGCCCGCGTCTCATATTCTGACCGGAGCGTTGTGGACTCGCATGCGCAGCTCGACCTCGAAAGTTCGTTCCGAGAGAGGCAGACCGATCGCCTCTACCTGGGGCGCAACCCGAGCCGGGTGGGCGCGACGGTCGCTTGGCACGTGTGAAGAGGCGGGGAGACCCCCGGGGCGTATTCGTGGCTCCGGACTCGTCGTCGTTGTTCGGCGGTCCGCCGGGTATCCGTTCGATTTCGCAGCGCACCCATTTCTGTCCATATCCGTGTCCGGAGTCCACCCACACATGACGAGCAGCACCGAGGCAACCTCGACACCCCAGGTAGCGGTCAACGACATCGGGTCCGAGGAAGCCTTCCTCGCAGCGATCGACGAGACCATCAAGTACTTCAACGACGGTGACATTGTCGAGGGCACCATCGTGAAGGTCGATCGAGATGAGGTCTTGCTCGACATCGGTTATAAGACCGAGGGTGTGATCCCTTCCCGCGAGCTCTCGATCAAGCACGACGTCGACCCCGGTGAAGTGGTGTCCGTCGGCGACCACGTCGAGGCCCTGGTCCTCCAGAAGGAGGACAAGGAAGGCCGTCTGATCCTGTCCAAGAAGCGCGCCCAGTACGAGCGCGCCTGGGGCACCATCGAGAAGATCAAGGAAGAGGACGGCGTCGTCACCGGTACGGTGATCGAGGTCGTCAAGGGCGGTCTGATCCTCGACATCGGTCTGCGCGGCTTCCTGCCCGCGTCCCTCGTCGAGATGCGCCGCGTCCGCGACCTCCAGCCCTACGTGGGCCGGGAGCTCGAAGCCAAGATCATCGAGCTCGACAAGAACCGCAACAACGTGGTCCTGTCGCGCCGTGCCTGGCTGGAGCAGACCCAGTCCGAGGTTCGCCAGACGTTCCTCAACACCCTGCAGAAGGGCCAGATCCGCAAGGGCGTCGTGTCCTCGATCGTCAACTTCGGCGCGTTCGTCGACCTCGGCGGCGTCGACGGTCTGGTGCACGTCTCCGAGCTGTCCTGGAAGCACATCGACCACCCCAGCGAGGTTGTCGAGGTCGGCCAGGAGGTCACCGTCGAGGTTCTCGACGTCGACATGGAGCGCGAGCGCGTCTCCCTGTCCCTCAAGGCCACCCAGGAAGACCCCTGGCAGCAGTTCGCCCGCACGCACCAGATCGGCCAGGTCGTTCCCGGCAAGGTCACCAAGCTGGTTCCGTTCGGTGCGTTCGTGCGCGTCGAGGAGGGCATCGAGGGCCTGGTCCACATCTCCGAGCTGGCCGAGCGCCACGTCGAGATCCCGGAGCAGGTCGTCCAGGTCGGCACCGAGATCTTCGTCAAGATCATCGACATCGACCTTGAGCGCCGCCGCATCAGCCTCTCGCTGAAGCAGGCGAACGAGGCAGTGTCGCCGGACCAGGTCGACTTCGACCCGACCCTCTACGGCATGGCCGCCGAGTACGACGAGCAGGGCAACTACAAGTACCCCGAGGGCTTCGACCCCGAGAGCGGCGAGTGGCTCGAAGGCTACGAGACCCAGCGCGACGAGTGGGAGCAGCAGTACGCCCAGGCGCAGGCTCGCTTCGAGGCGCACCGCAAGCAGGTCGAGGAGGCCCAGGCCGCCGAGGCCGAGGCCGCCGAGGCGCCGGCTGAGGCCGAGGCCGCGCCGAGCGCTCCGGCCCCCGCCGCTGGCGGTGGCGGTGGCGGCGGCAACGCCGAGGCGCCCTCCGGTGGCGCCCTGGCGTCCGACGAGGCGCTCGCCGCGCTGCGCGAGAAGCTCGCGGGCGGTGGCGAGTAGGACCGCCGCGGTTCCCTGACGCGAATCGCTAAGGGCCGCTCCCCTTCGGGGGAGCGGCCCTTTCGCTATGGTCGGAGGGTGAGCACCCCGCGAATCTCCGTCGCCGATGAAGCCGACATCGGTGAGATCTGGACCGTGCAGCGGGCCGCCTACCTGGACGAGGCCCAGGCCGTGGGCGACCCCTACATCGCCCCTCTTGCCGAGACCCGCGAGCAGATCGGCGCCTACCTCGGCGAGGACCGCATCCTGCTCAAGGCGGTGCTCGGTGGGCGGATCGTGGGCACCGCGCGGGGCCGCGGGACCGGCGCGGGGTTCCTCATCAACCGACTGGCCGTCGTTCCCGACGCGCGCCGCCGGGGCATCGGCCGGGCCCTGCTGGCCGCGCTGGAGGAGCACGCCCTGCGGGCCCGGCCCGACCTGGAGTCCTTCGCCCTGGTCACGGGGCGCGGTGGCGCGGCCGACCTGCGGCTCTACCGCGCGCTCGGCTACACCGAGACCGGCCGGGAACGGCTCGCCAACCACATCACCACCGTGCACCTCCGCAAACCCGCTCCCGGGGGCGCGCCCGAGGCGCCGGTGGGCTAGGAGATAGGCTCGGCTGCATGCTGCGTGTAGGACTCACCGGGGGGATCGGCTCGGGCAAGAGCGAGGTGTCGCGCCGCCTCGCGGCGCACGGCGCCCTGGTCATCGACGCCGACCAGCTGGCCCGCGAGGTCGTCGAGCCCGGGACCTCCGGCCTGGCGGAGATCGTCGCGGAGTTCGGCGAGGAGGTCCTCACCCCCGAAGGGGAGCTGGACAGGCCGCGGCTCGGTGAGATCGTGTTCGCCGATGCCGACAAGCTGGCCCGGCTCAACGCCATCGTCCACCCGCGCGTCGGGGAGCGCACGGAGGGTTTGATGGCCCAGGCGGCGGAGGACGCCATCGTGGTGTACGACGTTCCGCTGCTGGTGGAGAACGGGCTGGGCGCGCTCTACGATCTGGTCGTGGTGGTCGACGCCCCCGAGGAGACGCGGATCGAGCGCCTGATCAACCACCGCGGCATGCCCGAGGACCAGGCCCGGGCCCGGATCAAGGCGCAGGCCACCCGGGAGGAGCGGCTGGCCGCGGCCGACATCGTCGTGGACAACGCCGGCACGGTCGCCGACCTCGACCGGGCCGTCGCTGACCTGTGGAAGCGGCTGGTGGAGCGTGCCGCCGCGCACGCCTGACCCGCTTTTCCCGATGTCCCGCTGCACGTTTCCCGGCGCTGGGGCGGGGCCGCGCGCGGGCTTCCGTGCGTCCACCGTCCGGTGGTGGAGGTTTTCTGTCACCTTCCGCCGATACCGTGGAAGGGTCCGGGGCTAAACCGATGGGGAGTTGACGCGACGTGCGGCCGGTGACCGATATCCAGCGCAAGATGGCGCCCTTCGAGGTGGTTTCGGAGATGTCGCCCGCGGGCGACCAGCCGTCGGCGATCGCCGAGCTCACCCGGCGGATCAACGCCGGGAACTCCGACAGCGTCCTGCTGGGCGCCACCGGTACGGGCAAGACCGCCACGGTGGCGTGGCTGGTGGAGCAGGTCCAGCGGCCCACCCTGGTCATGCAGCCCAACAAGACGCTCGCCGCGCAGTTCGCCAACGAGCTGCGGGAGATGCTGCCGAACAACGCGGTCGAGTACTTCGTCTCCTACTACGACTACTACCAGCCCGAGGCCTACGTCCCGCAGACCGATACCTACATCGAGAAGGACTCGTCCATCAACGACGAGGTGGAGCGGCTGCGGCACTCGGCCACCAACTCGCTGCTCACGCGCCGCGACACCATCGTGGTCGCCTCCGTGTCGTGCATCTACGGCCTGGGCACGCCGCAGGAGTACGTCGACCGCATGGCGATGCTCAGCGTCGGCATGGAGGTCGACCGCGACGAGCTGCTGCGCAAGCTCGTCGAGATGCAGTACACCCGCAACGACACCGCGTTCACCCGGGGCACGTTCCGCGTCCGGGGCGACACCATCGAGATCATCCCGGTCTACGAGGAGCTGGCCATCCGCATCGAGATGTTCGGTGACGAGGTCGAGCGCCTGCAGACGCTGCACCCGCTCACCGGGGAGGTGCTCGGCGAGGACGACGAGATGTACATCTTCCCCGCCTCGCACTACGTGGCGGGCCCCGAGCGCACGGAGCGGGCCATCAGCGCCATCGAGGCCGAGCTGGCCGAGCGCCTGAGCGAGCTGGAGGCCCAGGGCAAGCTGCTGGAGGCGCAGCGGCTGCGCATGCGCACCACCTATGACCTGGAGATGCTGCACCAGATCGGGACCTGCTCGGGTATCGAGAACTACTCCCGGCACTTCGACGGCCGCGAGCCGGGCAGCGCCCCCAACACGCTGCTCGACTACTTCCCGGAGGACTTCCTGCTCGTTGTCGACGAGTCGCACGTCACCGTCCCGCAGATCGGCGGCATGTACGAGGGCGACGCCTCCCGCAAGCGCACCCTGGTCGACCACGGCTTCCGGCTGCCCTCGGCGCTGGACAACCGGCCGCTGAAGTGGGAGGAGTTCCTGGGGCGGATCGGACAGACGGTGTACCTGTCGGCCACCCCCGGCCCCTACGAGCTGCGGCAGAGCGGCGGCGACGTCGTCGAGCAGGTCATCCGGCCCACCGGGCTGGTCGACCCGGAGGTCATCGTCAAGCCCACCGAGAACCAGATCGACGACCTGGTCCACGAGATCCGGGTGCGTTCCGAACGCGACGAGCGGGTCCTGGTGACCACGCTGACCAAGAAGATGGCCGAGGACCTCACCGACTACTTCGCCGAGCTCGGGATTAGGGTGCGCTACCTGCACAGCGAGGTCGACACCCTGCGCCGCGTGGAGCTGCTGCGCGAGCTGCGCGTGGGCGAGTTCGACGTGCTGGTCGGCATCAACCTGCTGCGGGAGGGCCTGGACCTGCCCGAGGTGTCGCTGGTCGCGATCCTCGACGCCGACAAGCAGGGTTTCCTGCGCTCGGAGACGTCGCTGATCCAGACCATCGGTCGCGCGGCGCGCAACGTCGACGGGCAGGTGTTCATGTACGCCGACACGGTCACCGAGGCCATGCGCAACGCCATCGACGAGACCAACCGGCGCCGGGCCAAGCAGCAGGCGTACAACGAGGAGAACGGCATCGACCCGCAGCCGCTGCGCAAGAAGATCGCCGACATCCTGGACTCGCTGGCCCGCGAGGATGTCGACACCGAGGAGCTGCTGGGCACCGGCTACCGCAAGGGCGACCAGGGGCGGACGCCGGTCCCGGCCCTGTCCTCGACGGCGGGCGAGGGGCGCTCGCCCGATATCGCCAAGATGCCGCGCGCCGAGCTCGCCGACCTGATCGACCAGTTGGGTGAGCAGATGCACCAGGCAGCGGCCGACCTGCAGTTCGAGCTGGCCGCCCGGTTGCGCGACGAGATCAAGGAGCTCAAGCGGGAGCTGCGCGGCATGGACGCCGCCGGGGTCGGCTGACCCGATCCTTTGCTGAGGGGGCCGGCCGGTGCGGCCGGCCCCGCGCTGTGTCGTGGGGACGGGAGTTGCGCGCCCTGTGGTTCGAATATATGTTCGATGAAACCTTGGCTGTTCGTCCACCGAGAGGAATAGGGGAGTGGTTTCCGCCATGGCCCATACCTTCCAGGTCACCTTCGACGCCCACGCGCCGCGCAAGCTCGGCCGGTTCTGGGCGGAGCTGCTCGGCTACGAGGAGCAGCCGCCGCCTGCCGGCTTCGCGACCTGGGACGAGGCGCTCACCGCCTTCGGCGTCCCCGAGGAGGAGCGCAGGCGCGACAGCGCGTATGCCATCGTCGATCCGGCCGGTGCCGGGCCGCGGATCTTCCTGCAGCAGGTACCCGAGGGCAAGAGCGCGAAGAACCGGGTGCACCTGGACGTGAACGTGGCCGCGGAGCTGCCGCACGACCGGCGCCGGGCGAAGGTCGCCGAGGTAGCCGAGCGGGCCGTCGAGCTGGGGGCGACGCGGGTGCGGGAGGTCGACGACCCCAAGGGCTACGCGATGGTCATGCTCGACCCGGAGGGCAACGAGTTCTGCCTGCAGTAGGGGCTTTCCGGCCGAGGGGGGAACCGCCCCCGCTACCCTTGCGTCCAACAGAGGGCAAACGGGCCCGGACGCGCCGGGTCGGGATGGCGGACGTCGAAGGAGAAGCTCATGCGGATGCGGGGACCGGGCATGGCGGCGATCGCGGGCGTGATCGCCCTGATGGGAGCGGGTTGCGGCCTGTCGGTCGACTCCGAAGGCGTGTCCTTCTCCACCGAGGACGGCAGCGGGGCCAAGGTCGACCAGGACGGGGTCTCGGCCGAGAACTCCGACGGCGGGGTGTCCGTCGGCGAGGACGGGGTCGACGTCGAGGTCGGCGACACCGTGAACATCACCTCCGGCGGCGAGACCACCGTGGACGACTGCGCCGGCCGCATGGTCAACATCGCCTCCAGTGACGCCACGGTCGTCCTCAACGGCGCGTGCGGCGCGGTGAACGTCTCGGGGAGCGGAACCACGGTCCACCTGGCCACGGCCGACTCCCTCACCCTGGCGGGCTCGGACCTCACCGTGTACCACTCGGGGGACAAGCCCAAGGTCGTCGATCTTGGCAGCGGTAACGAAATCACGTCGGGCGGGGATGCCAGCGGGTGACCGCTTGATGCCGTAGGGGCGCGGACGCGGGGCTGGTGGCGGGATCTCCCGAAGAATCGGCTACCGTGGTTCCTTCCAGGGTTTGTCACAGTGCAATTGCACGGCGACAAAACCGGAACGATTTCCGTAACTTTGTCGCGGCTCGCAGACGAGAGTCGTGGCAAGGCGGTACGGTCTCTGTGGTGATGGCGCGACGTTGCGTGTTCGCCCGTCGGTTCTGGTCACGCCGCGCCACTGAGCCGTGACATGGGCAGGTAGTCGTACTGCGGCCGGGGAGTGTGAGATGAGCGGTTATGTCGCCCGGGTGCGGCATGACGACCTGTCAAGCCGCAGCGCCGAGTTCGATCTGCTGGTGAGTTCGGCGGCGCGGCGCTGGCGCGGCGTCGACCCCCTTCTACCGGTTCCCGCCCAGCCCCGCGCGAGCACGTACCCCCTGCTGACGGTCAGCGACGGCGCCGGGCGCCCGGTGGCCGCGGGGACCATGCGCTACTCCTGGTACCAGCCCGGCGAGCCGGGGCGCACCTGGGGCGTGCCCGACCAGCACTGGCTCACCCCCATCGTCGGCGGCCCCGATCCCGGGGGCGCGCTCGACTCGCTGCTGACCCACTGGCGCGAGCAGCTGGAGGCGCTGCCCACCGGCACGGGCTCGGAGTCCGCGGCGGTGCTCACCTGGCCCTCCCGCGACGTCTGCGGCGTCCTCCCGCTGCAGCGCCACGGGCTGCAGCCCTACAGCGTCCTGGCGGTGCGCGGCTTCCGCCGGGGTGTTCCGCCGTCGCTGCCGCCGCGCGACGTCACCATCCGGCTGGCCGGCGCCGACGACGTCGCGCAGGTCGTCGGCCTGCTCATGGAGGAGCACCGCTACGAGGAGGCCTTCGGCGGGGTGTTCATCCAGGCCGAGACCGCCGAGCAGACCCGGCGGGTGGTCGCGCGGGCCCTGAGCCGCTCGCCCTCGTGGATCTGGCTGGCCGAGCGCGGCGGCCGCCCCGTCGGCCTGGTGTGGGCGTCGCCGCCCGAGCGCGCCCACTGGGCGGCGCCGCTGGTCAGCGCGTCCCCCACCGCCCACATCGGCTACGGCGTCGTGGCCGAGGAGGAGCGCGGCCAGGGCATCGGCACCGCCCTGGTCAGCCAGGTGCACCAGGCGCTCGACAGCTACGGGATCGCGGTCACCCTGCTCAACTACGCGATGATGAACCCGCTCTCCGGGCCGTTCTGGAACCGCATGGGCTACCGCCCCCTGTGGACCACCTGGGAGATCCGTCCGGCCCTCGCCCTGCGCTGACCCGTCCCCGCCCCGACCTTCCGTTGATCTCGGCGATATCGACCGAATACCAGCGAGTATTCGGTCGATATCGCCGAAATCAACGGTGTGAACCCCCGGAGGTGGGCGGCGAACCCCCGTTGACTAGGCTGGCGTGTGATGATCGGCACCATCCGCCGCGCACGGCGCGCGATGGCGGCCGCGGACGATGACGTCAGTGGGACCCGGGAATGAGGTGATCGCGCCATGGCGGCCGGTCGGGTCGAGATCGTCGAGGTCGGACCACGGGACGGCCTGCAGAACGAGGACCGGGTCCTGTCCGTCGCGGAGAAGATCGAGCTGATCGACCGCGCGGTCGCCGCCGGGATCCGCCGCATCGAGGCGGTGAGCTTCGTCAACCCCAAGCGGGTGCCGCAGATGGCCGGGGCCGAGGAGGTCATGGCCGGGATCGACCGCGGCGCCGGGGCCTCCTACATCGGGCTGGTGCTCAACCGCAGGGGCCTGGACCGCGCGCTGACCGCCGGCGTCGACGAGGTGAACGTGGCGATTCCGGCCACCGACGAATTCTGCCGCCGCAACCAGGGCTGCACGGTCGAGGAGATGCTGGGGGCCTACGACGACATCGCCAAGGCCGCGTCCTCGGCCGGGATGCCGGTGAGCGTCACCGTCTCCACGGCCTTCGGCTGCCCCTTCGAGGGCGAGACCCCGCCGGAGCGCGTGGCGGAGATCGCCCGCCGGGCGGCGGCGTCCGGGGCGGTGGAGATCGCCCTCGCCGACACCATCGGCGTCGGTGTCCCCCGGCAGGTCAGCGACCTGGTGCGGCGGGTGCGCGCGGTCGCCGGCGGCGCCCGGCTGCGCTGCCACTTCCACAACACCCGTAACACCGGCTACGCCAACGCGCTCGCGGCCGTCGAGAACGGCGTCACCGTGCTCGATTCCAGCGTGGGCGGGTTCGGCGGCTGCCCCTTCGCCCCGGCGGCCACCGGCAACATCGCCACCGAGGACCTGGTGTATATGCTGCACCGCAGCGGGGTGGAGACGGGCACCGGCCTCACGGCGCTCACCGACCTCGGCGCGTGGCTCGGCGCCCGGCTGGACAAGGCGCCCCCGGCGCTGCTGGGCCGTGCCGGAGCGTTCCCGGCCTGATTGGGGGGCGCGGGTGGCGGTGCCATACCAGCGCGGGTGCTCGGCACTGTTATCCTGGTGGCCCGTGGAGTCCGAGGTAGTGGCCGGTCTGAGGTCCTGCCGGCGACGGACGCCGCACGGCGGCCCGGAAACGCTCGGGCGCGCCGTAGCCATTCGACCACGGGAGCATCACTTTGGCATCCGCCGCTAGCACCAAACACCTTTTCGTCACCGGCGGCGTCGCCTCCAGCCTCGGGAAGGGCCTGACCGCCTCCAGCCTGGGGCGGCTGTTGAAGGCGCGCGGGCTGCGCGTCACGATGCAGAAGCTCGACCCTTACCTCAACGTCGACCCGGGCACGATGAACCCCTTCCAGCACGGTGAGGTGTTCGTCACCGACGACGGGGCAGAGACCGACCTCGACATCGGCCACTACGAGCGGTTCCTCGACACCGAGCTCTCGGCGTCGGCGAACGTGACCACCGGCCAGATCTACTCCAGTGTGATCGCCAAGGAGCGCCAGGGCGCCTACCTGGGCGACACCGTGCAGGTCATCCCGCACATCACCAACGAGATCAAGGCCAGCATCTACGCGATGGAGTCGGCCGACGTCGACGTCGTCATCACCGAGATCGGCGGAACCGTCGGTGACATCGAGTCGCAGCCGTTCCTGGAGGCCGTGCGCCAGATCCGGCACGAGATCGGCCGGGACAACAGCTTCTTCCTGCACGTGTCGCTGGTGCCCTACCTCGCTCCGTCGGGCGAGCTCAAGACCAAGCCCACCCAGCACTCCGTCGCCGCGCTGCGCAGCATCGGTATCCAGCCCGACGCCATCGTGTGCCGCTCCGACCGTCCGATCCCGCACGCCATGAAGAGCAAGATCAGCCTCATGTGCGATGTGGAGGAGGGCGGCGTGGTCTCCACGCCCGACGCGCCCTCGATCTACGACATCCCCAAGGTGCTCCACGGCGAGGGGCTGGACGCCTACGTGGTGCGCCGCCTGGGGCTGGCCTTCCGCGACGTCGACTGGACGGAGTGGGACGACCTGCTGGGCCGCGTCCACAACCCGGACCACGAGGTCACGATCGGCCTGGTGGGCAAGTACATCGACCTGCCCGACGCCTACCTGTCGGTGACCGAGGCGCTGCGCGCCGGCGGGTTCGCCGAGAGGACGCGGGTGAACATCCGCTGGGTGCCCAGCGACGAGTGCGCCACGGAGGAGGGCGCTCAGCGCCGGCTCGGGGACGTCGACGGTGTGCTGATCCCCGGCGGTTTCGGTGTGCGCGGTATCGAGGGCAAGCTGGGCGCGCTCAAGTTCGCCCGGGAGCGCAAGATCCCGACCCTGGGCATCTGCCTGGGGCTGCAGTGCGTCGTCATCGAGTACGCGCGCAACGTCGCCGGCCTGGCCGGTGCCAACAGCCTGGAGTTCGACGACAAGCCCGCCGATCCGGTCATCGCGACCATGGCCGACCAGGCCGATGTCGTCGCCGGTGAGCGCGACATGGGCGGCACGATGCGGCTCGGCCTGTACCCGGCCGACCTCGCCGAGGACTCCCTGGCGCGCGAACTCTACGGGCAGGCGCGGGTCTCCGAGCGGCACCGCCACCGCTTCGAGGTGAACAACGCCTACCGCCCGCAGCTGGAGAAGGCGGGGATGGTCTTCTCGGGCCTGTCGCCCGACGGCAAGCTCGTGGAGTACGTCGAGCTGGCGCGCGATGAGCACCCGTTCTACATCGCCACGCAGGCCCACCCCGAGCTGCGCTCCCGCCCGACCCGCGCGCACGTGCTGTTCTCCGGACTGGTCGCGGCCGCTCTGAAGCGGCAGGGCGCGGCCGGGAAGCCGAGCGCATGAGCGCGTCGGCGCGTGACGGCGCGGCGCGGTCGGTGAAGCTCGAAGACCAGCCGGAGCGCTGGACGGTCGAGAAGAGCACCGAGCCGTTCCGCGGTGACAAGACGGCGATGCGGGTGGACTGGCTGACCATGCCGGGCAGCGATGGGCCCGAGCTGGTGCGGCGGGAGCACATGGTGCACCTGGGGGCGGTGGCCGCGCTGGCGGTGGACGAGGAGGACCGCGTCCTGCTGCTGAGCCAGTACCGGCACGCCGTGGGGCACCGGCTGTGGGAGCTTCCGGCGGGGCTGCGCGACGAGGAGGGCGAACCGGCGGTCCGCACCGCGCAGCGCGAGCTGCTGGAGGAGGCCGGGTACCGCGCGGAGCGCTGGTATGAGCTGGCCGACTTCTTCCCGTCGGCGGGTTTCTCGACCGAGCGCATCAAGGTCTTTCTCGCGCGCGGCCTCACCGAGGTGCCGCACGACGAGATCGGCTTCGAGCGCATCCACGAGGAGGCCGACATGGTTCCGGCGTGGATCCCGCTCGACGAGGCGGTGGCGGCCGTCCAGGGGGGGCGGCTGCACAACGGGGCCACTGTTGTCGGCGTCCTCGCCGCCGCGGTCGCGGCGCGCGACGGGTTCGCCCGTCTGCGTCCGGCGGACTGACCAGGGGGCGACGGCCCACGCCCGCACGGCCGCCCGGGACACCGTCCCGGGCGGCTTTTTCTTCGTCTCGTCCCCTCTCTCGCCGTCTCCCCGCCCCGTGGCCTGCCGGGAATCTCGGGGATTGGGTGGTGATTACCTGGATCGTCCGGAGATAGCCGGGAGATCCCGCCGTGTCGTGCCGCCGCGGCGCGCCGCCGTGTGGCATCATCGCGCTCGGAAGCGGCCGCGCGGTCAGGTGATGGTGACGGCCGCCGAACGCGCGGCACCCCGTCCCCCGTGCAGGCGGCGTCCCGCCACCGTGCCGGGGCCTCGGCGGGCGGGGTCGGCACCGGCGGCCGCCCGGCCACGTTCGGGCGACGCGTCCCTCGCGCCGTCCGGTGGAGAGCGGCTCACTCCGCCCGCATGTCACTGACAGTAATAAAAAAGTCACTTCGTGAAGGATCGGGGATGTGATGGCAGCCGACGACGCGGCCCCCGTACTGGTGTCGGCGGTGCGCGGGTACCTCGATCACCTCACCGTGGAGCGTGGCCTGGCCGCCAACACCCTCACGTCCTACCGCCGCGACCTCCGCCGCTATGTGGAGTTTCTGGTCGCACGCGGGATCACTTCGCTCGGCGAGGTCGGCGCGGACGACGTCGCCGACTTCCTCCGGGGGCTGCGTGAGGGCGACGACACCCACCCCCCGCTCGGGCTCAACTCCGCCGGGCGCGCGGTCGTGGCCGTGCGCGGCCTGCACCGCTTCGCCCGCACGGAGGGCATCACCCACGACGACCCGGCCAGCGAGGTCCGCCCGCCCTCGCCGCCGCGCCGCCTGCCCAAGGCGATGACACTGGACGCCGTGGAGTCGCTGCTCGACGCCGTCGGCACCACCGCCGACGACCCCCGTGGGCTGCGCGACCGCGCCCTGCTGGAGCTGCTCTACGGAACGGGCGCGCGGATCTCCGAGGCCATCGGGTTAAACGTCGACGACGTCGGCCGCCTCGGCGGGACGGACGCCGCCGGCGCCAGCGGCGACGTCCTCGACGCGGACGTCGCGGTCGTGCGGTTCCGCGGCAAGGGCGGCAGGGAGCGGCTGGTGCCGATCGGCAGATTCGCCCGCGCCGCCATCGACGCCTACCTCGTCCGCGCCCGCCCCACCCTCGCCGCCTCCGGCCGCGGCGCCCCCGCCCTCTTCCTCAACGCCCGCGGCGGACGCCTCACCCGGCAGGGCGCCTGGGCCGTGCTGCGCGCCGCCGCCGACCGGGCCGGCCTGAGCGAGGTCTCCCCGCACACCCTGCGGCACTCGTTTGCCACACACCTCCTCGACGGCGGTGCCGACGTGCGCGTCGTCCAGGAGCTCCTCGGGCACGCGTCGGTCACCACCACGCAGGTGTACACCCTGGTCACGGTGGACCGGCTCCGCGAGGTCTACGCCGCCAGCCACCCCCGTGCCAACGCCGCCCGCTGAGCGCCACCCCCGGTCACGCATCGGTGACACCGTTGAGTGTCGCGTTGAATGAACCTGTGCCGAGGTTTTAGAGTCGCGGGCACGACGGTTCGATGCTGTCGACATATTGAGTTTTTCCGACGGCCGGTCAACCGGTACGGATGAAACGTCCGGCCACGGCCGGTTCGTAGGGAGGTCAAGGGTTGTGAGCTGGTCCGAGTACGACGGTGCGGAGGTGGGGGGCGAGGCCCCCGCCGACGGGAGCGGTCCGGAGAGATCGGCGATCAACCCGTGGGGGGAAACGCACAGCACGGGGGCGGCTCTGCAATCGAACAGACCGAAAGTGTGGTTTCCCGAGCCAGAGCCGTTGGACGACCACGGACCGGCTCGGATCATCGCACTGTGCAACCAGAAGGGTGGCGTCGGTAAGACGACGACCACGATCAATCTCGGCGCCGCCATCGCGGAGTTCGGGCGACGGGTGCTGCTCGTCGACTTCGATCCCCAGGGGGCGCTCTCGGTGGGGCTGGGCCGACTCGACCCGCGCGAGCTCGACCTGACCGTCTACAACCTGCTCATGCAGCGCGACGTCACCGTCTCGGACGTACTGCTGAAAACCGACGTCGACGGCCTCGACCTCATCCCGAGCAACATCGACCTGTCGGCGGCCGAGGTGCAGCTCGTCGGCGAGGTGGCCCGGGAGCAGATGCTGGGCCGGGCGCTGCGGCCGGTGGTGGACGACTACGACGTCATCCTCATCGACTGCCAGCCGTCGCTGGGCCTGCTCACGGTCAACGCGCTCACCGCCGCCGACGGCGTCATCGTGCCGCTGGAGTGCGAGTTCTTCGCGCTGCGCGGCGTGGCGCTGCTGATGGACACGATCCAGAAGGTCCAGGAGCGGCTCAACGAGCGCCTGGTCATCGAGGGGTTCCTCGGCACCATGTACGACCCGCGCACGCTGCACGCGCGCGAGGTGCTGTCGACCATCATCGACGGGTTCGGCGACAAGGTGTACGGGACCGTCATCAACCGCACGGTGCGGTTCCCCGACGCCACGGTGGCGGGGGAGCCCATCACCCGGTTCGACTCCTCGTCGGCCGGGGCCAACGCCTATCGGGAACTCGCCAAGGAGGTGCTGGCTAGGTGGCAACACAGCGGTCACGGCGCGTGACCCTGCCCGGCGCGGACGAACTGTTCTTCCGTCCGTCCGAGACCGCCGCACCCGAGCCCGCACCTCCCACACCGACAAGCCCGCCCACGGAGCCGTCCACCGCGCGCGAGGACCGCGCCGACGCGGAACCGGAGTCCAAGGCGCCCGCACCGGCCGAGGAGCCGGAGGCGCCGGGCCCGCGCACCCGCAAGACGCGGCCCAAGCGCGCGCCGCAGCCCAGCGGCCGCCAGCGCCACGACGAGAAGATCACGGTGTACATTTCCGCACCCGAGCTCCTCGCCCTGGAGCAGACCCGGCTGACCCTGCGCGCCGAGCACGGCCTGACCGCCGACCGGGGGCGGATCGTCCGGGAGGCCGTGGCCGTGCTGCTCGCCGACTTCGAGGAGCACGGGGAGTCCAGCATGCTGGTGCAGCGGCTGCTGGCGGACACGGAGTGAACGCGGACGGCGCCGGTGCGGCCCGCCGCGGGGAATCGCCGGGGCCGGGGCGGCGAGGTGACCGGGCACGCGCGGATCGGTGACACCCTAGGTGGATGAGCATAACCAACCCGGCCCCGGCGGCATGAGCACCGCGCAACCGGACTCGGGCGAGCAGGTGGCGGCCGAGGAGGTCGACGAGTCCGGCTTCCAGGTGCGCCTGGACAACTTCGAGGGCCCCTTCGACCTGCTGCTCGGGCTGATCTCCAAGCACAAGCTGGACATCACCGAAGTCTCGCTGTCCAAGGTCACCGACGAGTTCCTCGCCCACCTCTCGGCGCTGGGCGAGCTCTGGGACCTCGACCAAGCGAGTAACTTCCTGCTGGTGGCGGCCACGCTGCTGGACCTCAAGGCGGCGCGGCTGCTGCCGCGCGGCGAAGTCGAGGACGAGGCCGACCTCGCCCTGCTGGAGGCCCGCGACCTGCTGTTCGCGCGGCTGCTGCAGTACCGCGCCTACAAGGAGGTCGCGGCACTGTTCTCCCAGCGCATCAGCGCGCAGGGCCGGTGCTTCGCCCGGGCTGTTCCGCTGGAGCGGCGCTTCGCCGACGCGCGGCCCGACGTCTTCATCAAACTGGGTCCCCAGGAGTTCGCGGCCCTGGCGGCGCGCGTGTTCACGCCCAAGGAACCGCCCAGCGTCCCCGTCGAGCACATCCACCAGACCACGACCTCGGTGCGTGAGCAGGGCGGCCTGGTGGTGGACGCGCTGCGGGAGCACGGCGCCCTCACCTTCGGTGAGCTGACGGCCGACTGCACCGGTACCTTCGAGATCGTGGCCCGGTTCCTCGCCCTGCTGGAGCTGTACCGCGCCGAGAACGTCGAGTTCGACCAGCCCGAACCGCTCGACGAGCTGACCGTGATGTGGACGGGCCCCGCCGAGGGCGAGGTGGCCGTCGCCGACGAGTACGAACAGGCGAAAAAGGAGCGCGAGAGCGCGGAGGGCGAGGAGTCGGCGTGAGCGTGAGCGAGAACACCGCGGCGGTGCCCCCCGGAAGCGAGGGGGAGGGTGACACTGCCCACGTCCGATTGCGGCGGGACCTCGAAGCGGTGCTGATGGTGGTCGACCAGCCGGTCGCGGCGTATGACCTCGCGCGCGCCTTCGACCGGCCGGTGCGGGAGATCGAGGCGACGCTCACCGAGCTCTCCGAGGAATACACCGCCCAGGGGCGGGGTTTCGACCTACGCCAGGTCGCCGAGGGGTGGCGGGTCTACACCCGCCCCGAGTGCGCCGACATTGTCGAACACTTCCTCAAGGAGGGCCAGGAGGTGCGGCTCACCCAGGCCGCGCTGGAGACGCTGGCGGTCGTCGCCTACCGCCAGCCGGTCTCGCGGGGGCGGGTGTCGGCCGTGCGCGGTGTGAACTGCGACGGCGTTATGCGTACCCTCGTACTGAGAGGCTTGGTCGAAGAGGCCGGGCACGACGCCGAATCGGGTGCGCTGCTGTACCGGACCACGAGCTACTTCCTGGAGCGCCTCGGCCTGCGCAGCCTCGACGAACTTCCCGATCTGGCACCTTTCCTGCCTGACGACATCGAAGGTTTAGACGACACCGGTGAACACACCTCGCAATAACTCACGGTCCCGCGGTGCGCGGGACAACGCCCCGCGCGGTGAGCGCGGCGACTCCTACCAGCCGCGCGGTGAGCGCGGCGGCTCCTCCCGCTCCGGCCCCCGCCGGGGCGACCAGCACAACGATCGGCGCCAGGGCGGACGCGACGGCGGCGAGCGCGGTTCCTTCCGCCGCGACGATCGGGGTTCCTACCGTTCGGAAGGCCGTAGCGAGCGGCGCCGCGACGAGCGCGGCTCGTACCGCGGTGACGACCGGCGCGGCGACCGCGGCTCCTCCCGTTCCCCGGAGCGCGGCGAGCGCCGCGGCGCGGGGGCGAACCGTCGCGACGACCGCCCCGGCACCCAGCGGGACGAGCGCGGCTCGTACCGCCGCGACGACCGGCGCGGCACGGACGCGGTCCGCCGCAACGAGGGCGGGCGCGGCCGCGACGACCGCCGTTCCGACCGTCCCCGTACCGGGAGCGGAGGGCGCGCCGCCCAGGGCGAGAAGCGCTCCTCCGGGCGCGGAGCCGCCCCGCGCGGCCACCGCGCCGCCGCCGGCGGCTCGTCGAAATCGGAGAACCAGCTGTCGGTCGCCGCGCGTATGCGGCTCCAAGCGCTGCGCTCCGAGTACGACCCGCGCGACGACGACCGTGGCGAGGGCCCGCGCGACACCTACCAGGACGTCCCCGGCGGCATCCGGCTGCAGAAGGCGCTGGCCCAGGCCGGTGTCGCCAGCCGCCGCGCCAGCGAGGAGATGATCGTGGCCGGGCGCGTCAGCGTCGACGGCCAGATCGTCCGGCGCTTTGGCGCCCGCGTGGACCCCGAGACGTCGGAGATCCGCGTCGACGGCATGCGCGTCGCCACCGCGCCCGACCTGCTCTACTTCGCGCTGAACAAGCCGCGTGGCGTCGTCAGTACGATGTGGGACCCCGAGGGGCGCCCCACGCTGGCCGACTACTCGGGGCAGACCGAGGAGCGCCTGTTCCACGTCGGTCGCCTCGACACCGAGACCGAGGGCCTCATCCTGCTCACCAACGACGGTGAACTGGCCAACCGGCTCACGCACCCGCGCTACAAGGTCGTCAAGACCTACATCGCCAAGGTGCCGGGTCCGGTGCCGCGCGAGGTCGTCAAGCAGGTGCGGGAGGGCGTCGATCTGGAGGACGGTCTGGTGAAGGTCGACTCCTTCCGCGTCGTCGACAACATGGAGCCCAAGGCCCTGGTCGAGGTCCAGCTGCACGAGGGCCGCAAGCACATCGTGCGCCGGCTGCTGGACGCCGTTGGCCACCCGGTCTCCGACCTCGCGCGGACCCAGGTCGGCCCGATCGACCTGAACGCGCTCAAGCCCGGGACCATGCGCGCGCTGACGGCCAGGGAAGTGAGCGAGCTCTACACCGCGGCGGGCATGTAGTCTCCGCGATGGGGGATGCTCCCGGCGGTTTTCCAGCAGCGGACAAAGGCGGGTGTGACGTGGCAGTACGAGCGATTCGCGGCGCGGTGCAGGTGGAGGCCGACGACCGTGACCTCATCCTGGAGGCGACCGCGGAGCTGGTCACCGAGACGATGCGGCGCAACGAGCTGACCACCAATGACGTGATCAGCGTGCTCTTCACGGCCACGCCCGACCTCACCGCGGAGTTCCCCGCGCTCGCCGCGCGCAAGGTCGGGTTCGTCGACGTGCCGCTGATGTGCGCCACCGAGATCGACGTGCCCCGCGCGCTGCCGCGCGTGGTCCGGCTGATGGCGCACGTCGAGACGGACAAGCCGCGCGCCGACCTCCATCACGTGTACCTGCGCGGGGCGCAGGCACTGCGGCTGGACATCGCGCAGTAGCGCGCGGGCAGCCACGGTCGGCCGTACGAGTGGGGTGGGACGCGGAAAGACGCGCGTCCCACCCCACCGGCGTCTCCGCCGGACGGCTCCCCGCGGCCCGCGTCGGGTCCGCCTCGGCGGTACTGCTCTAGGCTGAGAACATCGCAGCCGATCGGGCAGCGAAAGCACGTCAGACAACAGGGGAGAACCGGTGACCGGCATCGAGCGCGCCGCCGTGGTGGGAACGGGGCTGATCGGCACGTCGATCGCGCTCGCGCTGCGTGAGCACGGCGTCGAGGTGTTCCTCACCGACCCCGACACCGCCTCGCTGCGGCTCGCCTGCGACCTGGGCGCGGGACGCCCGCTCGACACCGAGGCGCCCGGCCGGCCCGCCGACATCGCCATCGTCGCGGCGCCGCCCGCGGTGGTGCCCGCCGTGGTGCGCGACGCGCAGCACCGGGGCCTGGCCCACGTCTACACCGACGCCGCCAGCGTGAAGGACGGCGTGATCGCCGAGGCCGTGCGGCGCGGGTGCGACATGTCGACGTTCGTCCCCGGCCATCCGATGGGCGGCCGGGAGAAGCACGGCCCCAGCGCGGCCCGTGCCGACTTGTTCCTCGGCCGTTCCTGGGCGCTGTGCCCCACGGCCAAGGCCGACCCCGGGGCGGTCGCCACGGCGACCGCGCTCGCCCGGATGTGCGGGGCCGAACCGGTAACGCTGTCGGCCGCCGCGCACGACCGCGCCGTGGCCCTCGTGTCGCACGCGCCGCACGTCACCGCCGCGGCGGTCGCCGCGCGGCTGCTCGGCGGCGACGACACCGCGCTGGCCCTGGCCGGCCAGGGGGTGCGCGACGTCACTCGCGTCGCGGGCGGCGACCCGGCGCTGTGGGTGGAGATCCTGCGCAATAATCCGGGTCCGGTCGCCGAGCTGCTGGAGGAGATCGCCGACGACCTGCAGGGGACCGCCGACGCCATGCGCGGCCGCGCTCCGGATCAGGTCGGCGCCGCGGCCCAGGAGCGGGTGCGCGACCTCCTCGACCGGGGGCGGCGCGGCCATGACCGCATCCCCGGGAAGCACGGCGCGCAGCGCACCCCCGCCTACACGGTCGTCCCCGTGGTGATCCCCGACGAACCGGGGGCGCTGGGGCGGCTCTTCGTCGCGGTGGGCGCGGCCCAGGTCAACATCGAGGACGTGCGGATCGACCACTCCCCGGGACTGCCGGTCGGTGTCGCGCAGCTCTCCGTCCTGCCCGAGGCCGCCGCCGAGCTCTCCCGCACGCTGGCGGAGGGCGGCTGGTCGGTCCACGCGTGACGGCGTGCGCGCCCACCGCCACGCCGGGGGCGGTCGCCTTCGCGGCACCCCGCCCGCGTGCGGCGGGGCGAGCACGACCCGCGCGCCGGTAGGCTGAAGCGTTGAAACGACATCGTGTCATCCCCCGGAGGAGAGAACCGAAGTGAGTGCGCAGGGCCACGCTGAGGGCATCGTCATCGCCATCGACGGTCCCTCGGGGTCGGGCAAGTCCAGCACGGCCAAGGGCGTCGCCAGGGCACGTGAGCTTCGCTACCTCGACACGGGGGCGATGTACCGGGCGATGACCTGGTGGATGCTGGACCAGGGGATCGACCCGAACGACGCTGCGGCGGTCGCCGAGGCGTCACCGCGTCCGGTCATCACCCTGGGCACCGATCCCGCGGCCCCCACCGTCCACGTGGACGGAACGGACGTCGCCGCGGCGATCCGGACCCAGGAGGTCACCACGAACGTCAGCGCGGTGAGCGCCGTGCCGGAGGTGCGCGAACGCCTCGTCGCCCTGCAGCGCGAGGTGATCGAGCGGGGCCGGCGCGAGGCCAGCGGCATCGTGGTCGAGGGCCGTGACATCACCACCGTGGTCGCGCCCGACGCGCCGGTCAAGATCTTTCTGACCGCGAGCCCCGAGGCGCGCGCGGACCGGCGAAGCAAGGAGGTCAATGCCGCCGACATCGCCGCGACCCAGGCCGACCTCGCCCGCCGCGACCAGCTCGACTCCACCCGGGCGGACTCGCCGCTGACCCAGACCGCGGACGCCCTGGAACTGGAGACCAGCAACCTGACCCTTGACGAGGTCATTGCGATCGTCGTCAAACTGGCCGACGAGGCCGCCGGGGCCGTGGAGGGCTCCACGCCGCGCTGACCGCGCCAAACCGCGGGACCGGGGGGATCACACGGATCCCCGCGACCGTCGGTGTACTCCGCCGTGGGTCGGCGTCCGCCGGGTGCGCGGGCGTCCCCTTGAACGGCACATTGTTTTCCATCCCCACGGCACGCATCCTGGGCGCGTGGGGCATCGTTACCGGGAGTGAAGAGATTGACCGAGAACATCCATGCCGCATCCGGCATGCCCGCTGAGAGCGAGGCCGCCGAAGAGGCGGCCGTAAAACCGGTGGTGGCCGTCGTGGGACGCCCCAACGTCGGCAAGTCGTCCCTGGTCAACAGGATCATTGGCCGACGCGAGGCGGTGGTGGAGGATGTTCCGGGCGTGACCCGGGACCGGGTGGCCTATGACGCTTCCTGGCAGTCCGCGGAGTTCACCCTCGTCGACACCGGCGGCTGGGAGACCAGCGTCAGCGGGCTTGCGGCGACGGTCGCCCGCCAGGCCGAGTACGCAGCGCAGACCGCCGACGTCATCCTGTTCGTCGTCGACGCGACGGTGGGCATCACCGACGCCGACGAGGCCGTGACCCGCGTCCTGCGCGCCACCAACCGCCCGGTCGTGCTCGCGGCCAACAAGGTCGACGGTGAGCTGCAGGAGGCCGACGCCCTGGTGCTGTGGAACCTGGGCGTGGGCGAGCCGTTCCCGATCAGTGCCCTGCACGGGCGCGGCACCGGCGACCTGCTGGACGCCGTCGTCGAGGCCTTCCCCGAGGCGCCCGAGGCCAAATCCGAGGACGAGGAGGGCGGCCCGCGGCGCATCGCGCTGGTGGGGCGGCCCAACGTCGGCAAGTCCAGCCTGCTCAACCGGCTCGCCGGTGAGGACCGGGTGGTGGTCCACGACGTGGCCGGGACGACCCGCGACGCCGTGGACGAGCTCATCGAGCTGGGCGGCCAGACGTGGAAGTTCATCGACACCGCGGGAATCCGCCGCCGGTTCCGGCAGCTGCAGGGCGCCGACTACTACGCGACCGTGCGGACGTCGTCGGCGCTGGACCGGGCCGAGGTGGCCGTCGTCCTGATGGACGTCAGCGAACCGCTGGCCGAGCAGGACATCCGCGTCGTCGAGCAGGTCGTCGAGTCCGGCCGGGCCCTGGTACTGGCCTTCAACAAGTGGGACACGCTCGACGAGGAGCGCCGGTACTACCTGGAGAAGGAGATCGACCGCCAGCTGTCCCGCGTCTCCTGGGCACCGCGTGTGAACATCTCGGCGAAGACCGGGCGCCACGTGGAGAAGCTGGTCCCCGCGATCGAGGCCGGGCTGGCCAGCTGGGACACCCGCATCCCGACGGGGCGGCTGAACAGCTGGCTCAAGGAGCTGGTGGCCGCCACGCCTCCGCCGGTGCGCGGTGGAAAGCAGCCCAAGATCCTGTTCGCCACGCAGGCCAGCGCGCGCCCGCCGCACTTCGTCCTGTTCACCACGGGGTTCCTGGAGGACAACTACCGGCGCTTCGTCGAGCGCCGGCTGCGTGAGGACTTCGGATTCGAGGGCAGCCCGATCAAGCTGAGCATGCGCATCCGGGACAAGAAGGGCGGGAACAAGGCGTCCAAGGGCAGCACCCGCCCCGACTGGAAGCGCTGACCCACCGGCCCCTGGCATGACAACGGCCCGCGTCGGGCCGGGACCAAGCGGTCCCGGCCCGACGCGGGCCGTTCGCGTTCATCCGGTCGGAGGGATGAGAGGGGGAAAGCCGGAGGGGCGGGGGGAGCCGTGCCCCTCCGGCAGGTCGTCACGCGGATCCGGCGTGCCCGCGCATCGCCGCCGCCGCGAACACGCCCGTCGCGGTCAGCCCGGTGACGAGCATGACCACGATCATGCTGGTGAGCGAGGCCTCGCCGGTGCTGGTGAACCCGGCCGCGGCCGCGAGCGTGCCACCGAGCGCGAACTGCAGCGTGCCCAGGAGCGCCGAGGTGCTTCCCGCGATCGCCGACGGCTGGCTCGCGATGGCCAGCGTGGTCGCGTTCGGGGAGATGAGACCGGTGCAGAACATCATCGCGAAGAGCACAACGGTGACCGTCACCAGGTCCGCCCGACCCGTGATGTCGAGCGCGAGGAGGATCAGGACGGTGAGGACGGCCCCGGCCAGGCCGACAAAGAGCCGCCGGGGGGTGTCCATACGGCCGATGAGGGCGGCGTTGACCTGGTTGCCGAGGATCATGCCCAGGGTGGTGATGCCGAAGATGACGCTGAACTGCTGCGCGGTCGCCCCGAACTGGGCCTGGGAGACGAACGAGAACGACGAGATGTAGGTGAAGGTCATCGCGAAGCTCAGTGCCATGGTCAGAGCGGGGGCGATGAAGCGGGGATCGCGGATGAGACGGCCGAAGGTCCGCACCATGAGCATGGGGTCCTGGCGGTGCCGGTCCACCCGCGGCAGGGTCTCGGGGAGGCCGAAGTACACGAGGGCGAACCCGATCAGTCCGGCCACGCCGAGAGCGGCGAAGATGAACTGCCAGGGGCCGATCAGCAGCATCCTGCCGCCGATGATCGGCCCGAGCATGGGGGCCAGGCCCACGAGGAGCACGAGGCGGGAGAAGAAGCGGGCGGCGGAGTCGCCGTCGAAGGCGTCCCGGACGACCGCTCGGGAGACCGCCATCCCGGCCGCGGCCGACAGGCCCTGCAGGAACCGGACCGCGATGAACATCTCGGCCGAGGTGACGAACATGCACATGATCGACGTGGCGGCGAACACTGCGGTCCCGATCAGCAGGGGAGCGCGGCGCCCGAACTGGTCGCTGAGCGGGCCGACCACCAGCTGTCCCAGGGCGAGGCCGACCATGACGGCGGTGAGGGTGAGCTGGACCTGCGCTTCGCTCGCGCCGAGGTCGTCGGCGATCTGCGGGAAGGCGGGGAGGTAGAGGTCGGTGGCCAGGGGGCTGGTGGCGGACAGGACCCCCAGGATGAAGACGAGGAGGGCGACGGGCCGGCGGGGGCGTGGCGGTGCCGGGCCCGTGGACACGGAGGAGCTCCGGATCGGGAGGCGCGTACGCACGAGGGCGTGGCTCACAGCTGACTCCAAAAAAGGCACGATGAACGGACGGGAATGTTCAGGGGTTCTCGAAATGGAGAAGTGATGGCACCGTGAGCCGCCTGAGATACGCGGGGTGCCGGACGGTCCCACGTGAGGGAACCTCGCCTGCAACACCAGTGTCGGGGGGTCCAATCCCGGACTTTGCGGTCTTTTGCCGTGATATGGGCCACCGGGCGCGAAGCCCGTGTGTGGCGGCGGTTTCGGGCGCTGTGAAGGCGGACACGTCACGTTTTGGAAAAGGACCCCGCCCCGTCCTGCCGGACGGCCTCCGGCCACCGCGGCCCGGTGCGGTGGTGCCGAGCGGGCACGGAGCGGGGGCGAACGCCAACGGTCGCGGCGGCAGGGAGCGCGGCCGTGGCCCTGCCGTCATCCGGCACTACCATGGTGTTCGCTATTCCGAACACCATCCGCCCGAGGACGCCGAGCGGCACGACCCTCGGTCGGCGACAGGGAAGCGGGTGCCAGGTGGTCCACTCCGCGACGGGACTCCTCTCAGCCAACATCCGGCTGCTGCGGTCACGCAGCGGGCTGTCGCTGTCGGCGCTGGCGCGCAAGGCGGGGGTCAGCAAGGCGACGCTGTCCGACCTCGAATCCGGCAGCGGAAACCCCACCATCGAGACGGTGTTCTCGCTCGCGCGCGCACTGGACGCCCCGGTGTCGAGCCTGTTGCGCGAGGGGCACCAGGAGCAGGTCACGGTCGTGCGCGCGTATCGGTCGGAGGTCCTGAGCGGCAAGGGCGTCGAGTTGCGGCCGCTGCGCCGCGAGGACACCGGAATCAGCGTGCTGGAGGTCTACGACCAGCTCTTTCGCGCCGGACGTCAGCAGGATTCGGCGGGCCACCCGGGAACCGAGCACACGATCGTCACCTCCGGCCGCCTGACCGCCGTGATCGACGGGCGTGAACACGACCTGGGTCCAGGGGACTCGGTGCGGTTCCCCGCGTCGCTGCCGCACACCTACATCCCGCGCGGCGGGGACGTGGATTCGGTCCTGATCCTGACGCACACCGAGCCCCACCACCACGCCACCGGCGACCAGGCCCCCGCCGACCACTGAGCCGCCACCGCCGGTATTCGGTCGATATTGCCGAGATCAACGGAGAGAGCGGGCATTGACCCGGGGTGTCCGCGAATTTACGATGGCGTTCGTTCGCTATGCCGAACACTTCGGAGGTAGCGGTGCGGGCTGACATCGTCGTCATCGGCGCCGGGATCACCGGTGCCGCGTGCGCGCGGGAACTGGCGGGGGCAGGGTGCTCGGTCACCGTCCTCGACCGCGGCGCGGCGGCCTCCGAGACCACCGCCCACGGCGAGGGCAACATCCTCGCCTCGGACAAGGCACCCGGGGCCGAGCTGGACCTCGCGCGTGCGTCCCTGCGGTTGTGGCCGCGGGCCGTGGCCGAACTGCACGAGGAACTCGGGCCGGGATTCCCCGACCTCGAATGGAACCCCAAGGGCGGCCTGGTCGTGGCCACCACACAGGCCGGCGCCGCCGGGCTTCTGCGCTTCGCCCGGGAGCAGCGGGATGCCGGACTCGCCGCCCACCCGCTCGACGCCCCCGACGTGAGGGCCGCCGAACCAGCCCTGACCACGGACATCGCCGCGGCCGTCCACTATCCGCAGGACGCGCAGGTGCAGCCGGTCGCGGCGGCCGAGGCCCTGCTGGCGTCCGCCCGTGCTCGCGGTGCCCGGGTTTCGCAGCAGACCACCGTGCTGGGCCCCCTCCGCAACCGGTCGGGCGCTCTCCTCGGCGTGCGGACCACGGCCGGTCCCTGGCACGCGCCGGTCGTGGTGAACGCGGCCGGCCCCTGGGCGGGGCGGGTCGCGCGGATGCTCGGCGCCCCGGTCCCGGTGACGCCGCGGCGCGGAATGGTGCTGGTCACCGCGCGCGTGCCGCCACTGACGATTCGGCACAAGGTCTACGACGCGGACTACGTCGGCACCTTCGCGGAGGCGGACGCGCCGCAGACCCTGACGGACTCGGGCGCGCTGACCTCCAGCGTCGTGGAGTCGACGGCCGCCGGACCCCTGCTCATCGGCTCCAGCCGCCAGCACACCGGATTCGACGACCGGCTGCGGGTCGATGTGCTCGCGCGAATCGCGGCGAAGGCGGTCCGCCTCTTCCCCGGCCTCGCCGATGTCCCGGTCATGCGTGCCTACGGAGGGTTCCGCCCCTTCACCCCTGACCACCTGCCGATCATCGGCCCGGATGAGCGCGTGCCCGGCCTGTGGCACGCGACCGGACATGAGGGTGCCGGTATCGGCCTGTCGATCGCCACCGCTCGCCTCCTGCGGCAGACCATCCTCAACGAGGCGCCGATCGTCGACCCCGGCCCCTTCCGTCCGTCGCGCCCCGGGCTCGGCGGCGGAGACGCGGCCAGGGTCGGGCCCACCGCCGGTACCGGCTAGACCAACCCCGCCCACCCCTCACCTTTACTCTCTTCCTCCGCACGCTCGTCCGCATCACAACGGAGAAAGGCACCCGCCATGTCCGAGACGCACCCGCGGGAGACGTCCGATCGGCGCGTCACCGTTCACCTGGGCACCACTCCGCTCACGGGCGAGGCGGGCCAGACCATCGCCGGGGTGCTGCTCGCCAACGGCGTGACCACCTGGCGCACCACCCGCAAGGCGAGACGCCCCCGGGGTGTGTTCTGCGGCATCGGCGTCTGCTTCGACTGCCTCGTCACGGTGAACGGCGTCCCCGATGTCCGGGCATGCCAGCGCACCGCGCGCGACGGCGACATCGTCGAGGGGCACGGCGTCCCACCCTACGGAGACCGGCATGCGTGACCTGCGCAAAGGCGGGGGAGGAACGCACAGGACGGCGGCGGTACGCGCGGCGTCCAACATCGGGACCGGAGCGGCGGCCAGGGGAGGGCGGGATGCGTGAGGTCGTGGTGGTCGGCGGAGGACCGGCCGGGATCGGGGCGGCGCTCGCCGCCCTGCGCGCGGGTGCCCGTGTCACCGTCGTCGACACCGCGGAGCACCTCGGCGGCCAGTTCCTCCGCCGCCCCCGCACCCCCGCACCGCAGTTCGGGCCATCGGACCACAGCGGCGGCCCGGCCCCGCGCCGTCGCCCGTCAGGCCGCGACCGCCTGCGTCGCGCCGTGCGGGCGATCGAGGGGCATCCCGCCCACACCATCCTGGACCGCACCTCCGTCTGGGCGCTGGAACCCCGAGATAGCGCCCCCACCGTCCACGCCCTGCGCGGGGACTCCGACGGCGGATCCCCGGACCACCGCGAGGCGCACACGCTCCGTCCCGACGCGCTCATCCTCGCCCCCGGAGCGCACGACCTCACCCTCCCCTTCCCCGGCTGGGACCTGCCCGGCGTCTTTACGGCGGGAGCCGCTCAGGCCCTGGCCAAGAGCGACGGCCTCGCCGCGGGCCGACGCGTCCTGGTCGCCGGGAGCGGACCGTTCCTCCTGCCCGTAGCGGCGTCGCTGTCCGACGTCGGTGCCGACGTCGTCGGCGTGGTGGAGGCCGGATCCGCGGGTCGGCTCGCGGCGGGCTGGCTGCGCTCGCCCGTCGGACTGCTGCGGGACGCGGCGGCGGGCCGGGTCGAGGAACTCGCCGGATACCTGGCCGGACACGTCCGCGACGCGATCCCCTACCACGTGGGCGCCGGGGTGATCGCCGCCCACGGTGCGGGCCGGGTCGAAGAGGCCACCGTGGCGTCCCTGCGGGCCGACTGGTCGCCGGTCCCGGGAACCGAACGGCGCGTCGCCGTCGACGCCGTCTGCGTCGGCCACGGATTCGTCCCGCGCCTCGAACTCCCGATCGCGGCCGGGTGCGGCATCGGCCCCCACCGAGCTGTCACCGTCGACGCCGCCCAGCACACGACGGTCCCCGGCGTGTTCGCGGCGGGGGAGGCCACGGGCATCGGGGGCGCCGACCTCGCCGTGACCGAGGGGGTGATCGCCGGGTGGACGGCGGCGGGCGGCCGGGCCGACGACCCGCTGCTGCGCCGAGCGCTGCGGACCCGGGAACGCCACCGCGCCTTCGCCGCCCGGATGCGCCGCGCCCACGCCATCGGACCGGGCTGGCCGGCCTGGCTCACGCCCGACACCCTCGTGTGCCGCTGTGAAGAGGTCCCCGTCGCCGATATCGACGCCGCCTGCGCTGTGACCGGCGCCGGTGGGCCGCGGTCCCTGCGGTCGCTCAAGCTCACCACGCGCGCAGGCCTCGGCCCCTGCCAAGGGCGCGTGTGCGGTACCGCCCTCACCGAGCTGGTCCGCCGCCGCGTGCCCCACGCCGTGTCGTCGGAGCCCGTGGACCGCCGCCCCATCGCGGCGCCCATCCGGCTCGGCGAGCTGGCCGCGCTCGACACCGTCGGCCAGACCAGCGGCGAGGACGGAGACGTGCCGGGGGAGGCCTCCGCCGTGCCGCCCGCCCGTACACCCGAAGGAGAGGAATGACATGGTCGACGACACAGCCACCGGGACTCCGCGTATCGACCTCGGCGGCGTCGTAGTCGCCACGGCCCTGCCCTACCGGGGTGACGCGTTCGCGCCCGGCGGGCTGACCGTGGACCACGACGCCTATGCCCAGCACTGCCGCTGGCTGATCTCCAACGGCTGCCGAGGCGTCGGCCCCAACGGGTCGCTGGGGGAGTACTCCTCCCTCACCGACGCCGAGCGCCGCGCCGTCGCGCGGACCGCGATCGAGGCGGTGGACGGGACCGGCCTCGTCGTCGTTGGCGTGCACGGAGTGGGCGCCCACCAGGCGCGGCACTGGGCCGAACGCGCTGCAGAGGACGGCGCCGACGCCGTGCTGTGCCTGCCGCCGACGATGTACCGAGCCAACCGGGCCGAGGTCGTCGACCACTACCGGGCGGTGGCGTCGGTCGGGCTGCCGGTGATGCTCTATAACAACCCCCACGACACGAAGGTCGACCTGACCCCCGATCTCATCGCCGAGCTGGCCAGGATCGACAACGTCGTCGCCGTCAAGGAGTTCTCCGGTGACCCGGCGAGGGTGTCCCGGATCCGCGAGCTCGCCCCGGACATCCAGGTGATCGCGGGGGCGGACGACCTCGTGCTGGAGAACCTCACCGACGGCGCCACCGGCTGGTTCGCGGGGTTCCCCAACGCGTTCCCGGCGGAGTGCGTGCGGATGTTCGACCTGATCCGCGCGGGCAAGACCGAGGAGGCCACGAAGCTCCACGCCGAACTGCTGCCGCTCTTCCGGTGGGACTCGCGGACCGAGTTCGTGCAGGCCGTGAAGTTGGCGATGGACATGGCGGGTCGGAAGGGCGGGCCGTGCCGTCCGCCGCGTGGGCCGCTCGTCGCCGAGCACCGCGACGAGGTCATCGCCGCGACGCGGCGCGCCATGGACTACATCGCCACGCTCGACAAGCCCCGGCCGCAGCGGGCGCCGCGCCCACGCGGATCGAAACAGGAGGCCGACCGGCGAACGCCCCAGCGCGCCAAGGCCTCCCAGGGCCAGCGGAAGGCGGCGGGCGATGCGCGCTGACCGGGTCATCAGCGCGATCGATTCCCACACGGAGGGGATGCCGACGCGGGTCGTCACCGGTGGTGTCGGTCCCATCCCCGGGGTGACCATGGCCGAGCGGCGCCAGTACTTCATTGCGAACCTCGACCACATCCGCCGCTTCCTGGTCAACGAACCGCGCGGGCACAGCGCCATGAGCGGCGCGATCCTGCAGCCGCCGACCCGCCACGACGCCGACTGGGGCGTGGTGTTCATCGAGGTCAGTGGGTGTCTCCCGATGTGCGGGCACGGCACGATCGGGGTGGCCACGGTGCTGGTGGAGTCGGGGATGGTGGAGGTGGCGGAACCCTTCACCGCCATCCGGCTGGACACCCCCTCCGGGCTGGTGGAAGCGCGGGTCGCGGTCGCGGACGGTGCGGCGCGGGAGGTGGCCATCGGCAACGTCCCCTCCTACTGCGAACGGCTGGACGCCGAGGTGGAGGTGCCGGGCTACGGGACCGTGCGCTACGACCTCGCCTACGGCGGGAACTTCTACGCGATCGTCGACCTCGACGACCTCGGCCTCCCGTTCGACCGCGAACGCAAGTCCGACATCCTCGCGGCGGGGCTGGCCATCATGGATGCCGTCAACGCCACCGACCGCCCCCGCCACCCGGAGATTCCCGGGGTGCACGGCTGCTTCCACGTGCAGTTCGTCGCGCCGGGCTCCACAGCCAAGCACTCGCGGCACGCGATGGCCATCCACCCCGGGTGGTTCGACCGCTCGCCGTGCGGAACCGGGACATCGGCACGCATGGCCCAGCTCCACGCCAGAGGCCGGCTCAACCTGGACGAGGAGTTCGTCAACGAGTCGTTCATCGGCACGCGGTTCAAGGGGCGGTTGACCGACGAGACCCGGGTCGCCGGACGCCCGGCCGTCGCCCCCGAGATCAGCGGCCGCGCCTGGATCACCGGCACCGCCAACTACATGCTCGACCCCACCGACCCCTTCCCCGACGGGTTCGCCTTCTGACGGACCGCATCGACCGCGCGCCGCCCGAACCCGCCGCCATCGTCCGGCACCCTCATCTCCCATGAAAGATCACGCGCGGACCCGGTCAGGGGTAGCGTGGCGTGCAGAGACGCGGGACGGCCGAGGAGGAAGGCGCGATGGAAAAAGTCCTGGTCAGCGCCTGCCTGATGGGCAGGCGCGTGCGATTCGACGGGAACGCCAAGACCGTCGAGGACGAGATCCTCGACCGCTGGCGCGCGGAGGAGCGCCTGGTGGTCTTCTGCCCCGAGGTCGCCGGCGGCCTGCCTGTCCCCCGCCCGCCAGCGGAGATCGAGTCCTCATCGGGCGCCACGGCCGTCCTCACCGGCAACGCCCGCATCAAAACCCCGCAGGGCGCCGACGTCACCTCCTTCTTCCTCGCCGGAGCCCACGCCGCCCTCGACGCCGCCCACCGGCACGAGGCACGCATCGCCATCCTGAAGGAGTCCAGCCCCTCCTGCGGCGTCCACCGCGTCTACGACGGATCCTTCACCGGCGCCACCACATCGGGCCCGGGCGTCACCGCCCGCCTCCTGATCGACAACGGCATCGCGGTCTTCACCGAATCCGAACTCTCCAAGGCCGCCGCCCACCTCCACGCCCTCGAAACCCCGTCCGATCACCACGGGGTGTGACTCCGCGGGCTCGCCCGTCGGCCGCCCATGCTGCTCAACGCCTACGGCCCGACCGAGTGCTCCGACGACGTGACGCACTTCGTCGTAGGGACAGCGGATCCGCGGCGGGGGCACCTGCCCGTCGGCGGTCCGATCGCCGACACGGCCCTCTACGTTCTCCGCGAGGACCAGGGGCGGTGGACCGCCTGCGACGTCGTCGAGGCCGGTGAGCTCTTCGTCGGGGCAGTGGGCGTGGGACGGGGCTACCTCGGGGATCCGGAGCGGACGCGCGCGGCGTTCTTCCGGGACCGGTTCGCCGACACCCCCACCGGGCGAATCTACCGGACCGGCGACGCCGTCACCCTCCTGCCCGAAGGCGTCTCCGCCGTCCTTCTCCTCAACGACTGCGAAACGGGATACCCCGTCGCCTGTCTGGAAGCTGCGCAGATCAGCGCGGCCCGAACGGCCGCGTCCGCCGTTCTCGCCGGCGAACACCTCTCCGGCGGCCGAAAGGCGGGCAAGCTGGCCGTGATCGGCGCCGGCATCATCGCCCGCAACATCCTCGAATTCTTCGCCGCGCGGGAGTGGAGCATTTCCTCGTGCGCGGTGTACGATCTCGAACCCCGCTACGCTGGCGCGCTGGCCGGCTTCACCCGGGAGAACCTCGGGATCTCGGCCCGCGTGGCTGAGGGAATGGACGCCGCGCTGTGCGGCGCCGACGTCGTCGTCCTCGCGACGACGGCGGGCGAGCCCTACATTCTGGATCGCTCGACATTCGCTCCCGGGCAGGTCGTCCTGAATATCTCGCTGCGCGATATCGGCCCGGACATCATTCTCGACGCGGACAACGTGGTGGACGACGGCGGAAGGCCGCGCACCAGTACCTCCCGAAGTTGCTCGGGGCAACGCTCATCGAGTGGATCGGTACCGGGCTGTTCACGGCCGTTTCGGCCATCTACTTCGTCCGCGTCGTCGGCCTCTCCGAGAGTTCCGTCGGTATCGGCATGATGCTGGCGGGTGTGGTCGCGATGCTCACGGCGGTCCCGGTCGGGGCGCTGGCCGACCGATGGGGCGTGCGCCGCTCTCTGATCGCGATCACCCTGTGGCGCGCGGCGGCGGTGGCCGCCTACGCGGTGGTCACCAACTGGTGGATCTTCTTCGTGGTCACGGCGGCTGTGGTGGTCGGGGAGCAGGCCGTCTACCCATTGACGCAGGCCCTGGTCGGGGAGCGCACCCCGGAGAGCAGGCGCACGAAGGTGATGGCGGCCACCGGGCGGTACTCAACATCGGCATGAGTGTCGGCGGACTGGCCGCCGCCATCCCCCTGGCCATCGGTACGCCAAGCGCGTTCCGCTGGCTGTTCCTCGCCATGGCGGTGCTCTTCGTGGTGAGCGCCGGATTGATCGCGCTCCTCCCCGACACGCGCGTCGCGTGGCGGCCCGCGACGTGGCGGCTCAGCGCGCTACGCGACCGCAGACTCCTCGCGCTGACCACCTACGACAGCATCGCCGCACTGTGGCTGCCCATGCTCAACGTCGCCTTCCCCCTGTGGCTGACCGGACGCACCGGAGCCCCCGACGCACTGGTCGGCGTCCTGTACGCGGTGAACACCGCGACATGCGTCCTGCTGCAGATCCCCATGAGCCGCTTCGTTAACGGTTCCCGCGACGCACTGCGCGCCTACACCGTCAACGCGACCCTGCTCATGGTGTCCTGCGTGGGCTTCGCCCTCGCACCGCTCCTGGGCGGCTGGCCCACCCTCATCCTCCTGAGCGCCGCCATCCTCGTCCTGACGATCGGAGAGCTCTGCCAAGTCAGCGCGGCTTGGACCCTCTCCTACGCGATCGCCCCCGAACAGCGCCGCACCGAGTACCTCGCGACGTTCAGCCTCGGCCGTACCAGCAGCGCACGCCTCTACGGCCCGGTCCTGATGACAGGCGGCGTGCTCGCCCTCGGCAGCACCGGCTGGCTCCTACTGGCCCTACTCTTCGCAGCGGCGGCTCTGGCCCCCGCCGTGGTCCGACACCGGCTCCCACGACCCGCCACCCCTTGAGCCCCCGCGAGCCTCCCCGCCCGGACCCGGCCCGGTCACCGATCCGGGCCACGCGAGAACAGGCACTCCCCGGAGAATCCCCACTGGTCATCCCCTGGATCCGCCACCCACACGCCCTCGGCACCCCCGCCCAGGCCGGAGAAGCTGTCACGAGCACGCTCTGAGATGCGATAGAGTCTTACTCGTTGGCGGGGACGGAAAAGCCTCGAACAACACCGGGACGTAGCGCAGTTTGGTAGCGCACTTGACTGGGGGTCAAGGGGTCGTGGGTTCAAATCCCGCCGTCCCGACACAGGTCAGCAGGGGCATCCGCCGCGGGCGGGTGCCCCTTTTGGCGCTCGGTGGGGTACAGGTGGGGTTGAAGGATTTTCACGTTTCGGCTCCCTTCGAGATCGTCTCCATCGCCGTGGCCGCTGAGCGGCGGACCGGCCGCAGCTGGTGGCGGTAGACCCGCTCGGTCGTATCGGTCTCGTCGTGGCCAACCAGCAGTGAGATTTCCTCGATGCTCACCCCGTGGTCCGACAGCAACGACACGAAGGTGTGCCGCAGCTCGCGCGCGGTCCACTCCTCGGGGGGAAGTCCCGAGATCCTGCAGGCCAGAGCGCAGGAGGGGCCGTTGTGCGCCGTGTGGGCGTGCCCGCTGCCGCGCTTCCGGACCGACCGATGACCGCCTTCGTCACCTCATTGGGTGGCAAGCTCGCCGAACGGTGGCTGGCGGCACTGATGCTGCCCGGTGTGGTGTTCGTCTGCGTGGCCGCGATCGCCGTCGAACTCGGCCAGGCACACTGGGCGGAGCCTGCGTTGCTCCGTTCGGCCGTCGACCGGTTCGCCGCCTCCCCTGCCGCGCACAGCAATGGCGCGATCGCGCTCATCGCGCTCGCGACCGTGGCCTTGGCGGTCGCCGCGTCCGCATTGGCCTAAGCTCTGACCCAGCTGGTGGTATGGATGTGGACCGGGACTTGGGGCCGCTGCGGCCTGCCGCTCGTCCGCCGGCGCCGGCGCCGGCGCCGCTGGCAGCGGGCCGTCCGGCAGTACGAGGACGCGCTACGGGAGAAGGCCCGCCGAATGCGCGGAGTCCAGCCGGCGCCCGCCTCGCGTCCCCTGCCGGACACCGCGGCCCTGGCCGCCGCCCGCGACCGCATCGCGCTGACGGAGCCGCAGCTGCCCATATGGATGGGGGACCGTATACGGGCCGTGGACGAGCGCGTTCGCATGGCCTACGATCTCGACCTCGCCACCGTCTGGCCCTCCTCTGGCTGACACTGTCCGAGGAGGCCCGAGCACCCCTCACCCGAGCCCAAGCCGACTTCACCGGCGCTGCCCGCCTAGCGAGTTGGGGCGGCCTCTATCTCGTATTGAGCCTGTGGTGGTGGCCCGCCTCACTGATCAGTGTCGGTGCCTGGACGATCGCCTGGTGGCAGGGCCGCACCTACATGGAACACCTCGCCCAGCTCGTTGAAGCCACCATCGACCTCCACATCACCCCCCTGGCCACGATCCTGGGACGTGTGGTCGAAGGCCCCTTCACCCCGGCCGACGGGGAGGCGGTCACTCGGGCTCTGCACAAAGGGTACTGAGCCGCGACACGATGACCAGGCTGTCCCCCACGGCCGATCCATTCTCGCCGTGGGGGGTGATCACCGCAGGTCACAGGCGCATAATGAGCCAATTGAACCCCACTACACAGCAACAGGGCCCGGTACGAGCGGAGGAGTCACCTCACCGCTCGCACCACAGGAACCCTGTTGCGCGTCCCCCGCGCCCGGCGGGGCCGCCGCCACCCGATCGAATGCGTCCTGGGGATCGTGCTGTGCGCCCTTGGTTCCGTTCGCGGTTGACGGCTCTGGCTCACTCTGCACGGATCCCTCACCCAGCGTGACAAGCGGTCAGGCGAGCAGAATGCGTTTGCGGAGCAGCGGGAACCCGGCACACCCGTGCATCTGCCGTCAGCAATCGACGGCTTCCGGATCAACCGCTTGGTTCCTGGGGCCAAGCATCTAACTATCGGGCGATCGCTCTGTATGACTATGGAACGACCGACTTGGCGCCGTGGTGCGAACTTTGTGTAGAAGACCTCGGCTGGCGGCCACCCTGCACCTGGCCAAGGGCAGATATGAAGGTGGTCCAGGAGCTGCGGCGGCATTCCACGATCAATCTGACGCCGACACCTACACCAGCGTCGTGCGCGACGTCGCTCGGACCGCTGCGGAGAAGGCCGCTGCACTGGTCCCGCATACTCCTGCTGAACGGGGCTGAGAGGCCGCCATGTACTGAGAAGGTACCGGCGAGCACACCCGGAGCAGACCCGGGAAGCATTAAACCCCAGTCCGGGGCTAGGAATAGCCTGCGGCCTGGGGTTTTCTGTGGGTCACCAGGGGATTGAACCCTGAACCCGCGGATTAAAAGTCCGCTGCTCTGCCAATTGAGCTAAGGGCCCCGATGCGCGCTGCCGTCGTGGGTACGGTGCCACACCATGCGTGCTAAGACTAACGGGTTTTCCGCCCCGATGCGGAACCCAGGGCCGTGTGCGGTCGGTGCCCGGCCGTTTGTGACCGTCCACTCCCGCCCCGTCCGCCCCGGTTCCAGAACTGCCGAGCACACCGGGAGCACACCGACGCTGGGCCCGGCGCGGTATTGACCAGCGGTCCCACCAGCCACTCGATCTGCGCCGGGATGCCGTGGGCGCCCGCCAGCAGGGCAACGTTGACCGTGGACAGGGCCTGGGGCCGATGGTTATCGGGGCGAGCGTATCTAGGCGGAGCTCGCTGCATGCGCTGACATCCACCAGAGTCATGTGTGGGTGGACTTCCAAGATGGGGTGTTCTCCGCCAAGGCAGGGAGCACGGCATGTCCCGGGTCTGCGCTCCACCCACATGGACTTACCCCCGCGTAGGCGGGGAGCACTGTCGGGCTGGTGGAGGCGACGAGTGGAGAAGGGACTCACCCCCGCGTAGGCGGGGAGCACCCTTCACGACCTGCTGCAACGTGGGCCGTTATTCATTCTTTACCTCGTCGTCTTTCGGCCAGCCGATCAGGGTCAGCCCATCGATGGCACGGGGCGTACGGCTTCCCTCTCCATGAGTGAGGACTTGATAGCCCTGCTCATTGTTGGCGCCGTGGACGAGCACCGCCCACCCGCCTTGGTCGTCGATGGCCTCTTGCAGGCCGGACCATAGGTGGTCGCGGACGCGCTTGGTCAGCGTCCCCACATACACCCCGGGTGCCGGTTCCAGCATCCAGCGGGTCAGGGCCCCGCGGGTGCCATCCGCGATGGCGGTGGTGGAGATGACGCAGAACCCGCTGGCCATTACCACCCCGCCTCGTTGGCGTAGTTCACCCCGGAGGGAACCTCGCCGTCGGGGTCCCACAGGTTGATCACGTTCGAGGGGCCAGGCGTGTCGGAGACCGGCAGGTCCAGCACCTTGTAGATGTCGGTGACCATGCGCGGGATCAGCTTCAGCAGGCGGAAGTCCTCGCGTAGGCGCAGGCGTGCGGCGCGTTCAGGGTCGGAACTGTTGTGCAGTGAGAAGGCCAGGGGGATCGTGGTCTCGGCCTTGTACAGGTCGGCCAGGTCCAAGGCGAAGGCGCGCTGCTGGCCGTGGTGGAGGATGCCCAGCGCGGGTGAGGCGCCCAAGCTGAGCACGACCGCGGTGGCGATGCCGTACAGGGCCTGGTTGCCTGAGGTGAGTGCCTTGTTGACGGGGTCTTGGGCATCGAAGTCGGCCGGGTCGTAGCTGCGTTTGAAGCGCGGGACCCGGTGTTGCTGGGCGAGCGTGCGGTAGAGCACCTTCATGCGGCGCCCTTCTAGGCCGCGCAGCTTGTCCAGGGTCAGGCTTTCGGGCAGCGGGTCGGTGAAGCGCAGGGAGAACAGCCGTTTGGCGGCGGCCAGGCGGCGTTCGGGGTCGGCGATGATCTCGACCTGGCGGTCCAGGATGCGGGTGCTCGTGCTGTCGTTGAGGAAGGCCGAGTAGCAGCGCACCCCGCCGTCGCCCACGTGCACGATGACCGCGCCGTCGGCGGTCAGGCGTTTGACGGCGTCGTGGGTGGTGCTGGTGCCCGGCCCTAGTAGCACGCAGCCGATACCGGCGGTGGGCAGGTAGACGCGTTCCTGCTCGCCGTCGTCGAACTCCACCAGCGCGCACACGCCGTTGCGGTCGGCTTTGATCTGCACGGTGTCCAGGTAGAGGAAGCCGAGGCGGTCGGCGATGCGGGGCAGTGCCACAGCGCTGGGGGCACCGAGGGTCTTGGGAAGTCGTCGGGCCACCGGTCACCGCCCAGGTGGGGCCAAGGACAGCAGCCCCAGGCCGTAGGAGCGGCCGCGTCCGATTCCCTCGACCACTGCGGGCAGCAGGCGCTTGGGGTCTTCCACCTTCGCTACGCCGTCGAATCGGATGCCGTGATTGACGATCCGCTTGTCCCTGTCCTGGTTTCTGGTGCCGTTGCGGGCAGCAGGATCGGAGGCCAGGTCGTGCGGGCGTGCGGTGACCGAGCCTGGCAGCAGTCCGATCTGCTCTGCCTTGGTGCGCCACCAGGTTTCGGCCTCGGCCCCGTGCAGTGCGGTGCGCTTGCCGCGCCGCTTGGGGGAGTCGGGGGTGCGTACTGCCTTGGTGGGGTTGGCGGCGATTCGGTAGTGGACGATGGCGCCGGGGGTGAGCTGCTCCAGGAGGGGCAGCAGCGACAGTGTGCGCGCGTGGGGAAGCCCGCTGAGGTTGGGGGCGATGCGTGACTGCACGAGCAGGCGTGCGCCCTGCTTTTCGGGTTCGACGCGGTAGAGCACTCCGGCGGCCTGGCGCGGCTGGTCCCCGAGGTGGTCGGGGAACATGGCCATCACCCGGCGGTGCATGGCGGAAGCGCTGTGGACTAGGCGGTCGGCTTCGTGTGCGGGGAGCAGCGCGTGGGTGAGCCAGAGCTGGTCGGGCAGCATCAGCGTTCCTCCTCAAGGGACCGGGTCATCGCCCGAAAGGCCGTGAGGCCCGTGCCAGCGCAGGCATTCGCAGGTCGGGTCCACGACAGTTCCACGGCCGGGCGCGTCTGGAAGGTGCGTCGATCCGGGGCACGCTCCACGGGTACGTCGTGGATGTGCAGGTCGGGCTGACCGTCGTCGTGGCCGAATCCGTCCCACAGTGCGCTGACCTTGATGTCACCTCCTCGGCGCGGCGCCCTGCCGTAGAGCGGGAGCTCCTCGGCCAGCTGCTGTGGGGGCCGCGTGCTGGTGCCTACGAGGACGGGCAGTGAGGGAGGGCAGCCGCGCCGCCCGAGGTAGGGGGCCCAGCGGGGGGCACGGAGCGCCCCGGACAGTTGGTCGATCACGGTGCTGGGGGCGGCCAGGATGGCGGTGAAGGCGGCGTCGGACAGGTAGTCGCGCTCGGTTGTTATCGGGTTGGCGCGGCGTTTGTGGTCGGCGGTGACCATCTGCTGTTCAGGGGGAAGATTGGCGCCGACGGTGTGGAAGTCGGTCAGCAGGCGCCCGCGCCGATCACGGCGCACCAGCAGCTCGGCCTCATGCAGCTGCGCGGGTAGCGGCTCGTCGCGTCCGATCCCGCAGGCCGAGGCGAGAAGCCCCCAGATCCCCGAACGCGTGGGGTAGGGGTAGGTGTCGCGCTTGTTGAATTTCGAGCGCACCCCCCAGGACTGCAGAGGCCCGGTCAGCAGCATCACCAGGCTCTTCACTGCTGGTCCCCGGAGCTGAGACGGGTGACCATGGCGTCGCGGAGCTTGCTGAGGGGCATCCGCTCGCCCAGAGGCAAGGGCGTCTCGTCGTCGGCGTGGTTCGTGGGGGAGGTGTCGACGGTGGCGGCGTGCCCGTGCCACACGCGTCCTTGGCCGCCGAAGAACGACTCCAGTTGCGTGAGGTGGGTGGCCAGGGCCTGTAGGCTCCTGGGCAGGTGCCCCTCGTCCCGTGCCGGGCGCACTGGAGTCTCGAAGGCGGCGGCCAGGTTGACCGGGCGGTCCGATCGCAGCGAGGTATATACCAGGGCGGGTGGGGTGTGCGGGGCGGTCGAGGTCTTCTTTCCGCTGGGCACCGCCATGGCGAAGGCCTGGAGGAACAGGCCTGCGAGGTGCGCGGCCGTGTCTTCGGAGCCTTGCCCGAAGTGGTCGTGGAGTTCGCGCAGGTCCAGGGTGGCGTAGCGGTAGAAGACGCCGCTGGCGTACTCGGCGGTGCCCAGGTGGCCGCTTCCGCTGCTCTCCTTGCCGGTGAGCAGGTCGTCGACAGCGGTGAAGTAGTCGATCTCGAACTTGGCCTCGTGGGTGGTGAACGCGTGGGCGACTTGGGAGGCGCCGTCGATACGCCCTTCCGGCAGCTTGGCGATCATGCGCCCGAAGAGGGCGAGCCCGGCGCCGGTGCACTGCTTCAAAACGCCCAGCAGTTCCTTGTGCCACTTCGTGTCATTCTTCTTATGGACGACCGGCAGCGGGGCGTCGGCCGACAGGCCCTCGGCGGCGCGTTCGTAATCGTCTCGGTGGGCCTCGGCGAGTTCGACCAGGCGGGGGATGTCGCTGTCGTTGAGGTAGAGCAGCACGTTGGTGAGCAGGCGGGAGGATTCCTGCTCCTGCTCCGAGGGGGCCTTGCGGGCCCTGGCGCGGCCGTTGCCCTCGGCGCCCTCGTCCGAGGCCTCATCTCCGTCAGCCTCGTCATCATCGAGCATGGAGAACAGGTCGCGGGCGGCGATCTTCGCGGCCATCTCCTGCCACCCGCGCTCCTGCAGCGCCTTGGCGATCGTCTCAGCGTGGGCGCGTGAGCGTGTGCCGAAGTCCCACTCGTCGCCGTCGGTCATCTGCTGCAGCGCGGTGCGCGTGGCGCGCTTGTAGCACTGGCTGGAGGCGCGCATACGGGTGGCCCCGCCGAAGGACAGCTCCTTGGGAGCACCCAGCTCGTCGCGGTTCAGATTGGCGAAGGGAACGGCCTGGATGATGTGGATGTCGGCGAAGCGCGCAGGGGATGTCATCGGTTCAGAGGGCCACTTTCTTCATAGGACGGTGATGGAGGTGACAAGGGGGCGGGCTCAGCGCTGGGTGTCGCGCCGCCACACCGGGGGCGTGAGGTAGGACTCCTGCCATTTGAGGGCCACGGCGTCGGGGGCGCGCATGCGCCATTCGATGTCGGCGGCCATCCGGGGCCAGTGCGGCAGCAGGCACTTTTGTCCGTGCAGGTAGGACAGCACCGAGAACAGGTGGCGGGGCAGGCGGTCGGTGTCGGTGCGGCACAGCTGCATGAGCCGCTTTTCCCGAGGCGTCATCCGGTCGGGGGACATGGCGCCGGGGACCGTGCCCGCCTTGTTCTTGTTGATCTCCTTGCGGTCGGCCTCGGCCAGCGCTAGGCCCAGGTCGAGTCGGGACCCCCGCCGGTCGTTGGTGCCGTGTGCGTCATGTTCACCGGAGCTAGCCGGATGCGAGCGGGCATAGGTGTCCCAGCGGGCTTTGAGCGTGCGCGCGGTGGGGAAGCTGGCCATCAGACCGGCGGTTAGAGACAGGGCGTTGCGCACCCGTTCGTCCTGGTACAGGTCCGCATACGGTGCCCCCGGGCCGTCGAGCCACAACAGGATCTGCCGGTTGGTGGCCGGAGCTTTATAGGGTTCTCGGCGCAGGGCCGACTTCAGTTCGCTGCGCACCGCGCCGTAGGACAGCAGCGGGGCCAGATGGCCAGCGAACGCCTCGGCCATGCGCTTGCGGCGCTCCCAGCTGTGCAGGGGCGTGTTGTTGGGCATCCTCGTCCTTCCCGGGGGTATGCGCCGTCAGAGGTGGGGCCGGTGCTTGATCACCGCTCGCCGCAGCAAGAGATCTATGCGTGATGGCGGGTGAGCCGGGCCCCGATCGGACATGACGGTCTGGGTGACCTCGTCATAGGCCCTCACGCACAGGGCCCGTGCGGCGTGGCGGGTGCGCTGGTTCTCAGCCGACTCGTCGGCCGGCGAGTCGACGAGCTCGGCCTCCAACCGTGCGAAGAAGAGGTGCTCGGCCTGTTCCCAGAAGCGCCGCGCCCCGCGCTGGGGCCAGCTCTTGTTGAGGCGCTCCTTGGGGCCGCTGCGCACGCCTTCGCGCCAGGCGCGCCGCAGCCGGGGGCGCAGTTCCTGTTCGCATTCGGCGCTGAGCAGGGCGAGCAGGCGCCGCACTGCCGCGGCGGTCCTTTCGTCGTCATCCAGCAGGCGGGTGAATTCCGGCGGCGCACTGGACAGCCACCAGGTGTGGTCGGTGGTCATGGGGTCCTGCCGGAAGCCCACGGCCGCCAGCCCGCTCGGCGCGCGACGACCGCTCAGGTTCAGGCGCTCCTCCAAGAAGCGGGGCGGGCGGTAGCGGCTGGCGGCGACGGTGCGCCCGGTCGCGCCCTTGGCCGTTTCTGGTAGCAGCGCATCCAGGTCGCGCCACAGGGCGCGGGCCGGGTCGGCTGTCCGCTGCGTGCCCTTGGTGCGCTCATAGCTGACGAAGGGGTTCTCGGTCTTACGTTCGGGCCAGGGCTTGCGGTAGGCCCAGGTGCGGTAGGCGTCGACCACCGCGCCGTGCTCATCGGGCACCAGCAGCATCGCGTGGGTGTGCACGCCGGTCAGCAGCGCACACATCCCACCCGGCGGGCGGGGCGGAGCCGCGGGGTCGGGCAGCTTCTCCCACTCCCAGGGGCACAGGTCGGGTCCGGGGCGACTCGCCGGATCGGGGAGTGCGGCTGCGGGCGGCACCAGCGAGAGCAGCAGGGAGTCGAACAGCGTCTGACCGCGCGGATAGTAGGTGATCGTGTTGCGCAGCATCCCCGCCTTCGCACTGGACGACCGGGACCCATAGACGGTGCGCGCGGTGATCTGCCCGGCCGCCCCGTAGTACCACTGGACGATGAGCCACCAGGCGGCCTCATGCGGCGGGATCGCGCCCTGGTTGCCCTGGTGGTGGCGGGTCCACCATGTGGCACCGTTTTTCCCCACCGGGCGGCCCAGCACCAGCTTGTTGATACCGCAGGTTTCCGACTCTTCGCGCAGGCGCGGGTCCTGCAGGAACGGGCGGGGACCGAACAGGCTGAAGCGGCCCACTTCAAGGCGGTCGAAGTAGCGGCTCACCGGATCGGCGTCGTCGCCCTCCGGGCGCAGTTCGGGCGGGAAGGAGGCGAGGGTACCGTGCTCAAGCCACAGGTCCCGGCGTCGGCGCCATTCACTGGCGGATTCTTGGCGGTCCAGCCCGGTGATGCGGTAGGTGAGCGCGGCCAGGATGTGGCGCAGCCCGCCATAGCCGGGCGGTACCGGCGCCTCGACGTCACTCAGGCGGTGCGCGTGGGCCAGAAGCGCCGACAACCCCAGCGACTCGGCCGTGCCGTCGAGAGTGCGCGCGTTGACCCAGGGGCGGGTGAGCAGGTCGAAGTCGTCCACCATCACTCCTCAGCGGCGCGCCGTGGCGCCGTGAACAGGCCGTAGTCCGGGCTGAAGGCCACCGTGTGGCGCGGCGCGCGTGTCCGGGGCAGGTAGCCGGGGGCGGCGTCGGCGCCGGGGATGACCGAGTGTTCGACAGTGTCGCCGAACGGTACGACAAAAACATCGGCCAGGCGCGGGTGCTCGGCGAACCAGGCAGGCGCCTGCGCTGCGACCGCCTCCTGCCAGCCAGGAGCGCGGCGCACCGGGATGCTGTGGTCGATCACGGTGCGCACCGCCTGTGGAGATGGCCGCTTCCCCGGCGCCGGTGCGCCAGGCAGAGGATCCTCGCCTTGCGGGGCCAAATGGAAGGCGCCATCGCGGATCCACACCGGCAGCAGCCGCAGGGAGTCGGCGCCCAAACGGGTGGTCAGCACGTCGTCCACATCGCGGTCGGCCTCGGTCAGGCGGTGCAGGTCGGGGCGCGACAGGCCGCTGCCCGGGATGGGCACGGTCATCTGGTCGCCCCTGCTGGCGGCCACGTCCTCCTCGGCCCACCAGGACATCAGCGCCTCTGCGAATACGCCCTCGGCCTCCTCCAGCAGCGACAGTTCGGGCTCGGCGCGCTCGACCAGGTCCTGGACGTCGTCGGGGACACGTAGGGTGCGGCGCCACTGCCGCTCTCCGCTGCTGTGCGCGTCTTCCAGAATGGTGTGCCAGGTCTGCAGGAGCGCGGCATGCGGGTAGGGCAGGGCCTCGACCGGCAGGTTGGAGGCGGCTTCGACCGCGGCCAACACATGGACCGTCCACTGGCGCCACCGGGCCGCGATGAGGTCGGCCGGCCGGTGGCGGTGGGCCCGCCCCGCGCGCTGCAACAGGAGCGACAGCGGCGCCAGCTCGCTGACCACCACATCGAAGTCCCAGTCCAGCGACTGCTCGGCCACCTGCGTGGCGACGACGATCGCCCGTCCGGGGCGCTCCGGCTGCCCGGGTGTCTGGCCGTCGCGTTTGCCGAACAACGCCTCAAGGCGGGCCGTGCGCTCCTCGCGCTGGCCGGTGGGAAGGCGGGCGTGCAGGAGGTGGACGTGGCAGTCATCGGGGGCCACAGCACGCAGCGCGGCGGCGATCATCTGTGCCGAGGTCACGGTGTTGGCGATGACCAGCGCGCACCCACCCTCATGGTCGGCGGTATCGAGGATCGGGGCCAAGATGGGTGCAGATGCCTGAGCAAGGCGACGCCCGCGGGCCACAGGATCGCGCGGATCACCGGTGACCGGGACGGCATGGGCGGCCAGGGTGAGTTCCGTGGTCGGGCCGGGAACCGTGCCGCTGGACGTGGTCACGTCGGTGGCCGAGTCGTAGTAGACCCACCCCGGGTAGGGCAGTCCTTCCAGCCGCTCCTCGCACAGCGCGGGTGATTGGCCCTCGCGCGCCGCCGCACCAGAACGGTAGGCCTCCAGGTATTCGCGGGCCACGCGCCGCGGGAGGGTCGCGGAGAGAAGCACGACGGGAACACCGAAGGCTCCTAGCCACGCCAACACGGTGCGCAGCAGCACCCGCATGAACACGTCATAGGCATGGCACTCGTCGATCACGACCACTTTGCCCCAGCTGCCCGCCATGCGGAAGGGCTGGTGCCGACCAGGGAGGGCCGAGGCCAGCAACTGGTCGATCGTCGCCACGGTCAACGGCGCCTGCAACCGAAACAGCTTTTGGGTATCAGCGGCCGAGAGTCGGAAACTCCCACGTGCGCCACCATCCTCGATGGCGGCTGTGCCCGGTTCGGCGGCCGAAATCCGTGCATCGTCGGCGGCCTTGAGGTCACGCAGAATCCGGTCGGCATCCTCGGAGAAGGCGGCCATGGAATGGAGCCGTTCAACAGTGGCGTCTTGGCCCAGCAGCGGCATCAGATCCTTGACCCAGCGGGCGAACTGGGCGTTGGTGGTCGCCATCGTCGGGAGAAACACCCCGACCCCCAGGTGCTGGCCTAGGAGCCGCCTGAAGATCTGCACGGCCTCTTGGGCCAGCTCGGTCTTGCCGCCGCCGGTCCGGTCGGTGACGACCAGCAGCCCGGGGCCGTGCACGTGGGACTCCAGTTGCTCGCATACCGATCTCTGAAGTCCGCGCGGCGCGAACAGGTAGCGCTGGGCGAACGGGAGGTCAGCCAACGTCAGCGGGGCCAACCCCATGCGGCGTAACTCGGCCTGGGCCGCCTGCACCCCGGAGGCCAGGAAACGGGCCGCCGACGGGGCATCCCACGCCTCGGGAAGGTGGCAGCGGCGGTGGCCTTCGATGAAGTGGGTTTGTGAGACGACCCAGTCGGCGAAGGGCACGATCCCGCACGCCGCCACAGCGGACAACACGTTGTCCTCACCGTCGGGTGCCAGACGGGGACGGCCGAGCGCCTGCCAGACCAGCTCGGCCAGATCCGAGCGCACGCTCACCCAGTCGGCCGTGTGATCGAAGCTGCGGGCCAGTTCGTCGTGGGCAGCGGCCTGGCTCATCGCCGAGGTGATGCGCCCGTGGTGGGCGCTGATCACCAGCCCGATGAACTGGCGCAGCTCCTCGACCTCAGTACCCGTCAGCGGCTGGTCGCTTGCGGCCATGCGCAGCGGCCACTCCTCCAACAGGGCACTGGCCTGCCCGGGGCCGGTGTGCCCGCGCGTGGCCCCTATCGCGGATGGGGGTGTACCCGCCCACATACGCGACCAGGACGCGGCGGCTCGGGAAGCGAATCCCGTCGTCGCTTTCCCGACGTCATGCAGGGCGGCAAGAAGCGCCAGGCACAGGACTCCATCAGGGCCGAGCCCGCGCAGAGCGCGCTTGGGAAGAAGCGGGGAACCGAGTGCGTCCAGGGCAAGGATCACGGCCGCCGCGTCGAGCAGGTGGGCCGGGAGGGGGTAGGGCCCGTTGGGGAGAAGGTCTTCCGACTTGCCATAGACCAGCGACAGGCACCGGGGCCGAGCGAGTGCTCTGTCCTCCTGGGCGGAGGCGCGGCGCGAAGCACGGCTGAGACGGCGGTGGCTCATGCGCCTAGTATCAAGCGAGGGACTGACGTTGCGTGACGAATCGGAGCAAGATGGCCACTCTAGGCCAGAATCCGCCCATCCCCTCCGCGGCCTGCCGGTCGCGCGGTAAGCGGTGGAACCACGAAGGTCAAGTTTTGATAACGCGCCGCGTTATCGCAGGATAGCGAGGGTGCTCCCCGCCTACGCGGGGGTGAGTCCCGGGTCATGGCGCCGCCGCGGCATGATCGTCCGTGCTCCCCGCCTACGCGGGGGTGAGTCCGTGGCGGTCGCCTGGCATCCGCAGGGGGGCTCGTGCTCCCCGCCTACGCGGGGGTGAGTCCAAGGATCATCTGTGTGCCACGTGGAATTCCACCGTGCTCCCCGCCTACGCGGGGGTGAGTCCCCGTCAAAGGGACTGCCCGCGAACAGGAGAGCGTGCTCCCCGCCTACGCGGGGGTGAGTCTTGTCGCTGGCCGATCGGATCCGGAGCCTGCCCGTGCTCCCCGCCTACGCGGGGGTGAGTCTGACCGCCACCCTGTCCACGCCGACCGGGCGCCGTGCTCCCCGCCTACGCGGGGGTGAGTCCGACGGAGGCGGACGATGGAGCTGAAACGCACCGTGCTCCCCGCCTACGCGGGGGTGAGTCTCGGTCCGCAAGCAGTTCGGCTACATGAACAGTGTGCTCCCCGCCTACGCGGGGGTGAGTCCGCGTAGCGGGTCATCCACAGCACGTCCCACAGGTGCTCCCCGCCTACGCGGGGGTGAGTCCCACCTCGAAGCCCAGGACGACAGCGAGGAGGGGTGCTCCCCGCCTACGCGGGGGTGAGTCCTCCATCCCGCCGCGCTTGAACGCGGCCAGCGCGTGCTCCCCGCCTACGCGGGGGTGAGTCGTTGTCGGGCGTCCACCCGCCCTTGGGCGCCTGGTGCTCCCCGCCTACGCGGGGGTGAGTCCGAGCTTATGGATGCGGTGCGCCAGCGCACGTCGTGCTCCCCGCCTACGCGGGGGTGAGTCCGAGGACCCGACCGCGATGCCCAGCGACCCGCGGTGCTCCCCGCCTACGCGGGGGTGAGTCCGGGAGCGTCTACGGAAGTAATGACAGGGGCGAGTGCTCCCCGCCTACGCGGGGGTGAGTCCTCACGAGGCTGCCCGAATTCGCGCTGTCGTTGGTGCTCCCCGCCTACGCGGGGGTGAGTCTCGCCTTCTATCCAGGGGTGAAGGAAGACGACAGTGCTCCCCGCCTACGCGGGGGTGAGTCCATGGCCAAGGGGAAATGGCCGTGGGGGTTGCCGTGCTCCCCGCCTACGCGGGGGTGAGTCCAAGCTCGTCGGCAACTCAATCGTCCCTGACCTGTGCTCCCCGCCTACGCGGGGGTGAGTCCCCGCGGTGGGGTGGACGGACTCCCAGGGGGCAGTGCTCCCCGCCTACGCGGGGGTGAGTCCTCGGAATCGGAGGCGCCCGGTGACCGCGACCCGTGCTCCCCGCCTACGCGGGGGTGAGTCTTCGGCCAGGGGGCGCGCCCGCCCTGGGCCATGTGCTCCCCGCCTACGCGGGGGTGAGTCGGCGCCGCGCCGCAAGAAGCGTCACGAGACTGAGTGCTCCCCGCCTACGCGGGGGTGAGTCCACCCCGCGGCGGCCTGCGCGTCCAGCCAGTGTGCTCCCCGCCTACGCGGGGGTGAGTCCGCGCGGCCATCGCCCTGCCGCTGGACCTGGCCGAGTATCTGGGCCGCAGGCGCCGCTTCGAGGAACTGGAGGCGGTCTCCCGCTCAGCCCAGGAGACGGCCCACGCCGCTGGCGACCAGACAGGCGAAGCCGCGGCGTGGACCAACCTGGGCCTGGCCCTGCGGGAGCTTGGGCGGGCGGGACAGGCGGCTGCTGCGCTGGAGCTGGCCGTGGAGCTGTTCGCGCAGACCGGCGACGAGCACAGCGACCGAATCGCCCGGGAGCTGCTTGCCGAGGTCCGCCAGGACGGGGCCTGGAGGGGCGTGGGACCGCGCCGGTGGATTCGGGCGCTCCGGGCGCTCCGGGCTTCCGGTAAGTGAACCTTTCGATGACTTCGGGGAACACCACGCCATGGTGTTCGGAAGTGCCCCAGCTGCGAGTTGGCACTTGGTGACGCGTTCGTTACCGGCGCCCCCATACAGGAGCGCACTCGGGTAAGCGTGAGCATCGAGTGACTGCATGTGGTCATGACCACACTTTCCGAATCATCGATGCGCCAGGGAGGCGCTGCCACCAGCGAGATTCTATTGCTGGCGGACGGTTTTCAGGCTCCCGGGCCGATATCCGCTCCCTTGAATACGGGGGAATCCGATACCTAGACTTCGCGGCGCACATTCCCCCATAGATTGCGAAATGGAGCGGCATGAAAAAGATCGCGTTGAGATCCATGGCCGTCGCCGCTGGTGCATTCCTGGCCGTTTCCTCCGCCGTGGCCCCGGCAGCCGCGGACACCCCCAATATCGAATCCCACATCACGACCGGATCGGACGGGGTGGAGTACAAGGTCACCACGGCCGTCGACGGAAAGCCCCTCGTCGACCAGCAAGGGGACCCCGCGCCGATCCGTGAGCCCCTGGCCGCCGCCCCGATCAGGGAAACCGACTGCGACTCGAGAAGCAAGCCTGTGCACATCAGGTACGGGAACTGGCTCCTCCCGAAAGACAAGTGCTACTCGTCCCCGGGCACGAAGACCGTCGCCATGAGCGGGGTCGACTGGCTCCACGGGGGCCGATGGAACGGCTCCGTCTACTACAAGACGGCTACCGCATGCGTCGTCAGGCCGTTCGCCAGTGGTGAGCGGTTGAACTTCTCCAACGACACCCTCTGCGTTCTCAGCATCGAGTACTAGTAACTCCGGGTATTCATCGGGCGGGGCTGGGGACGAACTCACCTGCCTCGCCCGGCGTCCCATCCGCTACTTATTCCTGCCCCAGAACAGCAGGTCGGTATCCTTGAAGGATGCCAATAGCTATGGGCCCTCAAGTGCATCACGACACCGTAGCCGCAGCGGTGTTCCGGATCATCGACCGCGACGGCGTGGCCGCGGCCACTCTTCCGTGCGTGGCCCGCGAGGCCGACCTGCCCAGCGAGGAAGTACGCCAGTATTTCTCCGACGCAAAGGAATTGCTGGTGTTTGTCCGGGAAGTGGTCTATACGAGGCTGTCGCAGCGCCTCGACCACCACACCCCCGCAATCATCGATACCGACCCGTCGTTGACCAGGGACGAGCGGCGCGCGGCCCTCGAGAACTCCCTGGCCCAGTTCCTCCCGCTGGATGAGGAGCGCCGCAGGGACGCCAAAGTCTGGCTCGCGTGCTCGGTGCACGCGACCGACCAGCCGGAGCTGGAGCCGGAGATCCACTTCTTCCCCCAGAGCATGCGCAAGGGGTTTCCTGAAGCCTTCGCCGCAGCGCAGGAAGCGGGGGTCGTCGCTGAGGATCTTGATACCGCGGTCGAGACGGAGCGGCTCGCCGCCCTACTGGACGGGCTCACCCTCAACGGGCTGCTGCATCCCGAGATCATGCCCCCTGAGGCGATGCTCGCCGTGCTGCGCCGCCACCTCGACAGTCTCCGGCCCGCCGATAGCGGATGACAGTGCTGTCCGTGCCGATCGAGGAGCCGGAACTCAACAGTCCACCGAAGAGTGGGGAGTCTTAGCAGGGCGGGGCTGGCGCACATCTCGGGCGGGTGGCGCCACGACCCCGCGGTGTCAGTCCTCGAAGTGATGGCAGGCCGGTTGAGGAGGGTGCCCGCATATGTCGTCGACCCCTGTAGGGGTCGTCCCACATCGAGAACAGCGCCTGGTGTTGGCAGTTGTCGCGAACCAGAATCCGGGTCAGAGCTCCTGCGCCCACGTGGTGCTCCCCGCCTACGCGGGGGTGAGTCCGGGTGGACGGGCGGTGATTCGCCGATAATCGTATGTTCCCCGCCTACGCGGGGGTGAGTCCACCGAGGGCGTCCAGGTCCTGAATGTCGATCCGTGCTCCCTGCTAACGCGGAGGTGAGTCCCACTGGAACGCGTTCGTCATCCGCGACGAAGCGTGCTCCCTGTCGACGCGGGGGTGAGTCCGATCCTTCGTTTGCACGCCGCAGGTCACGGGCCCGAGCGCTCCTTGTCCCACGCACCTCAGGCCTAGCGCCCTACGTAGCCCCTACAAGGCCCGAACATTCTCCTGCAGCCCCTCTTGCCATGCTGGGCCGCTACCCCTGGAAGGCAGCCCGACCAGAGTTGAGCGATATCTTCGAAACGGGTGCACGGGTGGAATCGCTCATGATTTCATTCCCGCGTGTCCCCACCACACGTGGAAACCACGCTCCCCACATGTCACTCGATCTCACTGCTGCCCAGGTTGCACTCGACGCCTTGGCGATCGCCGCCGCTACCCAGCTTTGGCACGATGCCGGCCCGGAGAACCTTGTCACCGAACGGGCCCTTTGCGACGAGACTGCTAAGCCGCTCACCCAGGTCCAGCTCTCCGCTGAGCATGTACGGGACCGGGCCCTTGAGCCGCCGGATCGCGAGAAGCACAAGCCTCTGGCATAGATGGCTGATGACCGCCGCCCCATTTCCGCTGCCGAGAGGGATGCCCATAAGGCGCAGCTCGGCAGGGCCCTCGGCTCCGCTGACCTATGATCCGCAGGTCCGTCCGCCCCGACAAGGAAAGACGAGGACAATCGTGATTGACCAGCGCACCACCCTGATCATCCTCAGCTCTCTGGGCGCCGGTGCTGCAGCTGTCGCACTGAGCCTCGCTGATTCCGCTTCCTGGCCAGCCGCCCTGTTGACCAGCGGTGCAGCATTCTGTGCCGCTTTCTTCCTGATGACCAAGCTTATAAAGCCGACTGACAATGACGCGTCGCAGGAAGCGTCCCCGCCGCGTACGGAGAAAGAATGACGCGCACACCCCCCTCACCTTTGAGACGTTGGGCTGTTTGTCTTCGTAATGCGGTGAAGGATGCGCTGGCCACTGCGGGGCTGAACGCCCAGTCGGCGGGCGAGTTCAGCGCCGGTGATGTCGGGTTCGGCACGCAGGATGGTCCGGGCTCGGTCGTCATTGAGTTGGCGTTTGTGGAGCCGTCGCTGCTTGCGGGTCATTCGCCGCCCGGTGGTCCTCTCCTTCGCTTTCTGCCGTCCAGGGCGCAGTGCGGGGGTCTCCGTGGAGAAAGGTTGGGCGTCCGGACTTCGTGTAGAGCCAGAGTCGTCGGCGAAGGTGTCCGGTGAGCTGGCCGAAGTCTCCCCGGGGTCCGGACCGGCGCCTTGTTCTGGGTCCGGACATGGCGGCGACGCGTGGACCTGCGGCGAACGGGCCGTGGTCGACGGCGGCTCATCGGATGGCTGGAGGCGTTCGATGAGCCGGGTGAAGCGGGCTCGGTATTGGGGTGCGGCCTCGGCGAGCAGGATCAACAGGATCGGGGCGATGGCGTGCAGCAGGACACCCGTCGGGTCAGGGGCGAATTGCAGCTGGCCGTCATGCGGGGTGGTGAACAGTGAGGACCAGATGTTGAGCGTCAGCGTGACCATCCCGGTGAACGTGCGCGGGAGTCGCGCTGACAGGCTGGGGGCGGTGTCGTAGCGCGAGAGCACGGCGTCGGACGACAGCACCGCCCACAGCGCGATGCCGACCAGTGGTTCCAACAGCCAGGCGATCCAGGCGGGGATGCCGTGGTCGATTGCCAGCAGGGCGACGTTGACGGTGGAGAAGGCGAGCGCGCCGACGGCCACCGTTGTCAGGGCGTAGTCCAGGGTGCGGGCGGCGCGTTGCACTGACCCAGGTGTTTCACGGAAGCCAGGCCCTTGGGGGAACGAATCATCTGAAAACGCAGCGAAGGCGCCCCTGACCTGCTTGGATACGGCTTGTCGAGAGTCGAACCCAAAGCAGCGAGGAGCACCTTCTGCGTGCACGATACCGAGTGGCCCGACGGCCTGTGCGTGGCTCCGCAGGGAAAGAACATCGTCGGCCACGTCGGCGGCCTGCACCTACGACTCCTGGCCCAACGCACCGGGCTGACCACCGCCCTGTCCACCGCCCTGAAGCCGACACGGCCACGCCCCTGGGACCGCGGCCAGCTCTTGGCCGACCTGGCCTGCGCCATCACCCTGGGCGCCACCAACATCCGCGACATCTCGCTGCTCGACCACCACCGCCCGGTCATCGGCCCCACCGCCTCCACCGCGACCACCTGGCGCATGCTGGATGCCACCGGCCCCCGCCTCCTGGCGCGCATCGCCCGCGCCCGGGCCGCCGTGCGCCGCCACGTGTGGAACCTGCTCGACCAACGCCCCGACGGCTTCCCCCAGGTCCGGATCGACGGCGCCCCGCTCACCGGGGTGACCGTGATCGACTCCGACGCCACCATCATCGAATCGGCCTCCGCCAAACAAGGCGCCCGCGGCACCTTCAAAGGCACCTACGGCCACCACCCCCTCACCGCCTACTGCGCCAACACCCACGAGATGCTGGTCGCGGACCTGCGCGAGGGCTCGGCCGCCCCCAACCACCCCGGCGACAACATCGCCGTCCTCCCCACCGCAGTGGACCAGGTCCCCGGCCCCTACCGGCGCCGGGTGCTCTTCCGCCTGGACGGGGCCGGCGCCTCCAAGGACCTGCTGGGCTGGATCGCCTCGGCCGGGGGCCGCACCAGCCCCTGCTACACCTGGGAGTACTCAGCCGGATGGCCCGTCGGCGAACGCGAGCAGGCCGCGATCGAGGCCCTGGACCGGCTCGGGCTGTGGGAGGCCGCCACAGGCGCCGACAGGCAGGCACGCCAGGACGCCGTCGTGGCCGACATCACCGGCCTGCTCGGCGACCTGCACGACTGGCCCAAGGGCCACCGGGTCATCGTGCGCAAAGAACCCCTGCACCCGCGCTACGAACGCGACGCCACCGACTACGAGAAACGCACCGGGCAGCGCTACCAGGCGTTTTCCACCAACACCGCGCGCGGGCAGAGCGCGTTCCTCGATGCCCGGCACCGCCACCACGCCACGGTGGAACAGCGCATCCGCGACTCCAAAGCCTGCGGACTGGGCAGGCTGCCCTCCCGCCACGCCCACGTCAACGCCGCCTGGCTGTGCGCGGTCGCGATCGCCGCTGATCTGCGGGCCTGGCTCCAGCTCCTCGCTCTTTCCGGCGAGCTGGCGGCGGCTGCCCCCAAGACCCTGCGGCTCCGGCTGCTGCACGTGGCGGCCCGGCTGGTGCACGGCCAGCGCAAACGCCGGTTGAAGGTGGACGCGACCTGGCCGTGGGCGGCTCAGATCGCCGCCGCGTTCAGGGCGATCCGCGCTCTGCCCTCGCCGGCCAGAACCTGATCCGCCGTCCCCGCGAGCATGGAGAGGAGGAAACCCGAGAGATTCCGGGAGAGTGGAGCCCGGCGCGCGGCGCGACGGCCGCTGACCGGTCCTGCGCGACACGTGTCCGAGCGGGAACAAGACCGGCATCACGGACACTCGATCAGCGGGTCACCCCCGTGAAACAACGAGGCTGAGGGGCCTTGTTGTTTCCGGACAGGGATTGAACCGCCTATTTCACGCGGCCAGCCGCATCTCCTGATGGGCCGCGTATATCTCCGCCGGCGTGTTGTATCCCAACGCGGAGTGAAGACGCCTGTGATTATACCAGTGCTCGATATAACGAGTGATGTAGCGCCGCGCGCGCTCCCTGGTGGGATACACCACCCGGTTCACTCGTTCGTTCTTCAGCACACCGAAGAACGACTCAGAAAGAGCGTTATCATAGCAGATCCCGGTCCGGCCAACCGAGCGCCGGATTCCCTGCTCGGAAAGAAAGCAGCCGAACTCCCGTGAGGTGTAGTTGCTTCCGCGGTCCGAGTGGAACACCGCCCCAGCGGATACCTTTCCGTTTCTCTGTGCGTTCTTGAGCGCCTGGATGACGAGCGGCGTCCTGTAGTGGTCGTCCATCGCATATCCGATGACTTCCCTGGTACAGCAGTCGATCACGGTCGCCAGGTACAGCCACCCCTCCGACGTCGGAATATAGGTGACGTCACCGACGAGCTTCATTCCGGGCGCGGGAGCGGTGAAGTCGCGGCCGACCAAGTCCGGGATGCGGGCGTCCTCGTCGGGTTCGGTCAGGCACTCCCGGGCGGGACGCGGCTGGCAGGGCTCCAGGTCCATCCTGCGCATGAGCAGGCGCACCAGCTCGGGACCGGCCTGCACGTCCCAGCGCTGTAGCTGGGCGTGCACCCGCCGGTGGCCGTAGGTGCCCTCCGAATCGTCGAACGCTTTGCGGATGAGCAGCATCAACCGGTCGCGGCGCTCGGCGGTCGCCGATTTCGGGCGGTTCCTCCATTCGTAGTAGCCGGATTTCGACACGCCGACGCGCTCGCACATGAAAGTGACGGGGAAGGCGTACTCCGCGGTGTCATCGAATCGGACCGAATCGATGAACTCGTATCTGTCGCTTACGGGCGATCTTTCGCGAAGTACGCCGCACATTTTTTCAGGAACGCGATTTCCATGTCCTTCTCGCGGTTGAGGCGTTCCAGTTCCCGCAGGCGTGCGCGCTCTTTGAGGTCGAGGGGAGCTTCCTCGGTTCGGTTCTCGTTCCTGTGCCGTCGGACCCAGTTCCTCAGGGTCTCGGAGCTGATTCCCAGCTCCTTTGCGACCTGGTTGATCGGCCGCTGGGTCTCGATGACCAATCGGACGGCTTCCTGTTGGAACTCCGCCGAGTACTTGCTTGTCCTGCCCAAAACTTCCCCTCGTTTCCTTACGGGACCATCTTATTGGGTCCCTGTCCGGAGAACTCGGGGCACCTCAAACGCGAGTCGGCAATTCCCCGCCGGGAACTGCCCGGCGTCCAGTACAAACGGTTCGGATCACAGTCTTCTCACAACCTGCTTCTTACTCCGCGGCTGGCCACCAACCCCACAGGTCCGGTCACCCGACTTTGCTTCCGGGGGTAGGGGATTTCACGCGGAGCGTTAGGTGTATCTTGACGACAACTCGCCAAGGGAGCTCTGAGACCGCAGATCAACAATTCCACAGGAAGGGAAGAGCACCGTGACACGGCCATGCTGTTCAGAGCAGCCGTGGGAAGCCGTGTGGAGCCGTCCCCACACGCCGTTACGCAGAGGGATCCTGGGCTATCGAGGTTTTCGTACGGCCCTGTACGGACACCGCAAACGGTTGGAGGCCCCCGATGGTGTTGTGACTCTCGTCCTCGGGTTCAACAACCCGGTGCACGTGCGGGATGCGGCCGGAGGAGACCTGGACGAAAGGCAGTTTGATGGAATTAACTCTCGTTCACTCCTCGTCGGGCTTTCCACAAACGCACGTATCGGTACACATAACGGCAAGGTCGACGGGGTAGAAGTGCTGCTCCAGCCTTGGGCGGCCTTCCGTCTCTTCGGTGTTGCCATGCATGAGGTGGCCGACTCTGTCGCAGACCCTGAGGAGGTGCTCGGTCTCAGGGCCCGCCGGCTGGCCGAGGCCTTGGCTCCGCTATCGGGGTGGGCTGAGCGCTTCGCCTTGCTGGACAGCGTGTTGAGCGGCTGGGCCGCTGAAGGACCGACTGGCTCGCCTCGGGTCGCATGGGCCTGGAACCAGCTCCTACGAACCGATGGGATGCTACCCATCCACCAGCTTACGGAGCAGACCGGATGGTGCTCCCGGCAGTTGAACAACCGTTTCCGGGAGCAGATCGGCCTGCCGCCGAAGACTGCCGCACGCGTGCTGCGGTTGCGCCGGGCGCTGCGGCTGCTGGCTGCGGAATTTCCGCTCGCGGACATCGCTACGCGCTGCGGCTTCAGCGACCAGGCCCATTTGAATCGGGAGTTCAAGAGCATGATCGGCTGCACGCCGCGTCAATTCCTCCTGATCAGGGAATCGTCGGTGGTGTCCCCAGCAGATTCGGTGGAGCGCATACCCGGCGAAGCGACCAGTGTGCTGCTGAATATCTGAGCCAAAGCGGGGGAGTGCAAATTTCTTCAATACAGACGGGTCCGCAGGCCGCAGTGTGTTGACAGGACATCTTCCGAAGAAATCGGAGGAATTACCATGTTCCGAATCGTGGAATCGCTGGGCGTCCGGTTGCTCGGACTGTTCGTGCCCAAACTCGACGCCGCTGCCGCGGCCCAGGCGTGCTGGTCGGCCTGTTGGCAGTGCAACAAGCTCTACGGACACGTGGACGGGGTCTGCAACTGTAACGCCCCGTGCTGCTCCTGGCCGAACAATCGCAACCGCTTCCGCTGTAACTGTCTCGACTGCCCGTGAGATAAAGCCCCAGGCCGTGTGCTCAACGGAGGCTGTCCGTGGGTTGGTGACCGTCAGTATCGGCCCGGATTCTCAGCCCACGGACACCGACCGCGAGGAGGCCCCTGGTGCCCTATGTGGCGATCGGAGCTTGTTGCCTGATCGGAGTGGTTTTCTTCGTCTCGTCTCTCAGTAAAGTGCGGGGACCACGCCGGTTCGGCGACTTCGTGCTGTCCGTTCGCCGCGTGCCAGTGGTGCCGCCAAGACTTGCCCCCGTCGTGGCGCAGTCCGTTCTGGCCGTCGAGTTCACCGTATGGATCCTACTCGTGGTTCCGACGCCGCTTACCGCTGCGATCGGCTGTGCCTTGGCGGCCGTCCTTCTGGTGGTTTTCGTGGTCGGCATCGCTTCGGTCCTCAGGCAGGGAACCGCCGTGCCGTGCCGATGCTTCGGCACCACCACAGTTCCGCTGGGTCTGCCGCACCTGATTCGGAACATCATCCTCTCGACCATCGCTACGGCAGGGGCCGTTTCGGTGCTGGCGACGCCTATCCCCGGGGAGTGGGCGCAACACCCAGGAGCATTCGCGGCGGCGATCGTCGGAGTGCTGCTGGGCGGGCTGGTGGTCGTCCTGGATGACGTTCTCGATCTCTTCCTTCCTCCCGTCCCCAGGCCATGACATCACCGCTGAGGAGAGATGATGCCCGTCCTGATTACGGTTGTGACCCTTGTGGGTGTCCTGTGTGCTCTCGATCTGGTCCTGACATTCGGAGTGATCAAACGATTGCGCGAGCACACGGAAGCGCTGTCCAACCTCAGCGGTCGTGGCTCCCTCGGACCAGGTGAAGAGGTCGGTACGTTCACCACGGCCACCGTGGACGGTGAAACGTTGACGCGCGACGCGCTCGTCGGCGACACGCTGGTGGGCTTCTTCTCCCCCTCCTGTGCGCCGTGCAGAGAGCAGCTCCCGAAGTTCGTGGACCGCGCCCGGCAGATGCCCGGTGGGCGGGAACACGTCCTGGCCGCCGTGGTCGGTGACGGCGCCGCGGCTGAACACATGGTCGCGGAGCTGCGCGCGGTGGCCCGCGTGGTGGCGGAGAGGCCGGGAGGTGGTGCGCTGAGCACGGCGTTCCAAGCCGTTGCCTTCCCCGCGGTTCTCCGGGTGTCTGGGGGTGACGACAGAACTCCCCAGGTCATGGACGCGCGGGTCGATCTGGGCCGGCCCCTCCTCGCGTTCGGTCAGTGACCACCGTACGGCGTGTCGTTGCCGCGGCGTCGTTGGTGGCCGCGGCCGCTCCTGCTGGCTTCACTCTTCACCTGGTGATCACAGTGGCCTCGGGGGGAATTCCGGTGGCGACCGCTTGGCTCATGAAACTGGTGATCGACCAGGTGGTGGCAGGTACCTCGTACAGGACGCTCGTCTCCTGCGCGCTCGGCCTGGCCGCGGTCGGTATCGCCACGGCCCTGCTCCCACAGATCACGCAGTACGTGACCGGCGAGTTGGACCGCCGCACCGGAGTTGCCACGCAGGAGCGGCTGTTCATCACGGTGGGTCGCTTCGTGGGTTTGGCGCGGTTCGAGGACCCTCGTTTCCTGGACCGGTTGCGTCTCGCCCAGCCCTTCAGTGGTATGAACCCAAACGACGTGGTGAACGGGGTCTTGGGCATGGTTCGCGCCGCGCTCACTATGACGGGGCTCCTGGGAGCCCTCTTCGTTCTCGCACCGCCGATGGCGCTGCTGGTGCTTGCCTCGGGGATCCCCATTCTGGTAGCCGAGCGAGCGCTGTCGCGCCGCCGGGCACGGATGGTCTGGGAGGTCGGCCCAATCGAGCGACGGGAGTTCTTCTACAACGAACTGCTGTCGGACGTGACGGCGGCGAAGGAGGTGCGGCTCTTTGGTCTTGGAACCTTTCTCCGCAGGCGGATGCTGGCGGAGCGGCACGCTGCCAACGCCGCGAAGCGCAAGATGGACCGTAGGGATCTAGTCGTACAGGCCGGACTCGGGGTGCTGTCGGCATTAGTCGCCGGCATCGGGCTCGTCTGGGCGGTCGGCGAGGCCCGGGCCGGGACACTGACGGCTGGCGACATTGCCGTCTTCGTGGCGGCCGTGACAGGTGTGCAGTCAGCAGTCAGGAGCATTTCCGGTGAACTGGGCCACACCCACCAGGCGTTGTCCCTGTTCGGCCACTATGTCGCGGTGAATACGTCTGGCCCGGACCTGCCAGTCGCCGCCGTGCCGCGCCCGCTGCCCGACCTGTCGCGGGGCATCACCCTACGCAATGTCTGGTTCCGCTATTCCGCGAACCATCCGTGGGTGCTGCGCGGCATCACCCTGCACATACCCCATGGCAAAGCCCTAGCTCTCGTCGGGCTCAATGGTGCGGGCAAGTCCACCCTCATCAAGCTGCTGTGCCGTTTCTATGATCCGGACGATGGGGCAATCCTCTGGGACGGAGTAGACCTGCGCGACGTCGATCCGGTTGAGCTGCGGCGCAGGATCAGTGCGGTGTTCCAGGACTTCATGGTCTACGACATGACAGCTGCGGAGAATATCGCCCTGGGAGACCTCGACGCGCTTGACGATCACGAACGCCTGCGGAACGCGGCCCAGGAGACAGGCATCGATACGACGATCGGCAAACTGCCGAACGGGTACGCAACTCTGCTGTCGCGACGGTTCTTCATGGAGACGGAGAAGGAGGAACCGGTGGACGGCGTCGTGCTCTCGGGTGGACAGTGGCAACGGCTCGCCCTGGCCCGCGGGCTACTGCGCGGTCAGCGCGATCTCATGATCCTCGACGAGCCGTCCGCCGGTCTCGACGCCGAGGCGGAACACGAAATCCACACCATGTTGCGTCGGCACCGTGCAGGTCGCACCAGCTTGCTGGTCTCCCACCGCCTCGGGGTGCTGCGTGACGCCGACCGTATCGTGGTGCTCTCGAATGGGCGGGTGATGGAAGAAGGTGACCATGCGGGATTGATGACAAAGGACGGGGAGTACGCGCGCCTCTTCAACCTTCAGGCTGACGGCTATCGTTCCCCTGTCGCGAAGCTCGGCGAGGGGGAAGTGTCGGGTAGGACGTGATGGCACGCCGCAGACCCGGCACCCTGCCTCGTCGAGGCGTGGTGATGCTCCTGGGTGCGGTCCTGGCAGCCGCTGTGGTGCTCAGACATCGCATAGCGGTAGTCACCGTTCGAGGAAGGAGCATGGCGCCAAGCTACGAGGACGGCGACCGCGTACTCGTGCTTCGCACTACCTGGCTCGTCCCAGGACAGGTGGTCGTTGTCGAGCAGTCAGCCGCCGGAGGCCAACGGTGGACAGAGTCCGTGTCCTGTGGCACCGGACCAGCTGCCATGGCTACAAAGGCATGGCTGATTAAACGAGTCGATTCCGTGCTCCCCGGTCCGCCCGAGGGCAGCTCTCCGAGGGCGGCGTTTGCCACCAGATCATCCGCCGGTCGGCAACGCGCAGTGTGGATCGTCGGCGACAACGCGAAGGCCAGCTTCGACTCACGTCACATGGGCTGGGTCCCTGCACATCGCATCCTGGGGGTGGTGGTGTGGCCGAGGAAGAAGGCACCGTCCGGGTGTGTCAATGGCCGGTTTGTCTGAATCTGCCCCCCATAACGTGATGGTCACGTTGTCGCCATTACTCGTTCGGTGCTGACCTGACCGGCGTGGAGATCAAAATCTCCGCCGAACACACCGCCCTCAAATGGCTGGACCGCTAGGAAGCCCACGACGTACTCCGGTTCGACAGCAATCGCACCTCCTTGGGCGAACTTCACGAGCGCCTGATTGCCACCGACCTGCCACAACCAGTCGAGTGACTACCGGAATCTCAGCGGTGGTGGGCCGGTTTGCGTAGCGAGTCGCCTGGCCCTCTCAGACGCCTTCCAGGCCTCATCACCACGTGAGCGGAGGTGGAATACCATCGCCTCCGGAGCGGCACCTTAACGGCGGGCGTGATGGACCTTATCCACCAGAACCGCGAGACTAGGTGTTTTGCCTGTGTATATGACGAAGACCGTGGTCCCTGAGATGTGAAACCACGGTCTCTTGTTGGCCGGATCACCAGCGTTTGCACACCGTGGCCGCCGAGTCTTGAGCTACAGTGCGCTTTAGATGAGGCAGTCGTACTTTTCGGTGTGGGTGCCGACATGCCCGCCGAACTTGAAAACGTCCACCTTCACCGTGTGGGTGCGGACGTAGGTGTTGTTGCGCAGGTGCCACTTGCCTTCGGAGACGAAGCGATACTCGCGCTCGGTGTACCAGTTGGGGCTCTCGGATGCCTTGCTGTGGGTGCACTGCGTACGGTTACCCACCGGGGGTGCCGCGTGCGCCGCTGTGGGGAGGCCGACCACCAGCAGGCCGCTCAGGGCTGCCGTGGCGAGCCCGGCGGTGCCGATCTTGCGTAGTTGCATGGAACGTTCTTTCCGAAGGTGCTGGCTAGTTCGCATCACGATCGACCCGAATATCGCCGCATGCTTGAGTCGCGCCTTCACTTCCACTCCTACCGGGGGGCGGTGTCCCTGCCCGGTGCCACCGGCGAAGCTAGATAATGGGGTTATCGGGCGATTATCAATCCGTTTAACGAAGCGCAGCGCGGGTTGAGAAAAGGCCACTCGGGACGCATTTAGCGCTTGGCAAGCCCACATCGCCTCCCACGGTGACGGCTTCCTGTGGGGAGCCTGATCTAGGTCGGGGACGAGCCGTGGCGTCGGCCATGCACTGAACATTGCCCGGCCGACGTTGCGGTGCTGGACATCCTGTCGCGCGGACCAGTCACATCCAGGGCACAGGGAAGAGCAAGGGACAGGGTTATTTTCGACAGTGACCGTGCGGCCCTGGAATGCGGCCCACGGTGAGTTGGGTCCTCGTGGAATCTGCGAGGCGCATGGCGACCGACGATTGATCCTAATTGTAGGTCCCGATTGTTCTTGTCCTGGGCAACACCTCTGAGCTGGTGGTTTTCTGCGGCGTCTCATCGGTTTGTCAGGCGGGGTGTCTCATCGATCTGTCGGATTCTTGCTTGGTGGGTTCGGGTGTGGGGTGCTGGGCGAGTTCGTGGTGGGCGCCTGCCAGTCAGACTGAGATTCGGGCTAGTTCGTGTCTCAGACGAACTGGCGTGTTTTTGCCCGCGCTCCTGGACTCGCGTGCACGGTCTCGAAGTGCCCGCGGGTGAGGTCGGTGCATCAAGGCGAAGTCACGCGTAGGAGGACCAACGAAGTCCGCGCGGTCAGTTCACTGCCAAGGCGCGTTCGAGCGCGGCTTGGCCTGCCGGTTCCCAGGACGGTTTGCCCCCAGGGAGGCCGAGCCTGCCGTTGCGTCTTCAGCAAGCCTCCGGTAACGCAATTGGCTCCGGAGTGTCGCTGAAATCGACGCTATCGCAGGGGCCCTGACCCGCAGCCTGCCCCTCCCAAACAGCAATGGCATCACAGATCGGACCGTCCCTGCGCGTCAACGAATCTCCCGACCATCATGTGTAGTCGAGAAGACCCTGTCTTCCCCACTGCTTGACCAAGCGCCCCCACCGTTCCTTCCGAGCAAACCGCTCAGCGATCTCCTTCCCGCTGGGCAACGATCCGTCGTCACGGCGATGGTCAAGAGCCCATCGTTACGCTTCCGCTTGGACTGGCGGAACTATGTTGGACGACAGCCACGTCTGCGTATCGACGGTTTCGTGTGTGTTGGCGGCTGGGGCCACCCGCAGGTGTGGATGTGTAGCGCAATCATGCTGTTGAGCGTCGCCCGGCTCATCAGCCTTCGCCGGGCCTTGAACGTCGGCCGGGTCGGCCGACCGATTGTGTCCAACTTGCTCATCATCTGCGATCGCATTGCGCACGTCACGGGGGGTCGTGCGGAACTCGCGAATGAGCAGCTCGTAAGCACCCATGAGTGCGAACGACGGCCAAGCGTGGATGATGCGCGACCACACGTTCGGATCGGCCACCGCGATGTTTGCGGCCAGCGACGCGACGCTACCTAGGATCAGCAGCGTCCATGGGAGCAAGCCTCCACGACGGCCGTGGCGAGCGTCGGTGAGCAGTGCCATGGAGGATGTGATGATCATTCCGTCGACCGACAATGGGAACAGGGCGGCGCGCCATTGCGGTTCGCCGTGCCGCTGCGCAAGGTCGAACGTGTGGGAGTAGGAGACCAGTGCCGCAATCACGGCGAGCATCAGGACGGCGGCGATGGTGATCCAGCGGGACCAGCGAGAGGAGTCCATCGTGGGTCACCGCCGGTCCACAGACAACTCGCGGGAATGGTGCGGGGGGTCAGGAGAAAGGAGGGGTTCGTTCTGTGTCCAGCGTTCGGTGAGCATTATTGGTCACGCGTTCGGGTCCCGTGGTGGGATTGAGGTGTGGTTGGGGGAGGGGCGCCCGTGGGCGCCCCGCGGTGACCGTTCCCGTCTTTCGGTGGCCAGGATGTCTGTTTCGGCCTGGCGTTTCGTGGTCTGCAGTGACCTCTTATGGCCCCTCTTAGCCGTGGCGATCACGCCTGGGGGTCAAGGGGTCGTGGGTTCAAATCCCGCCGTCCCGACACAGGTCAGCAGGGGCATCCGCCGCGAGCGGGTGCCCCTTTTGGCGTTTGATGACGGTGCGGGGTTTTCCCGTCCCCGCTCCCTTCACGACTGTCTCCATCACCTTGGCCGCCGCCAGCATGCCAGGCTCTTCGGGCGGCACCGATTCCGGCCCGGAGGTCGCGTGCGTCGGCTCACGCGGATAGTCAAGGCGAGTTCAACCACTAGTTTTGACTAATTCAAGAAAACCCGTCAGACTCTCGTACATGCCAACGCCCTCGGACTTCGAGCGCATGCTGCGCGACGTCGCGCTGCGGGTAACGGGCCCCCGCGTGGCGGTGCTGTCCGCCGTCCACGACAACCCGCACGCCGACACGGAGTCGATCATCGGTGCTGTGCGTGGACAGCTCGGTGCGGTGTCCCACCAGGCTGTCTACGACGTGCTCAAGGCGCTGACCGGCGCGGGCCTGCTGCGACGGATCCAGCCCCGGGGTTCGGTGGCCCGCTATGAGACCCGCGTCGGGGACAACCACCACCACGTCGTGTGCCGGTCGTGCGACGCCATCGCCGACATCGACTGCGCCGTTGGTCATGCACCCTGCCTGAGCGCGTCTGATGACCACGGCTTCTCGATCGACGAGGCCGAGGTCATCTATTGGGGCCTGTGCCCCGACTGTTCCACGAGACCCAGTTCCTGAGTCACATTTGTTCCTCCCTGCCCGGAAGGATGTCCATGTCTGAAAGCCACGACCCCGCCGAGAGCGGCGGCTGTCCGGTCGCGCACGGTCGCGCCCCGCACCCCACCCAGGGTGACGCCAACCGCGGCTGGTGGCCGAACCGGCTCAACCTGAAGATTCTCGCCAAGAACCCCGCCGTGGCCGACCCCATGGGCGAGGAGTTCGACTACGCCGAAGAGTTCAAGACCCTCGACCTCGCCGCCGTGAAGCAGGACATCGCCGAGGTGCTGACAACCTCGCAGGACTGGTGGCCGGCCGACTTCGGCCACTACGGCCCGCTGATGATCCGGATGGCCTGGCACAGCGCGGGCACCTACCGCGTCAGTGACGGCCGCGGCGGCGGTGGCGCCGGCCAGCAGCGCTTCGCGCCGCTCAACAGCTGGCCGGACAACGGCAACCTCGACAAGGCGCGCCGACTGCTGTGGCCGGTCAAGAAGAAGTACGGCCGCAAGATCTCGTGGGCTGACCTGATGATCCTCGCCGGCAACGTGGCGCTGGAGTCGATGGGCCTCAAAACCTTCGGCTTCGCCGGCGGCCGCGAGGACGTCTGGGAGCCCGACGAGGACGTCTACTGGGGCCCGGAGACCGGGTGGCTCGACGACGAGCGCTACAGCGGCGACCGGGACCTTGAGGAGCCGCTGGCCGCGGTGCAGATGGGCCTCATCTACGTCAACCCGGAGGGCCCGAACGGCAACCCCGACCCGCTGGCCGCCGCCCGCGACATCCGCGAGACCTTCGGCCGGATGGCGATGAACGACGAGGAGACCGTGGCGCTGATCGCCGGCGGCCACACCTTCGGCAAGACCCACGGCGCGGCTCCCGACAGCCACCTCGGCCCCGAGCCCGAGGCCGCCCCGCTGGAGGCCCAGGGCCTGGGCTGGCAGAACAGCTACGGCAGCGGCAAGGGCGGCGACGCGATCACCAGTGGGCTGGAGGTCACCTGGACCACCACGCCGACGCAGTGGAGCAACGGCTTCTTCCAGAACCTCTTCGGCTACGAGTGGGAGCTGACCAAGAGCCCGGCGGGCGCCCACCAGTGGAAGCCGAAGGACGGTGCGGGTGAGGACACCGTCCCCGACGCCCACGACCCGGCGAAGAAGCACGCCCCGACCATGCTGACCACCGACCTGGCGCTGCGGTTCGACCCGGTCTACGAGCCGATCTCGCGCCGGTTCATGGAGAACCCCGAAGAGTTCGCCGACGCCTTCGCCCGCGCGTGGTTCAAGCTGACCCACCGCGACATGGGCCCGGTGGCGCGCTACCTCGGCCCGGAGGTTCCCTCCGAGGAGCTGCTGTGGCAGGACCCGATCCCCACGCCGGACTACGAGCTCGTCGGCGCTGAGGAGATCGCGAGCCTGAAGGCCCAGATCCTCGACTCCAACCTGACCGTCGCGCAGCTGGTCTCCACCGCGTGGGCGGCGGCCTCGTCGTTCCGCGGCAGCGACAAGCGCGGCGGCGCCAACGGTGGCCGCATCCGCCTGGAGCCGCAGAACACCTGGGAGGTCAACGAGCCCGAGAAGCTCGCCCCCGTGCTGCGCACCCTTGAGGGGATCCAGCAGTCCTTCAACGCCGCCCAGACCGGCGGCAAGCAGGTCTCCTTCGCCGACCTGGTGGTGCTGGCCGGCTGCGTGGGCGTCGAGCAGGCGGCCAAGGCCGCCGGCTACGACATCGAGGTCCCCTTCACTCCGGGCCGCGGTGACGCCACCCAGGAGCAGACCGATGTGGAGTCCTTCTCCCACCTGGAGCCGACCGCGGACGGGTTCCGCAACTACCTCGGCAAGGGGCACCGCCTTCCGGCGGAGTACCTCCTGATCGACAAGGCGAACCTGCTCACCCTGAGCGCCCCGGAGATGACGGTCCTCCTCGGCGGTCTGCGGGTCCTGGGCGCGAACTACCAGGACTCGGAGCAGGGTGTTCTCACCACGGCGCCGGGGACGCTGACGAACGACTTCTTCGTGAACCTGCTGGACCTGGGCAACACGTGGAAGCCGGCCGACGAGACCTCCCAGACCTTCGAGTGCCGCAGCGACGCCACGGGCGAGTTGCTGTGGACCGGCAGCCGCGTCGACCTCCTCTTCGGGTCGAACTCCGAGCTGCGCGCGCTCGCGGAGGTCTACGCGGCCGACGACGCGAAGGAGAAGTTCGTGAAGGACTTCGTCGCGGCATGGGACAAGGTCATGAACCTCGACCGGTTCGACCTCGTCTGATCCTCTTCTCCGGGCTCTGACGCCCGCGCGGGTACCGGCCCGGCCGTGACGGCCGGGCCGGTTCTCGTTTCGGCCGTGCTGGGGCCTACGGCTCCCGCATAGGCGAGTCGCGCGCTGTAAGCGGTGACCGGCGCAGGGACAGCGCTACTACGAGTGGGCGCTCATCGACGACCGCGCCGATGGGGCCGGGGTGCGGTGGGTGCCGATCCGCCGCAGCCGCGCCCCCGGCCAGCTGGCGTTCTACCGGTGCTACGCCCCGAGCCGGTGGCCTTGTCCCGGCTGGTCGCGGTGGCGGGGCGCCGGTGGCGGGTGGATGAGTCCTTCCAGCAGGGCAAGGGCCTGGCAGGGCTGGACGAGCACCAGGTCAGGACGTGGACCTCCTGGCGGAGGTGGACCCTGCTGGCCATGGCCGCCTACGCGTTCGTGGCCGCATGCCGGGTCCGGGAGGCCCGCCGCCGCCCGGCTCCAAAGGGGGTGATCGGGTTGACCTGCAACGAGATCGCCCGTCTGCTGCACGCCCTGTTCCCGGCCCGCCCCGGCGATGAGCGCACGCTGGGCTGGTCGGTGTTCAGACGCTCTCACCAGGCGCGTGCCTTGAGCTGCCACTACCGCAGACAAGACCAGCGAGATCGCCGCGCTCAAAGACGCCCTGGCCGGGGTGGACATCACCGGATGCCTGGTCAGCGCGGACGCGCTGCACACCCGGGCCGACACCGCGAGGTACCTGGCCGGCGAACGCCGCGCCCATTACCCGTTCACGGTGAAAGCCAATCAGCCGAAGCTGTTCGCCCAGGTCAAAGCTTGGCGTTGCTTCAGTTCGGTAGACGCCTGTGAGCTTGGGTTTTACGCGGCTTCAGCCAGGTCGGATAGACCACTTCGGGCCGCTTGGGCGTGACGACGTTCATACTCCGCAGGGCTGAGCAGGCCGTTGGCCGAATGCCGCCGCCAGGGGTTGTAGAACCCCTCGATATAGGAGAACACCTCCCGCTCGGCGTCGGCCCGGGTGGCGAACGCGGTTCGGTGGCCGCCAGGGTCCGGCGTACGCCACCGTCCACACGCACGGACCCGGCACTCCTTCCCTGTCACCGCGGCAGGTAGCGAGCCGCCCCAGGGGGCCAGGGCCCCTTAGCGCATTGCCTTCACAAGCCTCTCGAACGCTTCCTCGGTGATGACCGGAACCCCGCGATCGCGTGCCTTCCGCGCCTTGCTTGACAGAGAGTCGGGGTCGGCCGCCACCAGGACGCGCGTCTGCTTGGTCACCCCGTTCTTCGGGGCGAGCCCTGCTCCTGCCGCCAACGCGTGCCAGTCCTCCCTGCTCCGTCGACTGGCGCCGGTGAAGACGACCTGATCCCCCGGTTCCAGGGAGAACCCCGGTGCGGCGAATGCGCCGGAGGAACCCGCGCTGTCGGTCTTCCGCGCCGCCTCAGCGCGGCGCAGCTCCTCGTGCACACTGCCCTCTGGCAGGCCGAGAAGCGCGGCAACACTCTGCAGATCCGCAGTCTCGGCATCCGTGACGACGCCGTCCTCCCAGGCCGCGTCGGTCAGCGCTGCCAGATAGCGACGGTGAGCCGCTGCCACGGTGCTGCGTGAGAGCCCGAGATACCGCGCCGTGTCGACGAGTTCATCGGCCTCGGTCGCCGACAAGTGGCGGTCCAGCAGTGCGCGGTCGAGGACGGCCAGATACGGGTCGACCGAATCGGGAGTGGTGTCGTCGGGCAACTTGTCGATGATCCGCTTGAGGAAGTGCTTCTCCACCTCGTCGGCCGCCGAACGCGTCACCGGAGTGAACGCAGACCGCGGCACCGGCGGCCATTCGAGCTCGGCGCACGACCTCAGCAGGTCGGTCCACGGTCGCGGGTTCGGGGCGAGGTCAAGATAGTGGCGCAGGAGGCCGGCCGCCGCACGCGCGTCGCCGAGGGCCGAGTGCGCCTCCGTCAAATCGATCCCTGCGCTATGACAGCACCTTGCCAGCGATCGCCTGCCGGCACCGGGCAGGTAGCGCCCGGCAAGGGTCATCGTGCACAGCCCGGCGGAAGCCGACACCGGTATCTCGACGCCCATCCGTGCGTATTCTGCGGCGAGGAAGCGCATATCGAACGCGAGGTTGTGCGCGACCACCACGCGGTTGCAGAGAAGATCCGCCAGCTCACCGGCGACCTGGTCGAACTGCGGCGCGTTACGGACGTCGCGGGCACGGATCCGGTGGATGTGTCCGGCGCCGAGGTCGCGCCGGGGGTTCAGCAACGTCGTCCACTCGGTACCGGCCGAACCGGACTCGTCCACGTGCACCACGGCGATCTCGACGACGCGGTGGTGGCTTGCAGGTGTGATCCCCGTCGTCTCTACGTCCACGACGGCGTATCCGGTCATCGCCGACCCCTCTTCGACTGGATGGGCAGGGAGAGGCTCGCCAGCGGGTCGCGAGGTCGGACCAGGTTACAGCCTGAATTTCGACGTGTGATGAGAAATGCGGATTTCTCGCTGCTCACCCCGAGGGTGGTCGGTCAGCACGGGGATTCGGCGGGCGGTGGCGGCCGTTCACATCGAATTCCCTGTATCCCTCGACTTACCAGGACGGCAGATATTTCTTACCTAAGGGATATCTATCTACCGCGGGTCCGGAATCGGACACGATATTGGCGCGAATCGCCCTTCCTGTCCGAGTGACAGGAAGCTAGGGTTGCCGCCATGCCCGATGATTCCTGGGAACCACCGCCCGTCTTACTCGCCGTGGACCTGGTCATCTTGACCCTGCGATCCATGACGCTCCATGTGCTGCTCGTGGAGCGCGGCATCGATCCCTATGCGGGTACGCAGGCCCTCCCCGGCGGATTTCTGAGCAATGCCAGTGAGGGCATCGAGACCGCCGCCCACCGCGAGCTGCGCGAGGAAGCGAACCTCGACGCATCGCGCCTCCACCTGGAGCAGCTGGGTGCATACGGTGCTCCCGACCGCGACCCCCGCGGACGGGTCGTCTCCGTGGCCTACCTTGCGATCGCGCCCGCTCTCCCCGTACCGGTAGCGGGCACCGACGCGGCGGCCGCCTCCTGGCAGCCCGTCCACGAAGTGTCCCTGGGCCGACTTAAGCTCGCCTTCGACCATGAGCAGATCCTCACCGATGCTCTGGAACGCGCCCGAACAAAGCTCGAACGCACTTCGCTCGCCACTGCTTTCTGCAGTGAGACCTTCACCATCGCGGAACTTCAGCAGGTCTATGAGGCCGTATGGGGCGTCCGGCTCGACCCGCGGAACTTCTACCGAAAGATCCAGCGGGTCCCCGGCTTCATCGTCCCCGCGGGGCCGAACCAGCGCACCACGAAGGGCCGACCTGCCCGACTGTTCCGAGCGGGGACGCGGACGACGCTCCACCCTCCGCTGGTCCGCCCCGGACCATCGACCACGAACGAGGTGCATACATGACGAACGGCCTGGTGGTGGTACTCACCGCCTTCAATCTCGAATACGAGGCCGTGCGCCGTCGGCTGGTCGATCCCCGGATGCACCGCCACGAAAGAGGCACCCGATTCGATATCGGCACCCTTCCGGGGGCCGGGGGGCGCGTGGCACTGGGGCTGACCGGTAAAGGGAATCACCCCGCCGCTGTCCTGGCCGAGCGTGCGATCCAGCAGTTCTCCCCGGACGCCGTCATATTCGTCGGTGTCGCCGGCGCGCTGTGGGACACCACCTCGCTCGGTGACGTCGTGATGGCGACACAGGTGTACGCCTACCACGGGGGCACCAGCGAGGACGACGGCCTCAAAGCGCGTCCCCGCGCCTGGGAAGCCGCCCACGAGATCAGTCAGATCGGCTCCTACTTGGGACGGGTCGATGATTGGGCAGATCCGACGGGACCCGGCGGTCGAAAGCCGACCGTTCACTTCGGACCTATAGCCGCCGGTGAGATTGTGCAGAATTCCCGAATCTCCCACGAGGCAATGTGGATCCGGGAAAAATACAACGATGCGCTGGCCATCGAGATGGAAGCCGCCGGGGTCGCACAGGCCGGGCACTTGAACGGATCGCCCGTGGCGATCGTCCGCGGCATCAGCGACCGCGCCGACGGCAGCAAGGCCAGCACGGAAGACCGCGCATGGCAACCGGTGGCCGCCGAGAACGCGGCGGCGTTCGCCATCCGCTTGGCCGCGGAACTGATCACGGATCGGGAGCGTAGTGCGATGCACTCGGGAGAATTCTCCAGGGGCGGCTACACCGTCAACAATTACTCATCAGGCCAGGTGGGCATCCAGGCCGGGACCGCCTCCGGAGGCAACTACGTCTTCATGGGGCAGGACGCTCGGGGCGCGCGTACCCCCGATCTCGCCACCGACCTGGAGGAATTCCGGAGCGAGCTGGTGCGCGAGCGGTCATCCGGAGCGCTTGACGACGCTACCTACATGGCAGCCGACGCGGAACTCCAGCTCGCTAGGAAGGCGCTGGAGGGGAACACCGCGGCGGAGAAGAAGGGCTCCGTTCTTTCCCTCAAGCGGTTGCGGGGGCTGATCGACGGCGTACCGGGACTCGAAGCGAAGGTGGACGGCTACATCGCCGCAGTGCAAGGAATGTCATGAACACCGTCGGCGCCGAAACGACCAACACGGCCGGTCCAGGTTCCACGGTGGGGATTCAGGCCGAGAGCGTCCACAACTCGACGGTGTACCAGGTCAATCCTGAGTCGCCACCTTCCCGGAAGTACGAGGTCGGGCTTCGATTCCTGGAGAACGGAGCCCCGGCGCGGGCCCGCGAGCTCATCGATGAGGCGATCGCCCACGGGTATGACGACGCCGAGGTGTACTTCCACTGGGCACTCTCCATGCTCAGCAAACGCTCCTACCGCGACCTTGTCCCCGACGAGCGCGAGCGCCTCCGGCGGCTCCCGGAGAAGCTGGCTGGTCACGCCGACGATGACTGGAAACGCGCCTCGGAAGTGGTGTGCGACCTCGTTGACTGCCTGGAGGTCCCCGCCCGCGATCACGGACTGGCTCTCAAGAAGCTGGACTCCCTGCCGGGGCCTCAACGCGACAAGGTCATCCGCCATCTCGACCTCGTCCTGACCGGGGGTCTCAAGAACAGCGTCTGGGCTGAGACCTACAAAGCCGCAAAGGACGCCAGGGAGAGCAATGACCGCGCCGGCCGCATATGGGCGTACTTTCAGGCCGACCCTGCCGAGCCGCGTGTTCGCCCCGTCGCCGCCATAGCCGTCCCCGCCACCGTCCTCCTGCGAACGGCCGCCTGGTCCGCACCGTTCACGGCGGCGACCGGCTATCTCGGCTGGTCGGTGCTGATGCACGCCGAGCCGCTGCCGATACTCTCCTACCTACTCCTCCTCGCATCCGGATACTTCGCCCTCCAAAAGGGGCGCGACTGGCACTACCGCGCAAGGAGGCTTCGAGAAAAGGAGCGCGAGCACAGGGCTCCACTGGCACGATCCCGGGCCCCCGAAAAGGGGTTCGCCAATCGCATCGACAGCGCGTTCGACTATTACTTCGTCAAGTACGGCCCGAGAGGCGAGAAGCGCGACCAGTGGCTCGCTGAAACGGCGGGAATCCGGAACACACTCCGCAACGAGGTCGTCGAGATCTATCGAGAGAGCAGAATCAGGGCCGAGAAGGTCCACTGGCTCATCCGATTCATGGCCCGCGACGTCCGCGGACGCTGGGAAGCAGGAACACTGTTCGGGTACCGCGAGAAGTACAAGGTCGCGGCGTCCACAAAGGCCTGGTGCTGGACCTCCTGCCTCGCCCTTTTCCCTGCGGCCGCAGGAGTCCTCATCGGGGCGCTGCACTCGTCACCGGTCCTCACCGTCGTGTCCGCCCTGGTGGCAGTGGTGACCGGCAGATTCGCCGCGCCCCTCTGGCTGCACATCAGCAGTGAGTACCGGTGCCGCGAAGACAGGGCGAGCGAGCGCTTTCAGGCGGCGGCAGAACGTAAAAAGGAGTGCAAGCGCTGGAAGGAGAAACTCGACGCGACACGTCCGTCCGAAGAGGAGATGGAGGAGTGGCTGAACTGCGATAAGACGATAATTCTCAACCGTGCTTTGAAGTACCACCGGCTGGCCTGGCACGACATCCTTGCGCACGCCTTCCTTCAGACCCCGCATCGCCCCTCCAAGAGAGCGCGGGTGCGGGGCGGCCCTTGGCGCTACTCGAAATACAACATCCAAGTCTTCCTCATGACGGAGGACGGCGTCCATGAGGTCAACTCCAAGCTCGACTTCGAGCACGCCGTGACTTTAGGTGAAGAACGCGAGCACTTCCGTTTTGATGCGATCTCGTCGGTGCACGTGGACCAGACAGAGGGGTTCGGCTGCACCCTGAAGCTCACCCTCATGAACGGGGATCCGAAGAGCACCGTCGTCACTGAACCCGAGGCCGGGCAACCGGATCCCGGGGAAGATCCTCGGGCGATCTCCAAGATCAGCATCGATGCGGCGGGTTTCGGGCACACGCTTCGGATCCTGGAAGGGATCGCCGCCGAAGGGAAGAGCTGGCTCGACCGCGACCGGCGATCGCATGCTTCCGAACATTCCTTCCGCAAGTCCAGCGTCGGGCAGGGCTGACCCCAGCTCATTGATGAAGCTCTTGTGCCCTGGTCAGTGGTCGTAAGCGATCAGCGACCGCTTGACCGGGGCGGCCCTGATCAACCAGCTGTGTCATATCCCGGCGTTGAGCGCGTAGATGCTCTGGCGGTGCGTTCCCGCAGGTCATCGGCGGTGCGAGCGGCATGGCGATGCAGCCCAAGCTGGCGCTTCAGCGTCGATATGAGCGCCTCGATCCGCTGGTTAAGCCAGGTCGGGAACACATTCATCCCCGATTCGCGCTCATCATCGCGCCGGGACCGGATGCAGTGCGCGGAACGGTGTGTGCGCGACTCAGGTCCTCGGGTCCTCCTCCGCGACGGTCCGACGATCGGGGCATTGCGCAGGATGCGTTGAAACTTCAATATTCACCCGCAAGAGTAGTCCGGACACGTCCTCCTCCCCCCACAGATATCGGAGGCCACATGTCCCGCTCACTCGCCGTTGGTGCGGCGGTACTGCTCCTGCTGGCGCCCCTCCCCGCACTCGCGTCGACGCCGTCCCCCGCGGAGGCGGCTCACGGCGGCCGATTCTCCGTCCTCACCTACAACATCGCCGGGCTGCCCGAGATCGGTACCGACGAGAACCCCAGCGTCAACACGCCGATCATCGGCGAACGAATCGGCGCCTACGACATCGTCCACGTGCAAGAGGACTTCAACCACCATGCAGCGCTCTACGAGGCCGACGACCACCCGCACCGTACTCCGACCAGCGGAGGCGTCCCGTTCGGGGACGGCCTGAACACGCTCTCCACCTACCCGTACAGCGACTTCGAGCGGGTGAGATGGGACGAGTGCAACGGGGTCGACTGCCTGACGCCCAAGGGCTTCACCTTCTCCCGGATCCGTCTCGCCGAAGGTGTCTACCTCGACCTCTACAACCTCCACACCAACGCCGGGGTGACCTCCGCCGACCTGGCCGCGCGCCGGTCCAACATCACCCAGCTGTCCGAGTACATCCAGCGGAACTCGCGGGACAACGCCGTGGTCGTCATGGGAGACACCAACACCCGCTACACACGCGCTGAAGACAACATCCGTGAGCTCGTCGACGCCAACGGCCTCACCGACGCCTGGGTCGCGACCGAGCGCGCCGGTCGGCGCCCCGCTGCCGGAGACCCCGCTCTGGTGTGCGACCCGGACGCGCTCGTCGACGACTGCGAGGTGGTGGACAAGGTGCTGTTCCGCGGCAACGTGTTCATTGACCTGGAGCTCACCGGCTACGCCAACGACCACGCCGACTTTCTCGACGGCGCGGGCGAGATGCTGTCCGACCACTTCCCGCACACGGCCGAGTTCTCGTGGACGACGGACGACGCCGTCCAGATGAGTGACCCCACGGGCGGCCCGCACGGTACGCCCTTCACCGACGTCGCCCGCATCGCGGCAGGCGCGCGACCGACCGCCCTCACCCTGCGGGCCGGATCGCGCATCGACGCGGTCGGGATGCGCTATGCCGACGGCACCCGCACCGCTCACGGCGGCACCGGCGGAACCGCCGCCGAGCTCTCTCTGGAGACGGGGGAGAACCTGGCGTCGGTGACCCTCTCCACCGGCAAGAAGAACGGCCACACCCGCGTATTCTCCGCCGAGTTCCGCACCGACCGCGGCCGCACCCTGGCCGTCGGAACGCCCACCACGGACACGGTCACCTACACGGCACCGGTCGGGTGGCGGATCGCGGGATTCCACGGCCGCTCCGGCGACGAAGTGGACAAGCTCGGCCTCATCTACACGCCGATCGCCTGACCTTCGACCGCTTCGAGGCGTCGTAGTACCGGGGGCGTCGAGGCGCATGAGGTGCCATGGACGCTCCCGCGCACGGTGGTCGGACCAGCGGGGCGCACTGGCAGCCGCGGGAGGTCCAAGGTGCCACGGCACTGCCGCGGGCAGAGGTGAACGAGTTCCCCAAGGTCCTCTAGTCCGCGGTCAGTGCAGAGGTCCCCACCTTCGCAGAGCGAGTCCCTCGGATGCCGTTGCGGGAGTCGGCATGGCGCAACCGTCGTCTCCGCAGCCGCGCGCCGAACCGGTCGGTCTCGCGGTGGACGGCGTCGGCGGCGAGCAGTTCCAACGTCGGGATCGCGCCGGTCCACGTCTTGTTTTTGTGCAAGTGGTCGACGGTCAGGCCGGGGTGACCGCTGGCCGGTACGTAGGCCAAGTGGGGACGGCGATGGTTTGGAGCGGCCGCGCTGCCGCGGCAACCGTCCGGACCGGCTGCGGTCCGTCGAGAAGGCCGCTGCCAGAAGCCGGTGCGGTCAGTCAGTTCGGCGCGTGCGGCGTCGCGGTGCCATAGAGATCTGTTCCTACTGCCCGCAGCGACCGGGTCCGTTCCAGGGAAGCAGCGCTCTGATGCCCGAACGCAACCAGATGAACCGCCGCCTTTCTTTGGCGAGCCGGCCACCCTGATTCCGTGATGGTCGTGTAGTTCTCTACTCCTTGAACGCTTCGTCCATGGCGTTGGCGGCTCTCTCCATGGCCGCGCGTTCCTGCTTCTCGCGTTCCTCTTCGGGGAGTTCGAGTAATTCTATTTCTCGGTTGAATCGTTCGCTCAAGTCGTATCGGTCGAACCACCTAAGCGGGTGGAGGGGGTCGCTCGTCTCGTATACGCCCTGTCCGTACCATTTCATGAGGGCGAGCTTCGTTCCTCGATGGCCGTTGGCTGAATCGGTTGGAATAAGTCCACCGAACATGCGATCCATCCATTCCTCTCGATGGGAGGCCATGTCATCAGGGTCGTCTACGTCCGGGTCGCAGCCGAAGATATCTTCGCCGCCGAGGAGGCCTGGGTAGATCTCGTCGTCCCCTTGGCGGGGTGGGTCCGTATTCGTAATGACGATGGACATCGCAACCTCATCAGCGATGCACCGCATGACGGGAATCCTCGCTCTTTCCAGGATTGAATCCCCGATGCGCATGATGCATTCGCCCATTCGGGTGAGCCAGTGGTTATTGACCTGGACGAGGACCCAGTCCGGTAGGTCACAGAGAAGCGGAACCTCTCTGATCGTTACCTCTCCCTTGAGGTAAGAGGGAAAGTCAACCGAGAATCCGCCCGTGGTGGAGTACCGTCCGGTTTTGGTGGGGGCGAAGTCAGAGAATGCCACTGTCTGGCCCAATGCCATGGCATCTCTGGGGGTGAGGGGGTCTCCCTTGAAGCTTGCATTGAATTTCTGGACAGTGTTGTGGGTCTCCATCCTGTGCTGATCCCCAGGTGCCTGTCCGGTCCCTTCTGTTAGAAATTGGTTGAGTTCTGAAAGCTTTAGTGCAAGTGCGCGAGCGAGCCCTTTGAGGCTCTCACTGCGAAAGGCACCGAGATCACTCGCGGAAGATGTCTCATTCTCGAAACGCCGCCATGTAGCCAGCGACACTCCGCCGCGCCGGGCTGCTCCCTGTTGGGTGATTCCAATCTCGGATCGGCGCTCTTTTATCGGATTTTTTCGAATCTTCATAGGTTCCTGCTCGTGAGTGTCCAATAAGTGCTCGTGGATCTAGCGCTCATTGAGTGCTCACGCAACCCCCGTGCTGGCCATGGCTCGCCCCTCGGAGGACCTACGTTCTGCCCAGGCGTGAGTTCCCCCTGGGCCGTGGCGACGAACGAAACGACACGGCCGCCGTCACTGCCATGACAAGGGCCAGTGTCGCCAGCCCGATCGTTCCCGCGTTCAGGCCGACGCCGTAGCTGAGGACGTAGGCCAGCATTCCGGCGGCCAGGCAGTAGTAGGCCATGGGGAAAACGGTCTTGCGGATGAGGGCGCCCTCCTTGTCGATGAGGCCGACCGTGGCGCAGGCGGCGACGACGTTGTGCACCGTGATCATGTTGCCCGCCGCTCCGCCGACGGCTTGGGCGGCGACGACCACGTGGGTCGGGGCTCCGATCTGGGCGGCGGTGGAGAACTGGAAGAGCGAGAACATCAGGTTGCTGACCGTGTTGCTCCCGGCCGCGAAGGCGCCGAGGGCGCCGATCCAGGGGGCGAAAATCGGCCAGGAGTGGCCGGCGAGTGCCGATGCTCCGGCCGCCAGGGTCAGGGGCATGCTGTCCAGGCCCGAGGCGTTGAATTCGGCGCCCGAGTTGATGAAGACCCGGACCATCGGGACCGCGGCCAGGAGTGCGACGGCGGCCATGCCGAGCTGGCGGCCGGCGACGATCCATGACCGGGCGATTTCCGGCCGCTTCATGCTGTGGATGGCGTAGGTCAGCGCGATGACGGTCAGGAACACGAACCCGGGGGACCACAGCGGGCTAAAGTCAGCGGAGATGTCGGTCCCGAAGATCCCTGTCCACTCGATCGTCACCGCCTGGAGGGGGTCGGCCAGGGCCAGGCGGGTGAGCAGGAGGAGTGCCGCGACCAGGACGTAGGGCACCCACGCCCGGGCCACCCCCATGTCGCCGTCGGCGATCTCCCGGGTGTCCGGCACGATGCGGCCCATCCAGTCGGGCAGCCACCGCCGACGAGGCGGGAAATCCCATGGTTCGGACGGCATAAGGAATCCCCGCCGCGCAGCGAACACCACGATCACCAGCCCGATGAGCCCACCGAAGAGGGCGGGGAACTCCGGTCCCAGCAGCCAGGCGGTCAGGAGGTAGGGGACCGTCATGGCGAGCGCGGCGAACAGCGCGAAGGGGGCGATCCGCAGGCCGTCCGCCGCGCTGCGGCGCTCGCCGAAGAAGAGCGTGAGCATGCAGACCAGGAAGAGCGGGACCAGGGTGCCGACGATGGCGTGCATGACCGCCACGTGGAGCGTGACCGGCCCGCTGATGTAGGCGTCCAGTCCAATCTGGGCGGCGTCAAGGCGCTGCTCGACCTCCGCCGATCCCGCGAGCCCTCCGCGGACGCCGACGAGCAGAGGGGTTCCGACCGCGCCGAAGCTGACCGGCGTGCTCTGGATGATGAGCCCGGCCATGACGGCGGCCATTGCGGGGAACCCGAGCGCGAGCAGGAGGGGAGCGGCCACGGCCGCGGGGGTGCCGAACCCGGAGGCGCCCTCGATGAAGCTGCCGAACAGCCAGGCGACGATGATGACCTGTGCTCGTCGGTCGGGAGTGATGCGGGTGAACGCCGCGCGGATCGAGCGCAGGGCGCCGCTTGCGTTCAACGTCGCGAGGAGGAGCAGGGCTCCGAAGACGATGTAGAGCAGCCCGATGGCGATGATGAACCCCTGGACGGTCGAGGCGGCGATCTCCCGCCACCCCACCTGCCAGACCGCGACGGCGAGGGCGACCGCCACCGCGTAGCCCACGGGCATCGCGTACTTGGCGGGCCATCGCAGCCCGACAAGGAGCACGCCGATCGCGACGATGGGAAGGACGGCCGACAGGCTGAGGACGGCCGGGTGCAGGGTCGCCATTGTGTATCCTCCCCGGCCGCGGTGTCCGGCGGCCTCTCAAACTTCTCCGGAATCACGCTTTTCCCGCTTCGCTCCCCCGAAATATGTGACATGACGCCGTTAACGCAAGAGTTCTTCATCGTTCTTCGACGGGCGCCGGTCGCCTATCGTCCGGCGATCATTGAAAGGGCTCTCTCATGACCTGGGGAAAGGGAAAGGGGAGTCGGGCGGTGAGTCGATCGGCTTGTTCGGCGCTTCGATTCTGAGGGGCGCGCCCGGGTGGTTCCAGGTGTGTGTCCCGCCGGTGGGGGCGGTCCGGCGCTGTGAAGCGCGGGTGTGGGGGCGATGGGGGAGTTCCACCGTCCGCGCCGAAGCGGGGACGGAGGCGGAACGGAGACCCCGCGGCCGGAAGATGGCGCGGTGCCGGGGGACGGATGGGGATCGGACGTCGGGGGTGAGCGAGTGGTGCCCACGCGTCGAGGCGCGCCGCCAGCGGTGGCGGGCGAGTGCGGGGTGATCGTGCGCCCGGGCCGCTCGCGCTCGCCATCTTTGTGATACGTGTGTATCATAACGCTGGGGCGGGGTCCGGCCGCTGGCGGTTCCACGGCCCCGAAGTCCCGATCGCCGGAGCTCGTCCAGGGACCACTAGGGACGTCCAGAAAGGATCCCTCTGCCGTGACCGCATCTGCGCCGCGTGCTTCGGCCTCTACGGCGATTCCCCTCCGGGTCTGGAAAATCGCGGCGGTTACCGGGGCGGGCGCCTTCCTCGCCATGCTGGACTCCACGGTGGCCAACCTCGCCCTGGAGTCCATCCGTTCCGACACGGGCGCGGCCCTCCCGATAGTTCAGTGGGTCGCCACCGGATACCTCATCGCGCTCGCTGTCTCGCTCCCCGCCGCCGGATGGCTCGGCGCTCGCTACGGGCAGGGGCGCGTCTGGGCCGTCTCGCTGGCTGTCTTCACCGCTGCCTCGGTCCTCTGCGCGCTGTCGCCCGGGATCCTGTTTTTGGTCGCCGCCCGACTCGTCCAGGGGCTGGCCGCGGGCGTGATGGTTCCGGTCGGCCAGGCCGTCCTCGGCTCGGCGGCCGAACGCGACCAGCTCGGCCGGGTCATGGGACTGTCCGGCATGGTCGTCAGCCTCGGTCCGGCCGTCGGCCCGGCGGTCGGCGGGCTCCTCCTGGAGGTGGCCTCGTGGCAGTGGCTGTTCTGGATGAACGTCCCGATCGGCGCGGCCGCTCTCATCGGCGCCCGTGGTCTGGCGATCGACGCCGTGACGGACACCGACCGCCGTCTCGACCTCCGCGGACTCGTCCTCCTCGGCCTCGGGCTTCCGCTCGTGCTCTACGGTGCGACCGGGACCGGCGCCACGGGTACCACGGCGGTCACCGTCGTCGCGGTGTGCCTGGGGACACTGCTGGCCGCCGGATTCGTCGCCTGCGCGCTGCGGAGCGAGCACCCCTTGATCGAGCTGCGGTTGCTGGGCCGGGCGAGGTTCGCCGCCGCCACCCTGATCGCCGGGCTCACGGGCGCGAACATGTACGGCGGACTCCTGCTGCTACCGCTTTACCTGCAACTCGTAGCCGCCCGGGACAGCATGGCCACCGGGCTGATGCTGCTGGCCATGGGGCTGGGATCGGCCGTCGCCCTCTACGTCGCAGGGACGGTGAGCGACCGACTCGGGGCGGGGCCGGTCTGCCTCATCGGGGCGGTGCTGCTCACCAGCGCCACCCTGCCGTTCCTGTTCTCCGGAGCGCTTCCGCCCGCCGCGCTGACCGCGATCCTCGTGCTGCGCGGGGCGGCGCTGGCCCTGGGCCAGATGCCCGCGATCACCGCCGCCTACGCGTCGGTCGCCACTGAGCGGATGGGCGACGCCGCCACCCTGGTCAACATCGTGCAGCGTGTCGGCGGCGCCCTGGGCGCCGCGGTGGTGGTCATCGCCCTCACCGCGGCCGGCGGCAGTAGCGAGCCGGCCGCCTACCGCTGGGCGTTCGGCCTGCTGGGGGCCGTCTCGGGGCTCACCGCGGTCACCGCCGCGTTTCTGTGGACGACGACCGCTGGCCGCTCGACGTCTCCTCCGTGAACGCCGCGCGCAACGCCGAAACCAGTGCGGATTCGGCGCGTCTGGCCGGGCTCAGGAACTGTCCGAAGCCGAGAATCCCGTGGAAGCCGTCGTTGATCCGCACGGTGGTCGTCGGGACCCCCGCCGCCGCCAGCGCGCGGGCGTACGCCTCGCCCTCGTCGCGCAGAGGGTCGAAGTCGGCGGTGAGGACCAGCGCGGGTGGCAGGCCCTCCAGGGACGCGGCGCGGATCGGTGAGGCGCGGAAGTCGTGTCGGTCCGCGGGGGTCGCGATGTACTGCTTGCCGAACCACCCCATCGCCGCGGTGGTGAGCAGGTAGTTGTCGCCGTTCTCCGCGCGCGACGGATACAGCCGGCCGTCGGAGCCGCCGCCCTGGTCGACCACCGGGTAGACCAGCGCCTGGTAGGCGATCGCGGGCCCGTCCTCGTCCCGGGCCAGCAGGGGGACGACCGCCGCCAGGCAGCCGCCCGCGCTGTCCCCGGCGACCGCAAGTCGGTCCGGGTCGATGCCGAGCTCCGCTGCGTTCTCAGACACCCAGCGCGTCGCCGCGAAGGCGTCGTCGGGCGCGGCGGGGAAGGGGTGCTCTGGCGCGAGTCGATAGTCGACCGAAACGACGACGACCCCGGCCCGCGCGGCGATGATGCGGCACACGTGGTCGTGCGAGTCCAGATCTCCGAGGACGAACCCGCCGCCGTGGAAATACACGACGCCCGGCGCGACCGTGTCCGGGGCGGGGCGGTACTGCCGGAGGGGGATAGATCCGGCCGGTCCAGGGGCCGTCAGGTCACGCACCAGGGCCACGTCGGGGCCCTGAATCGCGGCACCGGGGCTGGCAGCGGCGCGAAGCTCGGCGGCCGACGCGTCGTCGTCGATCGCGGGGAACCCTTCGTTGAGCTTGTCGATGAAGTCGCGCGTCTCCTGCGTGAGCTGCATGGATTCACCTGGCCTTCGGAAAACAGGGAGAAAGAGGAATAGAGGGGCCGCCTGCGCGAAACCGGCGACCGAACCGTGTTCTGCTTTGGGACTCTAATCGCTGTTTCCCCTGGGCACCAGTACGCGCGCGTGTTCTCCCGGATCACCTCCGTGTGCTCGGGGGTGCCCGCGGCACGCGGATCAGCCCGTTCCGGGCGGTCGGGTCGCGTCGACCGATGCGAGGAAGTCGCCGAGCAGCGAGGTGACGGCCTCTGGCTGTTCGATCGGGCTGGAGTGGCCCGCGTCCGGGATGGTCTCCAGCCGTGCCCCGGGGATGCGCGCGGCGACGCGTTCGGCGTGGTCGGGAGGGAGTGCGGCGTCCTCGGCGCCGGTGGCGACGAGGGTGGGCACGGTGATGCCCGCGATCTCCTCGTGGACGGGAGCTCGGTCGGCGACGCCGAGGACGGCTTTGCGAATGCCCGAGCGCGGGCACCGCTTCAGCCGCCGGGCCCACTCGTCGATGACCGCTCGACTCTCCGCGGAGGCGCGGAACGTCGGCCCGAACATCAGCGGGGCCACCTGTCCGAACACCGGCCGCAGTCCGACGAGCCAGTAGACGGACGCGAGCAGCCGGTAGCGCCCGACTTTTGCGGTGTCCTCCGCGTCGGCGCTGGTGTCCAGCAGCGTCAGCGACCGCAGGAGACCGCCGCGCCGGGCGCCGATGCGCTGTCCGATGAAGCCGCCCATCGACAGGCCGACGTAGTGAACAGGGGCCACGCCGAGCCGCTCGATCAGGGCGACGGCGTCGGCGGTGAGCGTGTCCATGTCGTAGCCGTCGCGCGTGGGCGCGCTGTCGCCCTGACCGCGCCAGTCGACGGTGACACAGCGGTAGCGGTCGCGCAGCGCGGCCACTTGGTGGTGGAACAACCACCCGCTGAACAGCAGGCCGTGACCGAACACCACGGTCGGCGCGTCGGGCAGGTCCGGGGGCGCTCCGGTGTCGGTGTAGGCGATCGTCGCCTCGCTGACCTGGATCGTCGGCATCCCATGCTCCCTCGCAGCGGGGTCACCCGTGGACGCGCCACGCGCCCGGCCCCGTCCGCAGGGTCGGTACCCACCGCGACCCGCACCCACACAGGGCGCTCGCGGAGGCCGGCCAGAGGGCGGGTCGGAGTTGGCCGAGCCGGACGCCGACCGCGTCGTTACGAACCTTGCCGCCACGAGCGGAGCGGTCGAGGACTCCGTTGGCGCCCACGGCGGGCGCACTGGGTTCGTCGTCGACACCGCCCGCGGCCAGCGCCGCGACGGCGGGTACGTCGAGTCAGCGCTCCCGGCCCTCGGCCAGGGGGTCGAGTTCCCGCCCCACGCGCTCGGGTATGACGGCGGCCGCTGCGCCGCCGATGTCGTCCGTTACTTCATCTCGGACTGAGTCGCGGGAAGGGATTCGGTCACCCACACCCAGCGGCCGTTGTACTCGGTGTAGCGGCGCTGGACCTGCTCGATGTCGGCGAGCGGGGAGCCGAATACGGGGCTCCAGTCCCCGGAGGAGCGGTGTTCGAGGTAGAGGTTGTCGTTGTCGGTGCGCACACGGAGAGCTTGCTCGGTGTGCAGGGATCCGTCGGTCATTCGGACGCGAAAAGTCGCCATGGTCCCTTTTTCGATTGCGCTCGGTGTCAGTGGTGAAGAGCGCGGAGATCGCGTCCCGGTACCTCGGCGGCATGCCCGAGGAGTGGACGATCGTCGGGACGCGGCGCGATCAGCGTGCGGTCCACTCTACGCTTGCGTCCGGTCGCTGCTCGGGGCGGGGGTGAGACGACGCCGACCGCCCCGGGGGAGGCGGCCCTCCGTCGCTCTCGTCCGGTGCGACCTGTTCGGGGCTGGCCGGGCCGTCGTCCCGCCGCCGACGGTGCCGCTTGCTCGCGTCGTCACCGCGGTGCCTTTCGCCCGCGGCTACCGCCCATGCCGGTCGCCCCGGCCTCCTTGCCCAACGGACCCTTTGAGGACCATGGTGAATGAGGACCGGCAGTGGTCCTCATCCGTTCTGTTGTGATGGGTGACAATCCGTGTTCTCGGAGAGAAGATGAGGCATGGAGCAACAGCGCACCGAGAAATGGCTCCGTCCGCGACTGGCGGCGGTGGGCCGCCGGTCCCGGCTGGTTCCGAAGCAGGCACACGCCGTCGACCTGGTCTCCCGCGTCTTTGAGGCGGAGGAGATCGACACACCCGACCAAAGGGACGTCGCCGCTGCCGCCGCGCGCACGGCGATCTCCCACGAGATCGAGACCCGCTGGCCGGGAGCCCCCTACGTCATCCGGCAGGGGAAGGCCGCGGAGTTCGAGGACCTCGAACTGGGAACCGAGCCGGACGCGCTGGTCGTGTTCGGGGTTGTGTACGAGTTCGACGGCTGAGCGGAGTCCGCTGCGCGGGTGAGGCGGTCGGCCGACCGGTCGCCTCGCCGTACCCCAATCGCCGGGAGCGGGCGTGTTCCGGCCGAGGCGGGTCGGTGCCGACCCGGCGCAGGTCGTGGTTCTGTCACTGCCCATAAACCCCTGGCGTGCATTTCCCGATTCCGGGTAATGGTGGGGGAGTGGGGCTTTTCACAGTGCGGGGGCAGCGGGAATGTGCCCTCGCACCTGGGGGGTTGCCGCAGAGGGAGTTAGTAGCTCAACGCTTCGGTTGAGCCTGCAGTGACGGGGGAGTACATACATGTTCACGGTTCCCGAAGTCACCCTCAACAACGGTGTGCGGATTCCGCAGCTGGGGTTCGGGGTGTGGCAGGTAGCCGACGAAGACGTCGTGGGCGTCGTCGGTACGGCGCTCGAAGCTGGTTACCGCAGCATCGATACGGCCGCGGTCTATGGAAACGAGGCGGGGGTCGGGGAGGCCATCCGCCGTTCCGGAATCGATCGCGACCAGCTGTTCATCACCTCCAAGGTGTGGAACAGCGACCAGGGGTATGACGCGACGCTGCGCGCCTTCGACGCCTCGATGCAGCGCCTGGGACTGGAGCGGCTCGACCTGTACCTGATCCACTGGCCGATGCCTGAGCGCGACACCTACATGAGCACCTACAAGGCGCTGGAGCGCCTGTACATCGAGGGTCGTGTGCGGGCGATCGGGGTCTCGAACTTCCAGATCGAGCACCTGCAGCGGATCCTGGACGAGGGCGGCATCGCGCCGACCGTCAACCAGGTCGAGCTGCACCCGCGGATGACTCAGGGGCCGCTGCGCGAGTTCCACCGCGAGCACGACATCGCCACCGAGGCATGGAGCCCGCTGGGCCAGGGCAACCTTCTGCAGGATCCGGACATCGTGAAGATCGCCGAGGCGTACGGCAAGAGCCCGGCCCAGGTGATCATCCGGTGGCACCTGCAGATGGGCAACATCGTCATCCCGAAGTCGGCCACGCCGGAGCGGATCCGCTCCAACTTCGACGTCTTCGACTTCGAGCTGGCCAGTGGCGACATGGAGACGATCTCCGGCCTCAACGCCGATGAGCGCTTCGGCCCGGATCCCGACACCTTCAACCAGGCCTGATCCACCGGCCCGGTCGGCGACCGGCCACGCCGGCGACCGAAGAGGGCGACCGATACGGAAGCGGTGGCCCGCCCCTGCACGGGGGCGGGCCACCGCTTTTTTGGTGAGACACCCGTTGGTGCGGACCGGGGCGCGTGCTGCGTGGAACCGTCCGACGGGTCCCGTGGTGCCGCCACCGTTGTATGACGATCTTCTGACGAAGGTCACAGGCGCGTGATAGCGTGCCGCGCATGGAGACCTCCGCCCGTCTCGCCGTGGTGTCCGGCGGGGGCGGCGGCATCGGCCGCGCCCTGTGCCGGGAGTTGTCCCAGCGCGGGTACGAGGTGGTCGCCGTGGGGCGCGACCTCCGGCGTCTCCGGGATCTCGAAGTGCTGATCGCCCGCGCCGCGGACACCGGACCGCCCGGCCACCCGCCGGTGCGCGGCGTCGTCTGCGACGTCACCGACGAGACGGAGACAGAGCGCGTGCTCTCCGCCCTCGGGCCCGTCGACGTCCTGGTGAATAACGCCGGCACCGCGGAAAGCGCCCCGCTGCACGGCACCACGCTGCGCTCCTGGCGCGAGCACTTCGCCGCCAACGCCACATCGGCGTTCCTGCTCACCCGCCATGTCGTTCCCGGCATGCGGGAACGCGGCCATGGGCGCGTCGTGTTCATCGCCTCCATCGCGGCCCGCGCCGGAACCCCCTACACCGCCGCCTATGCGGCGTCCAAGCACGCCATGCTGGGCTTGGCCCGCGTGGTGTCGGCCGAGGTCGCCGGCACCGGCGTCACCAGCAACACCGTCTGCCCGTCCTTCGTGCGCACCCCCATGACCGAGCGTTCGGTCCGGCGCATCGCCGAGCGCACCGGCCGCACACCGGAGGCCGCGCGGCAGGCACTGGCCGACTCCGGGCCGCTGGGCCGCCTGGTGGAGCCGGAGGAGGTCGCGGCGGCCGTCGGCTACCTGGTCTCCGACGCGGCCGCCTGCGTCAACGGCCAGTCCCTTGTCCTCGACGGAGGAGGTATCCAAACGTGAGCCCGTTTCGTGCGTCTGCCCCGCTGACGGACACGTGGGACCACTTCGAGCTGACCAACGCCGGGGGCGTCACCACGGTGACGTTCACCCGCCCGGACAAGATCAACGCCCTCACTTTCGACGTCTACGCCGACCTCCGCGACCTGCTGGCCGAGCTACCGCACCGCGACGATACGCGGGTGCTGGTGCTGCGCGGCCAGGGGCGCGGCTTCTGCTCCGGCGGGGACGTCAACGAGATCATCGGCGAGACGTTGCAGATGGACCCCGACGGCCTGCTCGCCTTCACCCGCATGACGGGCGAGGTCGTCAAGTCGATGCGCGAGTGCCCGGTCCCGGTCATCGCGGCCGTCCACGGGATCGCGGCCGGTGCGGGAGCCGTCCTGGCCCTGGCGGCGGACTTCCGCGTCGTCGCGCGCTCGGCCCGATTCGCTTTCCTGTTCACCAAGGTCGGCCTGTCGGGGGCGGATATGGGCGCCGCCTACCTGCTGCCGCGCGTTGTCGGGCTCGGGCACGCGACCAAGCTGCTGATGCTCGGCGACACCGTTGGCGCGGCCGAAGCCGACCGGTACGGCCTGGTCAGCGAACTGGTGGAGGATGACGACCTGGACGCTTCGGTCACCGCGCTGGCGGAGCGGCTGGCGGGCGGCCCCGCGTTCGGCTACGCGCAGACCAAGGCCCTGCTCTCCCGGGAGCTGGACATGAACCTCTCCGGCGCCATCGAGCTGGAGGCCATGACGCAGGCGCTGCTGATGAAGAGCCAGGACTACGCGGAGTTCCACGCGGCCTTCACCGGCAAGCGCGATCCTCAGTGGAAGGGCCGGTAGATGAGTGGAGTGAGCGACGCCGCGGGCGGAGCCGCGGGGCCGTCGCCGGGAGATCGCCACGGCACGCCGCACCGCGTCGTCAACCCGCCCACGCTCGCCGCCCCGGTGGGATTCGCGCACGCCGTCGTCTCGGTCCCGGGCCGCACCGTTCACCTGGCGGGGCAGACCGCGCAGCGTCCCGACGGCACGATCATCGGCCCGGGGCTCGTCGAGCAGTTCGACCAGGCGCTCGCCAACCTCCTGGAGGCCATGCGCGCCGCCGGAGCCGAGCCGGGCCACCTGGTCGCTCTGAACGTCTACACCACTGATGTCGCCGCCTATCGGGACAACCTCAAGCCGCTCGGTGCGGCCTACCGGCGCCACCTGGGCCGCCACTACCCGGCGATGGCGCTGTTCGGTGTCAGCGGCCTGCTCGCCCCCGAAGCCAAGGTCGAGCTGCTGGGCACCGCCGTGATCCCCGACCCCTGAGCGCGGTGGGGCCGGGGTGCGGGTCCGGGCCTTCGCCCGCACCCGCTCAGTGTCGGCCGGTCGCCGCGCGCACGTGCTCCAGAGCGGGGCGGCGGAGCAGCTCGTGGAGGGCGAAGAAGACGTCGGCGGCCCCCCGGCCCGCCCAGGTGTCGGGCAGCAGGTCCGGCGGCAGGCCGGGGTCGAGGTAGTGCAGGTGCCGCCAGGCGTCCACGGCCCGCAGGTGGTCGGTGAACGCGGCGGCGTTGTCCGGTCCCGCCTCTGCTGTCTCCGCGTGTGCCTCCTCGGCCGTGCGCGTGGTCGCGCGGTCGTGCTGCCGCCATCGCTCCAGCACCGGGGCGTGGGCGTCGAGGAAGCCCCGGTACATCTCCTGGAGGGCGTCGAAGTCCCACCACTCCGCCACGGTCGAGGCGAGCTCACCGAATCCCAGATGATGGCTGTGGAAGAGCTGGACGTAGGACTCCATGCCCAGATCGGCGATGGTGCGCCGGGCCTGCTCGGTGAGGTGGGCGGGGGCGATCCACACCCCGGCCGCCGTCGTCCCGAACCCCAGACGGCCCAGCCGGGAGCGGAGCAGGTGCCGCTTGTGGCGCTCGGACTCGGGGATCGAGAACACGACGAGCACCCACCCGTCGGCGAGACTGGCGACCCGCCGGTCGAAGATCCGCCGATCCCCCTCGTCGAACAGGGCCAGGCCCTCGGGGGAGAGCCGGTACCCGGCCACCCCGCCGACACGCTCGGGGGCCAGCAGGCCGCGCCGCTTCAGCCGGGAGACGGCTGAGCGCACCCCGGGCGCGTCCACGTCCAGCTCGGCCATGAGCGAGATGAGCCCCGCGACCGGGACCCATCCGCCGACCTCGCGGGCATAGGTGCCGAAGAACGACACGATCAGCGAGCGGGGCCGCCGGTTCTGCCGCTCCGCCGGGTGTTCTGCGACTTCGGCCCCATATGTCGTCCCGGATGTCGTCGTCACACATGCACGATATCGCGACCGCGTGGGATGTTCCCGCTGTCCGCGTCCGGCGGCCCTGTGGCGCGGCGTGACAGCGATGACCCGGCAGCAGTGTGCGGGGCGCTGAGGTGCCGGTCGCCTCGCACCGGGAGAGGCGCGGCGACTTCCGAGGTCTGCTGGGCGGCCTTGTCCGCCTGTCGCCACTCCGGCGCTCTGGGGTGAGAAGCGGCACCGACGGCGGAGGGGACTGGGGGCGCCGGTGTCCTCGCGAGTTCGGCCTGGCGTCGGCCCGCACCCCGGTCTCCTCCCTGGTGGAGGAACGAAGGCGGCAGCGACGAGGGGGAAGGGGCAGGGCGCCCCTGTCGTCTCCCGGGCGGGCCATGCGGGCGGCCCGGAAGTCGGTGTGCGGGCCACCGGACGCCGGGTATGCCCGGTTTGCCACAAGTTCCCCGCGATGATCATGGGGATGGTCCCGGTTATGTCCGGTTTGCCGGGACCATCCCCATGATCATCGCGAGACGTGGTTCGGGACATCGCCTATCCCTCCTTGCGGCCACCCGCCTCGCCAGGAGGCCGGCGCCCCAGCCCCCTCCGGCCGTCGGTGCCGCTTTTCACCGCCGAACACCGGAAAGGACGTTCGCCGACAAGGCCGCACAGCACGTCCCCACCCCCTCTATGCCTGTGGGGCTCCAGGTGCGGTCCGGCCGTCGTCGGTGATGCGTAGTGAAGTATTGACGGTCGTCACGAAATCGGTATATTCGAGCCTAGGCCACCGAGCCCGCACCGCCGGAGGACCCGGGAGGGGACGTCATGGCGTTCACGCTCAGCCCCGACCACCGCGAGTTCGCCGCGTGGGTGCGTGCGACCGCCGAGCGTGAGCTCCGCTCAGCGTTCCCCGCGCACTCGGCCTCCTCGTTCCCTCCGCCGCCGCGCCGGTCGGGCCCTGGCCCGGGTGGGCTCGGCGACGCCGCCCACGCGACCGCCCGCGCGTCGCCTCCCCCCGCGCACACCGGCCGCGTCGACCGCGGCCTGCTGCACCGGCTCGGCCGCTGTGGGCTGCTCGATCCCCTCTTCCCCGGCGCCGCCGGCGGGGGGCCGACACGGTCGGTGTCCGCGGTCGAACTCTGCCTGCTCCGCGAGACACTGGCCCAGATCAGCACCGCGGCCGAGACCGCACTGGCCCTGCAGGGGCTCGGCGCCACCCCCATCGTCCAGTCCGGCACCGAGAAGCAGGTCGCCCACTGGATCCCGAAGGTCGCGGCCGGCGACGCCGTCGCGGCGTTCGCGCTCAGCGAGCCGGAGGCCGGGTCCGACGCCGCCGCGCTGCGCCTGGCCGCCGAACCGGAAGCGGGAAGCGGCGCGGCGCCGAGCCGGTGGCGCCTCACCGGTGAGAAGACCTGGATCTCCAACGCTCCCGACGCCGACATCTACACCGTGTTCGCCCGCACCGGCCCCGACGCCGGGGCGCAGGGAGTCTCCGCGTTCCTCGTCCCTGCTGACCGTCCCGGGCTCTCCGGCGAACCGCTCGACATGATCGCGCCGCACGCGCTGGGGCACCTCACCTTCGACGGGGTCCCGGTCACGCGCGACGACCTCCTCGGCGCCCCCGGGCGGGGCTTCGGCGTCGCCATGCGCACCCTCGACCTGTTCCGCCCCAGCGTCGGCGCGTTCGTCGTCGGCATGGCGCAGGCCGCCCTCGACCTCGCGCGCGACCACGCCGCCCGCCGCACCGCCTTCGGCGGTCCGCTCAAGGACATGCAGAGCGTCGCGCACACCCTCGCCGAGATGGCCACCCGGACCGAGGCCGCACGCCTGCTCGTCTACGCCGCCGCCACCGCCCGTGACGACCGCGGCGCCACTGCCTCCGGCCCGGCCCGGGCGCCCGCCTCGAACCCCCCGGGCTCCACGAGCACAGCGGAGGAGCCGCACGTCGGCGCGAACGGCGCCCTCTCGCTCACCGCACGCGCCGCCATGGCGAAGCTGTACGCCACCGAGACCGCCCAGTACGTCGTCGACGCGGCCGTCCAGCTGCACGGCGCACGTGCCCTGCGACGCGGCCACCCGCTGGAGGAGCTCTACCGCGAGGTGCGCGCACCGCGCATCTACGAGGGAGCCTCCGAAGTCCAGCGCACCATCATCGCGCGGGAGCTGTATCGCTGACCCGCACCGGACCAGGAGATCCGCGATGGAGCCGACCCTCTCACCGTCCGCCTACACCGACACCTTCGCCCGAGACCACCTCCCCCCACCCGACCAGTGGCCCCACCTCTACTTCCCCCTCCCCGAACTCCGCTACCCCCACCACGTGAACTGCGCTGAGGAACTCCTGGACCGCACCATCGAGCGCCATGGGCCCGAACGCCCCGCCATCCGCGGCGAACGCGAGTCGTGGACGTACCGGGAACTGCGGTGGCTGGTCGACCGCGCGGCGCGCGTCCTGACCGACGAACTCGGCGTGTGCCCCGGCAACCGGGTCATGCTGCGCGGCCCCAACTCGCCGTGGCTGGCCGCCTGCTGGCTGGCCGTCCTCAAAGCCGGCGGCATCGCCGTCACCGTCCTGCCAGTGCTGCGCGGCGGAGAGCTCACCGACATCCTGCGCTCCGCCCAGATATCCCACGCGCTGTGCGACGCCCGGTTCGCCGACGACCTCGAAACCGCCGTCGATCGCGCGGAGCCCGACCTGGCCGCCCGCACCCGCGTCACCCTCTACGGCTCCGGTCGCCCCGACGACCTCACCGCACGCGTCGCCGCCGCGCCCGGCACGCCCTTCCCCGCCTTCCCGGCCGCGGCCGACGACGTCGCCCTCATCGCCTACACCTCGGGTACCACGGGCCGCCCCAAGGGGTGCGTGCACTTCCACCGCGACGTTCTGGCCATCGCCGACACCTTCTCCGCGCACGTGCTCCGCCCGCACACCGACGACCTGTTCGTCGGCAGCCCCCCGCTGGCCTTCACCTTCGGCCTGGGCGGACTGCTCGTCTTCCCGCTGCGCGCCGGTGCCTCCACCCTGCTGTTGGAGAAGGCCGGACCCGACCGCCTCCTGCGCGCGATCGAGGACGACCACGCCACCGTCGTCTTCACCGCTCCCACCGCCTACCGCGCCATGCTCGGCCGGGCCGCCGGACACGACCTGTCCTCGCTGCGCCGCTGCGTCTCGGCGGGCGAACACCTCCCCGCCGCCACCTGGAAGTCCTGGCTCGACGCCACCGGCATCCGGCTCATCGACGGCATCGGCGCCACCGAGATGCTGCACATCTTCATCTCGGCGGCCGACGACGACATCCGCCCGGGCTCCACCGGCATCCCGGTCCCCGGCTTCACCGCCGCCGTCCTCGGCGCCGACGGCGACCCCGTGCCCGACGGGCAGCCCGGCCGCCTCGCCGTACGCGGCCCCGTGGGCTGCCGCTACCTCGCCGACGACCGCCAACTCCGCTACGTGCGCGACGGCTGGAACATCACCGGCGACACCTACGTCCGCGACGCCGACGGCTACTTCTGGTACCGGTCCCGCTCCGACGACATGATCGTCTCGGCCGGATACAACATCGCCGCCATCGAGGTGGAAGAGGTCCTGCTGCGCGCGCCGCAGGTCGCCGAGGCGGCGGTCGTCGGCATCCCCGACCCCGAACGCGGCCAGATCGTCAAAGCGTTCGTCGTCCCCCGGGACGGCGTCCCCGCGTCCGAGGACACCGCCGACGAGCTCAAACGGTTCGTCGCCGCCGAGATCGCCCCCTACAAGGCGCCGCGGGCCGTGGAGTTCGCCCGGGCCCTCCCGCGCACCCCCACCGGCAAGCTGCAGCGATTCAAACTGAGGGAGGGGTGAACGGCGTCCATGCGCATCGCCTGCATCGGCGGCGGCCCCGGGGGCCTGTACTTCGCCGCGCTGATGAAACGGCTCGATCCCGCCCACGAGATCACCGTCTATGAGCGCAACGCGCCCGACGACACCTTCGGGTTCGGCGTCGTGCTCTCCGACGAGACCCTCGGCGGGATCGAACACGCCGACCCCGCGGTGTACGCGGCCCTCAGCGCCGAATTCGCCCGCTGGGACGACATCGACATCCACTACCGGGGCCAGGTCATCACCTCCGGGGGACACGGCTTCTCCGCCATCGACCGCGGACGACTGCTGCGGATCCTGCGCGACCGCTGCGCCGACCTCGGCGTCGGCCTGCGCTTCCGCGCCACCGCGCCGCCCGCCACCGATCTCGCCGCCACCCACGACCTCGTCGTCGCCGCCGACGGGGCCAACAGCACCACCCGTCGCACCCACGCCGCCGACTTCGGCGAACACCTCGACCGCCGCCACTGCAAGTACATGTGGCTCGGTACCGACCTCGTGTTCGACGCGTTCAACTTCCACATCGTGACCACGCCGCACGGGACCATGCAGGTACACGGCTACCCCTACTCGGCCGACGCCAGCACCTTCATCGTGGAGATGCACGAACGCGTGTGGCGCGCCGCCGGCTTTACCAGCCGCCCCGACCTGCGTCCCGGCGACAGCGACCACGACGCCGTCGACACCTGCGAAAAGCTCTTCGCCGACATCCTCGGCCGCGGCCACCGCCTCGTCCCCAACAACTCGCGGTGGCTCGCGTTCACCACCGTGCGCACCGACACCTGGCACCGCGGCAACGTGGTGCTGCTCGGCGACGCCGCCCACACCGCCCACTTCTCGATCGGCTCGGGCACCAAGCTCGCCATGGAGGACGCCCTCACACTCGCCGCCTCCCTCCATGAGAACCGGGGCGTCCGCGCGGCCCTGGCCGCCTACGAGGAGGAGCGCCGCCCCGTCGTCGCCAGCACCCAGCGCGCCGCCCAGGCCAGCCTGGAGTGGTTCGAGGACATCGAACGGCACACCGCGCAGGAACCGCGCCGGTTCGCGTTCAACCTGCTCACCCGCAGCCGCCGGGTCACCTACGACAACCTCCGGGTGCGCGACCCCGCCTTCGTGGCCGACGTCGACGCGTGGTTCGGCGCGACCGCGTCCTCGCCCCAGCCTTCGGCCCCGTCCTCGCCCGCGCCCATGTCCTCGCCCGCACACCGGCCGCCCATGTTCTTTCCGTTCCGGCTGCGCGGCCTGGAGCTGAAGAACCGGGTCGTCGTCTCCGCCATGGACATGTACTCCGCGACGGACGGCACCCCGGGCGACTTCCACCTCGTCCACCTCGGCTCCAAGGCGCTGGGCGGCGCAGCGCTGGTCATGACCGAGATGGTCTGCGTCTCCGCCGAAGGGCGCATCACCCCCCGCTGCGCCGGGCTGTACGCCCCCCACCACGAGGCCGCCTGGAGCCGCGTCACCGATTTCGTCCACCGCCATACCGACGCCGCCATCGGCGTGCAGATCGGACACTCCGGGCGCAAGGGCTCGACCCGCGTGATGTGGGAGGGCATCGACCAGCCCCTGGAGGAGGGCAACTGGCCGGTCGTCGCCCCCTCCCCGCTGCCCTACCGGCCCGGCGTCAACCAGGTCCCGCACGAGCTCACGCCTGCCGAACTCGACGCGATCCGCGACGAGTTCGCAGCGTCGGCCCGCGCGGCCGACCGCGCCGGATTCGACCTGCTGGAACTGCACTGCGCGCACGGCTACCTGCTGTCCAGCTTCATCTCGCCGCTCACCAACCGGCGCACCGACGCCTACGGCGGGGACCTGGCGGGACGGCTGCGCTTCCCCCTGGAGGTGTTCGCGGCCGTCCGCGCAGCCTGGCCCGGCGACCGGCCGATGACCGTCCGCATCTCCGCCACCGACTGGGTCGACGGGGGAACCACCGCCGACGACGCCGTCGCCATCGCCCGCGCCTTCGCCGACGCCGGGGCCGACGCCATCGACGTCTCCACCGGGCAGGTCACCCCGGACGAGGAACCCGCCTACGGGCGCAGCTACCAGACCCCGTTCGCCGACCGAATCCGCGGCGACACCGGAATCCCGACGATCGCCGTCGGCGCGATCTCCTCCTACGACGACGTCAACTCGCTCATCCTCGCCGGCCGCACCGACCTGTGCGCGCTGGGCCGCCCCCACCTCTACGACCCGAGCTGGACGCTGCACGCGGCCGCCGAGCAGGGCTATTCCGGTCCCGGCGTCACCTGGCCGGTTCCGTTCCGAGCAGGCTCCCGTCGGCCGCAGACCGGGCGGACGGACGGCCCCCGCCCGCGACTGGAGCTGGTGCGGGGGAACGACGACGCGACTACGGCCCACCGCCGATGGCGCCCGCAGCGGTCCGCGGGGACGTGAGCCCGTCCGCGAACTCCCGGGTGCCCGCTGGCGGTCGCGTGTACCGCGAGCGGGCCGCCGCGGATTGAGCGGTGCCTGCCTTATCGCCTCTTCAGCGGATATTCGACCCTGGCGGCGGCGGATATCGGGCGCTACGGTCGGACCCAGCGGCGGCTCACAATTGTGAGAACTGAGGAAAGGGGCGCGCCCATGACGGTGACAGATACGCTCTGCTATGGGAAGCACCCCAGCCAGGTGATCTACGTCCGGCAGCCCGACGCCGACGCGGACGCCCCCTTTCCCGTCGCGGTGCTGCTGCACGGCGGATGGTGGCGCGACCGCTTCGACGCCCGGTTGATGGAACCGATCGCCGCCGACCTGGCCGACGCCGGGTGGCTCGTGTGGAACATCGAGTACCGCCGCACCGGCGGCGATGACGACGGCGGCTGGCCCCAGACGCTGGACGACGTCCGCGCCGCTCTTGACCTGCTCAAGGTCAGGCTCACCGAGGGCGCCGAACCTGGCGATCCCGCCCGCGTGGTCGCGATCGGCCACTCGGCCGGAGGCCACCTGGGTCTCATGGCCGCCCCCAATTCGCCGCTGACGGCCATCGTCGGTCTCGCCCCCGTCACCGACCTGCGGGCCAGCCGGGAGGCGGGCCTCGGCGAGGGTGCCGTGACCGCCTTCCTCGGACCGGACCCGGGCGAGTCCCTGGTGGAGGGCTCCTCCCCGCGGTACCGCGTCCCCATCGGCCTCCCCCAGATCATCGTGCACGGAAAACGCGACGACCGCGTCCCTGTCGAGCAGAGCCGCGCCTATGTGGAGGCCGCCCGCGCCGCCGGGGACCGGGTCGACTACGTCGAACTGCCCCACGCCGACCACTTCGACGTCATCGATCCCGCCCACGAGGCGTGGTGGGCGACCCGGGAGCGGCTGGACGCCGGGTGACCGCGGTCGGGCGGGTCAATCCCCCGTAGCGGCGGCCCCGGGCGGGACGTGGAGCGCGGGGGAGAGGGCCGAGGGGAGCAGGCGGGACCCCGGCCGCGGGAGCGCGCGGATCAGGCGTAGCCGAGGCGGGACAGCTCGGCGTGCGCCGCCGACTGCACGTCCTTGCGCTGCCCGCCGCTGAGCCGGTTGCGCCACGAGCCGATCCCGGAGGCGTCGGTCCGCACCAGTTCCACGGCCGACACCCGCGCCCCCGTAACCGCGCGGAGCCGTTCCGCGGTCGTGACCTCGCCCCCGAACATGTCCTCGTAGCGAAGCGTCATCAGCCGGTCGGCGCCGAGCATCTTGCGCAGCTGGGCCGACAGCCGCACCGCCCCCCGCCAGCGCATCGCGCACTTGGCCGCGATCGACAGGTTCGGGTACTCCTCGCGCTCCTGCTCGGTCTCGATGCCGAAGAACGGGTTGGGCAGCTCATGGTCCAGGTTGGCCATGCTGGGCCGGAACCACGCCAGCGACTGCTCGTCGTCGAGCATGTCGGCGACGACGTCCCGGCCATCGCGGATGACCTGCACGAACACGGCGTCGCTGAACGCGGCGTTGAGGGCCGTCGCGCTGTAGAGCAGGTCCGGGCTGGCGTCCCCGAAGCGGGTCACCTGTCTGGCGTGGCGACAGGGTTCGGCCGACTCGCGCGCCGCCACCCGGCGGCCCGGCGGGCACAGCGGGCAGGTGAGCGGGGTCAGCAGCCAGGACTCGGCGAACGCGTCGCGCAGCAGGCTGGCCGTGCCGGAGGCGCGCTGCTCGACGACGGAGGGGCGGCGGGCGACCGCGTAGATCGCGTTGAGTACGCCGGCGTCGCCCTGGCCGACATGGAAGCCGGGCGCGCGACGCAGCGCCCTGGCGATCAGGTTCACTCCTGAGTGCGGGGCGCCGAGGACGAAGACCGGGCGGTGGACCTTCGTCCCATTGACGACGAGGATGTAGGACGGCTGCTTCATGATGTATGTAGATTTTGACATCGTTTGACGGACTTCGGTCCATCCGGCCCTCTTTTTGCCGGAGAATGCGGTCAATTCCGACAGCCGCGCGGGGATCACCGTCCCGAGTTGCCTACCCCGGGGTGACGCGGCTGGGTCTGCGGCGGATCAGTGACACCTACTCCCAGCCGGTGTGACGTGAGCGTACCGCGTCACACCACGTCCGGGCGGTCGGTCCGGCCGCCTTCGTTGTTCTTCGCCGGGTAACACATTCGCCAAGCGCGGGGAAGGACCGTCCGTAACCGACCGGGGGTCCAGAAGTCCCAACCCAGGGGTAGACGGGCGGCGGACAGGGTGACGCTGCCACAATGGGCGAACAGTGTGTGAACGAGACCACCGAGGATCCCTCTATGCCCCCACCCTCACGCCACACCGAGGTCGCTGCGCTGCTGGGCCAGACCGACCGGGTCACCGTGCTCACGGGCGCGGGCATCTCCACCGACTCCGGGATTCCGGACTTCCGCGGCCCGCGGGGTGTGTGGACCGTGAACCCCGCAGCGGCCGCGATGTTCGACATCGACACCTACATGGCCGATGTCAACGTCCGGCGGGAGGTGTGGCTGATGCGTCGCGCCCATCCCGCGTGGACAGCGAGTCCGAACGCGGCGCACTACGCGCTGACCGAACTCGACCGCGCCGGGCGGCTGCGCGCCCTCGTCACACAGAACGTCGACGGCCTGCACCAGGCGGCGGGCATCGACCCCCGGCGCGTGATCGAGGTGCACGGGACGATTCACTGGGTCGTGTGCATGTCCTGCGGGCTGCGGACGGCCAGCCCCGAGGTTCTGGCCCGGCTGGACGAGGAGTCCGACCCGCACTGTCTGGAGTGCGGCGGTATCCAGAAGGCCGACACCATCTCGTTCGGACAGCGGCTGAAACCGGAGGTGCTGGAGGCCGCCGTCGAGGCCGCGGAAGACTGCGACGTCTTCGTGGCCGTCGGCACCTCGCTGACGGTGCACCCGGTGGCGGGCCTGTGCGACCTCGCCCTGGAGTGCGGCGCCCGGCTGATCGTCATCAACGCCGACCCCACCCCCTATGACGGGGTAGCGGCGGCGGTGCTGCGCGAACCTATCGGGGAGATCCTGCCCGAGATCGTCAAGGAGTCCCTGGCACGGCGGACATGATGGCCGCGGGACCGGGCTAGTTTCCGCTGTCCTGAGTCGGGTGGTGCAGGCGGCGGTCCGTGGGTCGCGGACGGGCGCCCTCCCCGCTGCCGCCCCCGGAGACGCGCCCCTCGGATGCCTCCACCCTGCGGGTGGCACCCGGCCCGGAATCGCCGTTGAAGGCGATGTAATGCCAGTGCGGATCCTCCTGGGGTGCGGTGTTGCCTTTGGCGAGGTCCAGGATTCCCTCGAAGAGCTGCTCGGGGTTCTGGCTCAGCTCGTCCAGGAACTCGAAGAAATAGGGCTCCAGCGCGATCAGGACGGGCCGAATCGCCTCCGGCGACAGCCTCGTGCCGTGCACCACTTGGCGGACCCGCCCCAGATACGACCAGACCTCCGAGGCGACGTCCGCCATGTAGGAGGGGTCGATTCCCGCGGCCTGGCCGAACCGGAGGTCCTCGGCTGCTTGCCGGAGCACCAGGAGTTCCAGGCGGCCGAGCCATTCGGTGTTGAGGAGTCGTGTATACCGCTGCAGGCGTTCGGCGCCGCCGTCCCCGGGCGGGGCGAGACGCAGTTCCACGACATCGTGCATCTCTCCCCACACCGAGTCATCGTTGAGAACGGCGGACCCGGTGTACCACGCCAGCATGTCGGACGACGCGTGGAGGAAATACGGCCCGAGCATGAGGAACATTCGCGCCGCGGTGCCGTTGGCCCGCAATGCCGCGGCGCGCAGCAGACTCGATGTCACTCCCGTGAAGGGGATGGTGATCCCATAGGGGTCGGTGATGGCGGGAGCTTGCCGGAACGAGTTCGCCCTCAGCTCGAATCCGATGCACTCGCCGACATTGACGTCGTCGCCGTTTTCGAGCTCGATGAAGGTCGAGCCGTCCCCGCCCCACGTGTAGTTGTGGCGGACGCGGATGACGTCGACCAGCCCGTGCCACTCGTGGTCGACGATTCCCCGCCACTGGTTGGCCAGCACACGCCAGTCCTGCCACGGGTTCTGGGAATCCGGGAAGAGCTCGGTGACGCTGATCTTCGTGCCGCCGAGAACGAGCATCAGGACAAGGTTGGCCGTGTAGGTCGACTGCCGTGTGACGATGGGAAGGCGGACCGGCATGTAGCCGCTGAACGACCGATTGGGCTGCGGGAACGGCGCTTCGTGGAAGAGTTCGAGGAGTAGCGAGCGGTACTCCTGCTGCTCCTCGGGGTGCTGCTCGAACCGTCGCTCGAAGTGGTCGCCAAGGAACTCCACGATCGCCTGGCGTCCGGACAGCGCGGCGAACGAGGCGATCGCGTACAGCAGCCCGTCGTCCAGGGGCGTGGAGAAGCGGCGGCGCCGGGCGTTGGCCCGATCGATGACGAGATCGTGGAGTGTCGCCGCCACATGTCGTGCGACGAGGAACTCGCCGAACGTGGAGTGCAGGAACTCGTACACGCTTTCCGTGCGCGCGTCGCGCTGAGCCTGTGATTCGTGTACGAAGAAGAAGCGCCCGAAGACCTGGTGCGCGTCACTGATCGTGCCGCTGAGGTCGGCGTCATGCCTTCCCACGTTCGTCTCGGGGATCAGCACCGATAGGTCGGAGTCGAGCTGGTCCGCCGTCACCGTCTGCCGACGCCGGGTGAACATGGCCACGGCGACGATTTCCAGTCGACGTAGTTCGAGGTCGATGGCGTAGCCCATCCCGTCATCACTGAGATGCGGCTGGTGCTTGCGTACCTCGCGCCGGGCGAAGGAGGTAAGGAGTTGTTCGTAGAGCTCTCCCTTGGACCCGCTCCCGGCCTCCGCATGGGGAGCGGGGTCACCGGCCCCGCCCGATGCGTCCTCGCCACTCCACGCGATGTGGCCGGATGGATCGCGCTCGGGTGGCCAGGATGACCGAGGAGGGGCCGCCTGTCTGGTCTCACCGGCCGATCGCTGCAGCGCGTTCTCGTCGGCGTCGTAGATCAGCAGCATCATGAGCAGAAGCGGCTGCTCGGCGAGGTCTTGGAACCGGAGCACGGCGTCGACCGATAGCGGCCGTAGCCCGCGGGATTCGAAGACGTCCTGGTTGGCCCGGTTCCACACCTCGATCATCCGGCCGATCTGGTGCTCGTCGAACGCCTCCAACCGCACGATGAGCGACCCGTCGGGGATCCGGGCGCGGTTGGCGACCGCGGTGCGCGTCGTCACGATGACGGCGGTGGGCCGGTCGAGCTCGGCCTCGCGTTCCTGGAAGAGGCGGACCTGTTCCAGGTAGTCGGACTGGCTGGCGCCAGTGGCCTGCAGCAGTTCGTCGAATCCGTCGAGGATCACCACGGGCAGCGCGCCACTGGCGGAGCGGACGAGGTCAGGCCAGGACACCCGTTCGCCAATGGTGGCGTAGATGCCCTGTTCGATCTGGTCCTGAAGCGGGGCGTCGGCCGTCACGGAGCGCAGCTCCACGAGGACCGGCAGGAAGTCGGCGGCAGGGAGCCGCGCGGCGAGGACCTGGCTGAGCTTGGACTTTCCCGAACCCGGCTGTCCGAGGACGACGATCGGGTGGGTGATCGCCGATGGGCCGGTCAGCGCACCGGCGATCACGCCTTGCAGATCGTCGATGACGGGGTGATCGTTGCCCCACTCCTCGGTGGACGGCTGACTGTTCGCCGCGGCCCGTCCCACGCGGCCGCGCGGGTTGATGTAGGCCGTGCCGAGGGCGGGCAGAGTGAAGTCGGCGGGGGCGTCATCCGAGGCGAGGACGGGGCGCTCCAGCGCCTTGGCGTAGCGGTGGGAGAGCGCGGCGCGTTGCTGGCTGGGCCTCGCCCCCGTCGTCATGTCGGCGAGCAGGTCGCGGAGCCCGGCGAGCCCGGTGTCCAGGTGGGCGCGGGTGCTCTGATGCTCCCGCATCTGACTCCACACCATGAACTCGGGAACGTCTACGGCGAGCTGCCGGTAACTCTCGGTGTAGCGGAGCCGGGCACGCTCAGGGACACCCATCACCAGAACCCGTCGGACACGGTCCTGATCGGTCCGTGACAGCGACTCCCAGCAAGCGAGACCCGAGAGGAACCGGAACAGTCGCGTTCCCAGGCCCACGCGGTAGTAGTCGTCGAGGACGTTCTGGTGTGCCTCGAACGTGTGGTGCGGCTCGGGGAGCGGTACCTGCCGCGATCCCAGAAGCCCTTCGGAGAAGCCGGACAGCTGCGCCTGTTCGTCCGCGGTGAGTTCGAGATCGTCCAGCGCGAGCGGAGAGCCCTCCTCCGCCAGGCATTCGTCTACGGCCTCGAAGAAGGCGACCACCACCAGCACGGTGTGCGCGGCGGTGATGCGTTGGGTGCGGTCCAGGCGCCCTATCCCGTTGACGCGCTCCCGCACCGAGGTCAGCAGCTTGCGGCCGTGCTTGATGACGGCGCCTCCTGCACCGAAGAGGTCCGGGATGCCGACCACACTCAGCGCACCGTCGGCGGCCTGTTCAGCGAAGTCCAGGACGGCGGAGTCGTCCTTGCCCAGGATCTTCAGTGCGTCGGCGTAGCTGAGCCTTTTCGCCATCTGGGTAAGGGCCTCTCACGTGGTCCGTCTGCGGCAGCGCGCACCATTCAAGTACGGGAAGTACCGGTGGCTCAAATCCGTTCTCGGAATGACCATTATGAGAGGATGCGCCGACAATCGAACCACCACATCGGAGGACCACAGTGCCGTCGCCCATCCGCAACGTGACCATCGACTGTGCCGACCCGTATGAGCTGGCCAAATTCTGGAGCCAGGTGATCGGTGCGCCGCTTCACCCGGAATGTGAGCCCGGTGAGGAGGAGGCATTCATCGCGACCCCGGACGGGCAGCCGGGTCTGCTGTTTCTGCGTGTGCCAGAAGGCAAGAAAGTGAAGAACCGAATCCACCTTGACCTTGGTCCCAACGGAAACACGCGCGACGGCGAGATGGAGCGGCTCCTCGGGATCGGGGCCACATTCCTGTCCGACTTCCGGAGGGACGACGGCACGGGCTTCGTGGTCCTGGGCGATCCCGAGGGCAACGAGTTCTGCATCGAGCTCAGCGACGAGGAACTTGCCGCTGTGGGCAACAGGGGAGCCAAGTGAGCTTGGAGGACTGAGCGGCCTGCTGCTTGTGCGTGTCATAGGCCCCCGACCGCGAACGGTAGGAGGCCCCCTGAAGCGCCGGGAGCGGAGGGAGGACAGTTACAGGCGGTCGGCGCGGACCCCCGAGAGGAAGGCGCTCCACTCCTGGGCGGGGACGGTGAGGTGGCCGAGGTGGCGGTTCTGCGTGTCCCGTACGTGGGCCGCAGCGGGGCGTCTGGCGACCTCCACACAGTTCGGGTTTCCTCCGCCGCTGTAGCTGCTCTTTCTCCAGTGGTCTTGGTTCTGCGTGTCGCGCACGTGGGCCGCAGCGGGGCATTTGGCGACCTCCACGCAGTTGGCCTCTGCCTTGCTGTAGCTGGACTTATGCCATTCGGATTCGGTGATGTTCACGTGTACTCTCCTTGCGCGCCCTCAAGCAGGGCGCGCGACTGATCAGGGGGAAGGGCCACCGCTCGAAGGTCGCCCATGAGGGAAACGTGTTCATCAACCGCCTCAGGGTCAATGATCACGCCACCGGTGGACCCTGCCTCACGATAAAGGATCGTCCCAGCTCCGGGGACTTTGAGGAGTCGGAAGCTGCCGTCGACACCCGGAGGATTCCATGTGCTGCTCGGCACGATCAGTACTTCGACGCGGTCCCAGGTCGACGCCTTGCACAGGTGCTGAAGCTGCTCCCGCATGATCTTGGGGTCTCCCAGCCGTCGTGACAGCACCAGCTCGTCAATGACGGCCACCAGGAAGGGCGCATCTGTGCCTTGCAGGATCTCTTGACGTGTGAGTCGCTCTCGGACCTTTGCCTCTACCTGGTCGTCGGAGGCCAGCCTGTCCCCGGCTCGTATGGTGGCTCGCGCGTAGTCCTCCGTTTGGAGGAGTCCAGTCACTACAAGTGCCTGATAGTCCTGGATCTGGCTGGAGCGGCGTTCCATCTCAGGAACCTTGCGGTACCAGTCCGGAGGCTCGTAGCCGTCGTAGTGGCTTTTCCATAGAGCTAGTAGCTTTCCGTCGCTGGCAAGCTCCTTGTCGATACGTACCGCTTGATCCTCTTTTGCGTGAATCTTTCCTAGCTCAATGTCGCTGATCGCGGATTGAGATGTCGGGATCATCTCAGCGAGGCGCGTCTGGGAAATCCCAGCTTGAACACGACGTCGGCGCACCTCTGCGCCGAACTTACGGCTCGCTCCATCGCGCTCTATCGCCATGTATTGAAATCTACCAGCACTCTATCTGGCTTCATTTTTCCGCATAGTAGATAATCGCAGCTCAAGGATATATCTGGAGAACCGCCGAATGGCGGTGACACGATATTGGCGGGATGCGGGCCACCCCTGATCACGTGAATCCGCGTCCGTTTGGCCTATGGGCGTCACAAGTGGTTCGCCCACATGAAAAGCGGCCCTGGTCGGTGCCGAGAACACCTGACGCAGGGCCTTGATCCCCAGGCGAGGTGAGGATCCAGCATGAACACTAGCGTCCGTCCACCCAAGCAAGTGACCAGGACAGCGAATCATCGCGTTCGGAATGTGGGCCACCGACGGGCCGCACGGGTGCGCCCCTACATCCGAGTCGTCACGGGGGAGGCGGCCTGACCATGGACGTCTTCACTCGCAGCTTCCCCGGGCATCCCAAACAGGTGGCCGAGGCCCGCCACTGGGTCGAGGAGGTGCTGACCACCGCACCCCGTGGATCCGGTGTCCCGGACGACACCGTCGCAACCGCCGTCCTGCTCCTGTCGGAGCTGTGCACGAACGCCGTCCGGCACAGCCGGAGCGGAGAGCACGAAGGGCGGTTCACCGTCCGCCTCGTCCTCACATCCGGTGAGCTTGAGGCACGCGTCGCTGACAACGGCGCAGCGAATAGCGTGCCCCACCTGACGGACTGCGACCCGGACACTGAGGGCGGCCGAGGGCTGCGGCTCGCACTGCACTTCGCCGACGAGTTGGGCACCCTGCCCAACGGCCGCGGAATGTACTACCGCCTCGTCTGGGACGCCACCCCGGCGGGGGATGCCCCCACGGCGGCAGAGGAGCCGTGCCAATGAGTGGCGACCAGGGCGACCGGCGCACCCAGGCCAGGGCCGACAGGCTGCGACGCGAGATCGAGGAGTTGCGCGTCCTCGTCATCTTCGGCAAGTCCTACCCGGTCGAGCCCCGGGAGCCGCCCTATTTCATCGGGGACGAGGTCGCCTATCTGGAGTGGCAGCGCGACGACATCGAGTGGCGCCGCTTCTGGATCAACAAGGGTTGACCGACTGTTGATTCACCTGCTGTGAGAGGGCCGCCGATCAGGACTCGGCGGCCTCGCAGCAGATACGGAGCTGACGTCGCGGGGACCGCCCCCGCGTGCCCGTCCGCCGTGCGGTCCGGCACCCGGGCCACCGGGCCGCGAGCAGTCCCCGCCGTCAGGTCCCTGGGACCCTCATGAGGGTGCCCCGGCTCAGTTCGGCGGGGGTGCGGTATCCGGCAAGCCCCAACGTCAGGTCGAGGTCGGCCAGTACGCCCCGCAGGACATCCCGCACCCCCTCCTCGCCGCCGTGGGCCAGCCCGTAGACATAGGGGCGCCCCAGCAGCACCGCACGCGCGCCCAGTGCCAGCGCCTTGATCACGTCGGATGCGGAGCGGATGCCGGAATCGAACAGCACCTCCATCCGGTCGCCCACGGCCTCCACGATCGGTGGCAGGGCGTCCAGCGACGCGATGGCCCCGTCGACTTGGCGGCCGCCGTGGTTGGAGACGACGACGCCGTCCATGCCCGCGTCCGCCGCCCGGCGCGCGTCGTCGGGGTGCAGGATTCCCTTGAGGACGATCGGGCCGTCCCAGAGTTTCCGTAAGAGGGACAGCTGCCCCCAGCTCTTGTCGGTCCCGGTGAACATCGCCACCCATTGCAGCACCGCCCCGGCCAGGTCTTCCTCGGGCGGGCGCTCCAGCAGGGCGCGGAAGGCGGGGTCCGAGAACGGAACGGCTGTGCCCACACCCCGGACGAACGGCACGTAGGCGTTATCGAGGTCGCGCGGCCGCCAGGCCAGCGTCCACGTGTCCAGGGTGACCACGAGCGTGGTGAAGCCCGCGTCGCGGGCGCGCCGCAGGATGCTGGCGGTCACGTCGTCGTCGTTGGGCCAGTACAGCTGGAACCACCGCGGCCCATCGCCGCAGGCGTCGGCCACGTCCTCGATGGTGTGCGATGAGGCCGTGGACAGCACGCTGGTCACCCCCAGTCCGGCCGCCGCCCGCGCCGTGGCGAGCTCGCCGTCCGGGTGGACGATGGACTGCACCCCCACCGGAGCGAGCAGCACCGGAGCGGGCAGGTGTTCGCCGAAGACGGTGGTCCCCAGGTCACGCGTTGTCGCGTCGGTGAGCATCCGGGGCACGATCCGCCACTGGCCGAACGCGTCCTCGTTCGCCCGCGCGGTGGAGCCGGTGCCGGCACTGCCCGCCACGTACCCGAACGCGTGCGGTTCGAGGAGGGCGCCCGCCGCGTCCTCCAGGGCAGCCGGGTTGGTCGTGATCTTCGGGGTGTGCCCTTCCAGCCCTTGCGCGTAGATCTCGCTCTGGAAGTTAGCGAACGATGTGCCCATGGGTCCTCCTTCAACGCTTCGCCATTGGTGCGGGCATGTGCCGGGGGAAGCGTTCAGCCGAGATCGCGCGCGATGGCGCGGCCGGCGGTTCGACCGGAGAAGATGCAGCCGCCCAGGAAGGTCCCTTCCAGGGCGTTATAGCCGTGGACCCCGCCGCCGCCGAACCCGGCGGCCTCGCCCGCTGCGAACAGGCCGTCGAAGGGGCTGCCGTCGGGACGGACGACCTGGGAGTCGAGATTGGTCTCCACACCACCCAGGGTCTTGCGGGTGAGCAGCCGCAACCGCACCGCGATCAGGGGCCCGTGCCGAGGATCGAGGATCCGGTGCGGCTTCGCGATGCGGACCAGGCGGTCGCTGAGGAACCGCCGTGCCGTGTGGATGGCGGCGATCTGCAGGTCCTTGCCGTAGCTGTTGCCGAACTGGTGATCACGTGCGACCACCTCCCGCTTGACCTGCTCGTGGTCCAGCAGCGGTGTTCCGGTGACGGCGTTCATCCCCTCGACCAGCTCCCGGAGACTGTCGCGGACCACGAAGTCCTCACCGTGCCGCAGGAACGCCCGGATCGGTCCGGGAACGCCCCCGCCCGCGCGGCCCAGCGACGCCGTGAGGCTCTTGCTCGTGAAGTCGGGGTTCTGCTCGGAGCCGGAGAGCGCGAACTCCTTCTCGATGATCGACCGGTTCAATACGTACCACGTGTGGCCGTATCCGGTGCCGAGGATGTGCCGGAACGTGCCCAGCGTGTCGAAGCCGGGGAAGTACGGGGCCGGGAGCCGGTGACCGGTGGCGTCCAGCCACAGCGATGACGGCCCGGGGATGATCCTGATCGCGTGGTTCGGCCAGATCGGGTTCCAGTTGGCGATGCCCTCGGTGTAGTGCCACATGCGGTCGCTGTTGACGATGTTGCCGCCGGCGGCTTCGGTGATCGCCAGCATCCGCCCGTCGACGTGGGCGGGAACACCGGTGAGCATGGGCTCCGGCGGCCTGCCGAGCGAGCTGGGCCAGTTCTTCTCGACGAGTTCGGGGTTTCCGCCGATGCCGCCCGAGGTGACCACCACCGCCTGGGCGCGGAACTCGAAGTCGCCCGCGGGTGTGCGCGAGGACCGCACACCCCGGGAGGCCGTCGACGGCTCCAGGATGGTCCCGCGGACCCCCTGGGTGCTGCCGTCGGCCACCAGCACCTCGTCCACCTGGTGGCGGTACCGGAACACGACCCGGCCGGCACGCGCCGCCTCCAGGACGCGGTCGGCGAACACGCGGACCACTTCGGGCCCGGTTCCCCAGGTCATATGGAAACGCGGGACGGAGTTGCCGTGGCCGGACGCGGTGCCGCTGCCCCGCTCGGCCCACCCCACGGTGGGCAGGACTCGCAGCCCGAGGTCGTGCAGATACTCCCACTTCTCCCCAGCCGCGAACGCGACGTAAGCGCGGGCCCATTGCCGCGGCCAGTGGTCGTCGCGCTCCCGATCGAAGCGGGCCGAGTCGAACCAGTCCTGAAGCGCCAGCTCGTAGGAGTCGTTGATCCCCAGGCGCCGCTGCGCCGGACTGTCGACGAAGAACAGCCCGCCCAGTGACCAGAACGCCTGCCCGCCCAGGTTGTCGGCGCTCTCCTGCTCCACGACGAGCACTGTGCGCCCGGCCCGCACGAGCTCGTAAGTGGCCACCAGGCCAGCCAGGCCCGCACCGACCACGATCACGTCCGCATCCATCGTGCTGCCCCCGTTCGACCGATGTTCTCTAGAGCCCGAAGCGGCGGGAGACCAGCCGCTCGACAGTCTGCCGCGGCAGCAGCCGCCGCAGAGCGAAGATGAGGGGCGCGTTGCTGCCGACGGCGTAGAGCGGCTTCGGCTTCCGCGCCTCGACGGCCTGCACGATCGTCTGGGCGACCCTGGAGGGCGGGGTTCCGGTGGCCTCACCGGCATCCAGCATCGCCGAAACCCGGAAATAGCGGTCGGCGTAGGGGGAGGGGTCAGCGATGAAGCGGTCGCGGCGGGAACTGATACCGGTGTTGATCTGCCCCGGCTCGACCACAGTGCAGGCCACGCCGAACGGTTCGAGCTCCTTGCGGGCCGCGAGGGCGAATCCCTTCAGCGCCGCCTTCGATGCAACGTAGCTGGAGCGGAAGGCCAGCGGGAAGCTCGCCTGCATCGAGCCCACCATGACCACCCGCCCGTACCCCTGCTCGCGCATTCCCGGCAGCAGTAGTTGCGTGAGCCGGACCGGACCGAGCACGTTGGACGCGAACTGCTGCTCCAGGACCGCCGGCGGCAGCTCCTCGAAGGGGGCGAGCTGACTCTGGCCGGCGTTGTTCACCAGCACATCGACGACGCCGGCGCGGTCCGCGCAGCGCGCCACGCTGTCCGGGTCGGTGAGGTCCAGGGGGAGGTAGCGCACCTCCGGCACCTGCTGGTCGGCGCGCAGGCTCTCCGGATCCCGACAGGTCCCCAGCACCCGGTAGCCCCGCTCGGCCAGGAGGGCGGCGGTCGCGCGCCCAATCCCCGACGACGCACCGGTCACCAGGGCAGCTTTAGCTCCTGACGTGCTCATCTCCGCCCCCGCATCGGAAAGATGCATGAATGAATCGGATACACCACTGTATTCTCGATCACACGGATGCGCCAGTAAGGGTGTCCTGTATCACATCGAGGTGTGTCGCGGCGGCAGGGGCGACGGGGCCCACGGGCGGACTGCCGCCGAGCGCTTGGATACAGCAGCGCATCGGATACGATCGCGTATGAAAGATGGTTGCGGAACTCGCGGAAGTCAACGTGCCGACCAGCAGGGGGAACCGGTGCCCAAGGGGTCCACGAAGCGGCGTCCGCGGACGCTGGCCAAGCTGCTGGACGCGGCCCTAGAGGTCTTCGCGGAACGCAGCTTCTACGGCGCCTCCATCGAGGAGATCTGCGACCGCGCGGGCTACACCCGCGGCGCGTTCTATTCCAATTTCACCAGCAAGGAAGAACTGTTCCTGGCCCTGTTCGACCGGCACAGCCAGCAGACACTCGACGGGCTGGCCGAAGCCGTGACCCGGGCGGAGAACGCCGCGGATCCGGTCGCGGCGCTGGCCGAGTGGGCCGGCGCGCAGGCGCCCGCCGAGCGCAGATGGCAGCTGGTCTCGACCGAGTTCTCCCTGCTCGCCGCGCGCGCTCCGGAGACCGCCGCCCGACTGGCGCAGTACGAGGCGGAGGTGCGCGCTGGGATCGTACGGCTGCTCGAACTGCTGTTCCGGCGCATGGGCGTCCAGCCGCAGGTCGATTTGGAACTCGTGGCGCGGCTCGCTATCGCGGTCCGGGAAGGTGGGATCCTGCAATCACTCGTGGAACCCGACGCCCTGCCCGCGGGTGAACTGGAGCGGCAGTTCTTCCCCCTGCTCCTGCGAGCCGTCGCAACGCACCAGGAGTGAGGTCCTAGGGAAGCCTCCAGTCGACCGCCTCGGCGCCCTGTTCCTGGAGAAGGGCGTTCGCCTTGCTGAAGGGGCGGGAGCCGAAGAAGCCGTACTTCGCCGACATCGGGCTCGGGTGCGGCGCCTCGACGCAGGGCACGCCCGGCATGAGGGGACGCAGGTTGCGGGCGTCGCGGCCCCACAGGATCGCCACCAGCGGTTTTCCGCGCTCCGCCAGCGCGCGGATCGCCTGTTCGGTCACCTCTTCCCAGCCCTTGCCCCGGTGCGAGGCGGGCTTGCCCGGCATCACCGTCAGGGCGCGGTTGAGCAGCAGCACCCCCTGCTTGGTCCACGGGGTGAGGTCACCGTTGGACGGCTTGGGCAGGCCCAGGTCGTCCATGTACTCCTTGTAGATGTTGCGCAGGCTCCCCGGAAGCTTCACGTCGGGAGCGACGGCGAAGCTCAGCCCGATGGCGTGCCCGGGGGTGGGGTAGGGGTCCTGGCCCACCAGCAGCACCCGCACGTCATCGAAGGGCTGCTGGAACGCCCGCAGCACGTTCTCTCCGGAGGGCAGGTAGGTGCGTCCCTCGGCGACCTCCTTGCGGAGGAACTCGCCCATCTCGGAGATACGGCCGGCCACCGGCTCCAGGGCCTTGGCCCAGCCGTCATCCATGATCTCGTTCAAAGGTCGTCCGGACATGGTTCAGAACCCTAGCGGTGAGCGGCGACAGCTACGCCGTGTTCGCTGTGTGGGACGGGTGACCCGCCCCACACCCGCTCAGCAGCGAGGTCGAGGGCGGTCGCACCAAGGAACCTCTGCCTACCTTTCGTATCCGTGCCCGTCACGCCAGCGGCACGAAGCACGCCGTGCCCGGTGCCCGGTGCCCCGTGCCCCGTGCCCCGCGCGCTGCACGTCGGGCGTGGGCCGAGCCGACGCGTCAGCAGTGCGCTGTCTTCATCGTCGCACTGTCGTCCGCGGCGCACCGGGCGCGGAGGCGATGCGTTCCTGGTCAGCGACAGTGGCCAAGCCGAGATCATCGAGCGGCAAAGTTGATCACACATGGGCAGAGGCGACAGTGGCGTCGAGGCCGAAAAAGCGCCACCGTCTTCCTTAGCCCGATCACCGAACGAGACGTGCCGAGGCGGCGTCGGCGGGAAGGGAACATGAGCGAGCAGCGGACCGAAGCGGAACCGATCGAACTGGTCTATCGGCCGACGAAGAGGGACCTCCGCGAGGCGATGCGGGCGCGGGACCGGGTGACCGGGGTCAGACGGTACGCCCTGGGGGGAGCTTTGGCGACATGGGCGATGACCGCCGCGCTTATCCTGGCCGCCGTCATCTTCGACTACCCAGCCGTGCTGGTGCCTATTATCGGCGGCGTCGGCGGCGCCCTGTTCGTGCTCGTGCCGTGGGCGCTGCGCGGCATACACCTGCGCGCCATGTACCAGGCCCTGGAACCCGAGGGCGAAGTGCGCACGGTGGCCGACAACGGAGGACTCCGCTGTGAGTCCCGCGCCTCGACCGTGACGTTCACGTGGGGCTCGTACACCGAGTACGTGGAGACGATCGACCAGTTCGTCCTACTCGGCGGTCTCCTCGGGGCTGACTGCGTCGCCGTGCTCCCCAAACGCGGACTGCGGGCAGGGGAGGATGTCGATCGTCTGCGACGGCTTCTCGATGGGAAGCTGAGATGTGCTGACTCTCCCCGCAGCCCAGACCATTAACACAGGCCACACCATCGGCTCCGCAATATGTTCGGCGAAGTTTCTTGATGAGGGTGGACCGGAACGCGGGCGCTGCTCCCGCTACTCCTTCTCGTTCTCCTCGTCCGGCCCCACGTCCACGCGGTGCACTCCGGGGATGTCCGACAGGTCGGCCGCCAGCTCGTTGACATCGCCCTTGCCCTGGACCCGCAGGGCCAGGTCGATCTGCGCCGGGCCGGGGCGGCTCGACTCGGCGCGCTGGCTCCGCACCTCCTCGATGACGAAGCCGCTGCGGGTGGCCTGGGTGACGATCGAGCGCAGGATGCCCCGTCCGTCCTCGTAGCCGACCTGGATGAGGGCGGTGGCCGGTTTGCCCCGGGCGAGCCGGTCGAGGATCAGCGGGTAGCAGAAGGCCACCACGAAGTACGCGGCGGTGACGGCGACCGCGACGAGCCACAGCCCGGCCCCGGCCGCCGTGCCGACAGCCGCCGACAACCACACGGCGGCGGCCGTGGTCAGCCCGCGCACGATGTCGCGCCGAACGAAGACAAGACCGGCGCCGATGAAGCCGACACCCGAGACGATCTGGGCCGCGACACGGGAGGGGTCGAGTACCACACCCGGTGGGTCGAGCACGTCCCCGAAGCCGTACTTGCTCACGATGACGAACAGTGCGGCGCCGAGCCCGACGAGGGTGTGGGTGCGCAGCCCCGCGCTCTTCTGCCGGAGCTGGCGCTCCAGGCCGATCAGGCTGCACAGCACGAGTGCCAGGAGCAGCGCCACCAGCTGCTCCCACCCTTGCACGGCGAGGCTCTGCATGGGGCTCTCCTACCCACTGGCACGAGTCCATCCCCACCCCGGTCCGGGGTGATGGGGGAGCGGTGGTCGGTGGGCTCCGGCCGGGGCGCGCTCATCCCGCCGCGCCCCGCCGAGCCGCGTCAGTTCCCGCCGCGGCGGTGGCCGTCGTGGTGGGAGAGGTTGAGCGCGGTCGTGACCAGGGGCACGTGGCTGAACGCCTGCGGGAAGTTGCCGACCTGGCGCCCCTGCTTGGGGTCGAACTCCTCGGCGAGCAGCCCGACGTCGTTGCGCAGCGACAGCAGCCGCTCGAAGAGGTCGCGCGCCTCCTTCTCCCGGCCGATCGACAGCAGGGCGTTGGCCATCCAGAAGCTGCAGGCCAGAAACGCGCCCTCCTCGCCGGGGAGCTTGTCGGCGGCGTCCTCGCGGTCGGTGCGGTAGCGCATCACGAAGCCGTCGATCATCAGGTCGTCGCGGATGGCCTCGATGGTGCCGACGATGCGGGGGTCACTGTAGGGGAGGAAGCCCACTTCCGGCAGCAGCAGCAAGGCGGCGTCGAGCTCCTTGCTGCCGTAGTACTGGGTGAACGTGTTGCGCCGCGCGTCGTAGCCGTACTCGCACACCTCGGCGTGGATGGTGTCGCGCAGTGCCTTCCACCGCTCGATCGGGCCCTCCTTGCCGAACTCCTCGATCGCCCGGACGGCGCGGTCGGCGGCCACCCAGGCCATCACCTTGGAGTGCACGAAGTGCTGGCGCGGGCCGCGGACCTCCCACAGGCCCTCGTCCGGTTCGTCCCAGCACCACTCCAGGTAGTTCACCAGTGACCGCTGCAGGCCCCACACGTGCTCCCCGCCGTGCAGCCCCGAGGTGCGGGCGAGGTGCAGCACGTCCATGACCTCGCCGTAGACGTCGAGCTGGTACTGGCCGACGGCGGCGTTGCCGATGCGGACCGGACGCGAGCTCTCATAACCGGGCAGCCACTCGGCCTCCCACTCGGCGAGGCGCCGCTCCCCACGCACGCCGTACATGATCTGCATGTGCTGGGGTTCTCCGGCCACCGCGCGCACCAGCCACTCGCGCCAGGCGCGCGCCTCGTCGTGGTAGCCGCTGCGGATCAGCGCCTCCAGAGTGATCGTGGCGTCGCGCAGCCAGCAGTAGCGGTAGTCCCAGTTGCGCACGCCGCCGATCTCCTCGGGCAGTGAGGTGGTGGGGGCGGCGACGATGCCGCCGGTGGGGCGGTAGGTCAGCGCCTTGAGGGTGATGAGGGAGCGCACCACGGTGTCGCGGTAGTCGCCCTCGTAGCGGCACTGCTCCACCCACCTGTGCCAGAAGCGCTCGGTGCGGGACAGCGCCTTCTCGGCGTCGAGGTGATCCGATTCCTCGATGTGCGACGGGTGCCAGGTCATGACGAAGGGGACGCGCTGGCCCTCGCTGATGGTGAAGGTGGTGTCGTGGGAGAAGTTGTGGCCCTCCATCGGGATCGGTGAGCTGAGCCAGACGGAGTCGGGGCCCGCGACCGCCACCATTTCGGTGCCGCTGCGGCGGATCCACGGCACGACGTTGCCGTAGTCGAAGCGGAGGCGCAGCGCGGTACTCATCCGGACGCTGCCGCGCAGCCCGACGACGATGCGCACGATGTGCGGGGCGCCGCCGCGCGGCGGCATGAAGTCGATGACCCGGACGCTGCCCTCGGGTGTGTCCCAGTCGCTCTCCAGGATGAGCGTCTCGTGCCGGTAGCGGCGGCGGGTGGCGTGGGTGGCTCCGCTGGCGGGGCGGATCCACCAGTTGCCGTTCTGCTCGTCGCCCAGGATGCCGGCGAAGCACGCGGGTGAATCGAAGTGGGGGAGGCACAGCCAGTCGATAGAGCCGTCGCGCCCGACCAGCGCAGCGGTCTCCATGTCGCCGATCAGCGCGTAGTCTTCAATCCAGCCGGACACGCGGCTTCACCCCCTGAGTATCCAAGATCACGTTCTCGCGGACGTACCGTATCCAACTCCGGTCAGCCCCGTGGTCATCCCCTGAACAGGCCCAGGGCCTGTGTTCCCTATGCCCGGAACGTTGTTACGGGGGCGGCTGATGTCGCGGCGCCGCGCCCTGGCCATGGTCACGGATTCGTGTGGCTTTAACGTCACGCTACCCGCTGTTGATCCTGGACTGGAGGGAACAGAGCGCAAATGTGGGGGAGTTAAGGGGTTCGTCCCCGAAAGATTCCCGCAGACGTTACCCGTGCGTGATCAGATGCCTCCGACGCTGCCGTCGGAGGTTGCGGGGACCGATCGCGGGCGGGAGAAGGCGGTCGGCGATCAGTACTCGTCCATCTCCGCGAGGTCGATGTCGATGTCGAACGGCACCGTGAGCTTCAGCCGGTCACGGTAGATTCCGGTCGCGACATAGGCCTGAGTGGCTGGGTCCAATTCGTAAACGTAGACCACCGGCATCCCCCCGTCGTTCTCGACGCGCCAGAAGTGGGGGATCCCTGCCTTGGCGTAGAGCTGCGGCTTGCGCTCCCGGTCGCGCTCCTCGGACTCCGGTGAGACGACCTCAACGGCGAGTTCCACTGCCTCGCGAAGGTAGTCGGAGGTCGCCGCGCCTTCGTCCTCCGCTGCGTCCTTCCTCACCACCAGCACATCCGGCTCGGGGCGCTGGCGCTTTCCCAGCGTCACGGTCATCTCGCGGCGGACACGGAGGCGGGTTGGGGCCTGGCGTCGAAGCTTGTCCTTCAGCAAGTCCACGACCTGCATGTGGAAGAGCATCTGTGGACTCACGAATACGAGGCTCCCGTCGATGAGCTCGGTGTGTGGGGGGAGATCCGGAATCCGGTCGAGGTCGTCGGCGGTGTAGCCCTCCGGAGGGGGCACTGGCCATGTGACACCCTCCGATTCCGATGGTGGGGACGCCGCCGCTGACCGCTCGACACCAGGAGCTGTGGTCATATCACTGCCTCCGCGTGTCGGATCCTTGTCGTCGCCCACCGTAGCCATTCGCACCCCTCCGTCCCCGTCGGTTCTTCAATTCTCGCATTAAGACCCCCTCCCCGGGAGAACCGTTAACCGCAGATTGGCCTGACCAGAACAGGCCGGTCGGTGGAGTCAGCACGAGGCGGCCGAGCGCCCTGCCGCCGGTCACTCGTGTCGAGGGCCGCAGTGACGGAGACACGGGGGATGTGGGGCCGACGAGCGCTGTGGTGTCAGTGGGACGGAAGTGGCGGAGGAACGCGGACAACTGCTCAGGTACTGCCTATATCGGTGTAGCGCGCTGTGACAGCGAGGTAAGAATGGCCTGATACGGCTGCGACCAGTGCAGAGCCAATCGGGGGAAAGTGGTGCCATGCCGGTCGGCGAACGAAGGATCAACGGACAGCTCCTGGCCCGTCTGATCGGGCGAAGTGCGTACGAGCGCCCCTACTACATCGCCGTGGGGAGATCGATCAGCGGTCTCATCCTGGACGGCCGGATTCCCACCCACACGCGGCTGCCCGCCGAGCGCGACCTCGCGACCGCGCTCAAGCTGAGCCGCACCACCGTCACCGCCGCCTACGGGTGGCTGCGCGAGAACGGGTTCCTGGACAGCCGCCAGGGGTCGGGCAGCTGGACCGTGCTGCCCGACGTGGGAACCGGCGCCGGACGCGGGGGATCGATCGTTCCGGACGCTGAGCACATCGATCTGGGAGTCGCGGCCCCCTCGGCCATCGACGGGCTGCGCGACGCCGCCCGGCTGGCCGTCGGCCAGCTCGACGCCCACGTCGGCGGGCTCGGGTACAGCCCGCACGGCCTGCCCGAGCTGCGTCATGCCATCGCCCGCCGCTACGTCGAGCGCGGCCTGCCCACCACGCCCGAGCAGATTTTCGTGACCAACGGGGCCCAGCACGGCCTGGCGCTCCTCATGGACCTGCTGATGGAACCCGGCGACGGGTTCCTGGCGGAGTCGCCGACCTACCCGCACGCCCTCGACATCGCGCGCCGCCACGGGGCGCGGGTGCGCACCGTCGGGGTGACGCCCCGCGGCTGGGACATGGAGTACGTCGTCGACGCCTTCCGCGCCACCAAACCGCGGATGGCCTTCCTCATCCCCGACTTCCACAACCCCACCGGCGCGCTCATGGACGACGACGAGCGGGCCGCCGTGGTCACCGAGGCGCGCCGTTCCGGAACCTCGCTGATCATCGACGAGAGCGTCGCCGAACTCGCCATCGACTCCGGCGACCAGCCGGCCCCCGTCGCCGCGCACGACACCGACGGCCGCGTCTTCACCCTCGGCTCCGCGGCGAAACTGCTGTGGGGAGGGCTTCGCATCGGCTGGATACGGACCACCCCGCCGATGGTCTCCCGGCTCATGGCGGTGCGGCAGCGCGGCGACCTGTCCAGCCCCGTCCTCGACCAGCTGATCGTCACCCACCTGCTCTCCGACGTCATGCGGATCCGGGCCGAGCGCAGCAGCGGGCTCCGCAGGAACCGCGACGCGCTGATCGCGGCACTGCGCGACCGTCTGCCCGACTGGCGGTTCACCCCGCCCAGCGGGGGCCTGGTGCTGTGGGCCGAGCTTCCGATGCCCGTGGCCACGGTGCTGCGCGAGAACGCGGTACGCCACGGCGTGCACTCGGCTCCCGGACCCGTTTTCGGGGGCGAGGGCACGCTGGAGCGCTTCATGCGCTTCTCCTACACCCAACCGCCCGACGTGCTCGTCGACGCGGTCGACCGGCTTGCCGACGCCTACGCCGACACCGTGGCGCGGCCGGTCCCGCTGAATCGGGACCTGTTCGTGTGACCGGAATCGGCCACGGTGCGTCCTCGGCGGCGCCGGCAGAGCGAGCCGACGGCGGAGAACGCGTGAGCGGCGGCGCGCCGCCGCTCACGAGAGGCGGTGGGAAACGCGGCGCGCCACCGAAACCCGGCGCCCGCGTCTTGCCGCGTGGGCGCGAGCGTGGTGCGATTGGCCACCGGGGGTGAGCCAGGCCACACATCACGCATAGGAGTGCGAGTGATGGAGCAGACGGACGTCCTGCGGGCGCGCAAGAGCGTCGAAGCCGAGATCGAGGGCCTCACCCTGGTGGACCTGCTCCACCGGACCGCCACGGAGCACGGCGGCCTGCCGGCTCTCTCCGACCGGGTGGGCGATGGATGGACCACCCTCACCTGGGGGGAGTACCGCCAGGCCGCACTGGAACTGGCCGCCGCCTACACCGACACCGGCGTCGACCCGGGCGACGTCGTCGCCCTGATGATGCCGAACCGCTCCGAGCACCTGATCGCCGACATGGGCGCCGTGCACGCCGGAGCGGTCCCGTTCAGCGTCTATTCCACGTTCTCCGCCGAGCAGATCGAGTTCGTCGCGGCCGATTGCGGCGCCAAGGTCGCCGTCCTCGACGGCGCGGACGAACTCGCCCGCTGGAGACCGGGGCTGGCGCGTCTGCCCCGCCTGCGCACGGTGGTGCTCTTCGATGCCTCGGCGGTGCCGGAGACCCGGTCCGAGGGCGAACCGGAGTTCGTGTCCTGGGCGGAGTTCACCGCGACCGGGCGGCGCGCGTACGCGGCCGACCCCGCCACCGTCGAAGCCCGGACCGCCGCTGTGACACCCCAGAGCAACGCCACCCTCCTCTACACCTCCGGCACCACCGGCAACCCCAAGGGCGTCTTCGAGACCCACCGCCAGGTCCTGTACCAAGTCACCATCACCCAGCGGACCAGTGGACTGCCGCACGGCGGGGCCTCGCTGTCCTACCTGTCCATGGCGCACATCGCCGAACGGATTCTCAGCGCCTACCTGCCGATCACCCTCGCCGGCCACATCCACTTCTGCCCCGACGTCCTGCGCCTGGGCGAGTTTCTGGGCCTGGTCCGGCCGCACGGCCTGTTCGGTGTCCCGAGGATCTGGGAGAAATTGCAGGCCAAGCTGTCGGCCGCACTCGCCGCGGCGCCGGAGGAGCAGCGCAGGGCGATGGAGTCCGCGGCGGAGGTGGCGCGCGCGTACGCCGAGGATGGCCAGTACGGCCGCACCCGCAGCCCCGAGCTGGAGAAGCACTTCGCCCGCGTCGATGCGGAGGTGCTCCAGCCCATCCGCGCGCTGATCGGGCTCGACCGCGCCGTCGCGTGCATCGTCGGGGCCGCCCCGATGCCCGCGGACACGCTGCGGTTCTTCGCCGGTCTGGGCCTGCTCATCCGGGACGTGTACGGGATGACGGAGAACTGCGGAGCCGTCACCGCCAACCGCGAGGACGCCTACCGGTTCGGAAGCGTCGGCAGGCCCCAGGACGGGATCGAGCTGAGCACCGGCGCCGACGGCGAGCTGCTGGTGCGCGGCCCCGTTAACGTCAGCGGCTACCTCGACCGCCCCGAGGAGTCCGCCGCGCTCGTCGACGCCCACGGCTGGCTGCACACGGGGGACATCGGGCACATCGACGACGACGGATTCGTCTACGTCGTCGACCGCAAGAAGGAGCTCATCATCACCTCCGGCGGGGAGAACATCGCGCCGGCCACGATCGAGAACCAGCTCAAGGCGCACCCGCTGATCGGGCAGGCCCTGGCCTACGGCGACGGCCGCCCCTACCCCGTGGCCCTGCTGACCCTGGACCCCGATACCGCCCCCACGTGGGCGGCGGCCCAGGGCGTGGACTCCGCCGACCTGGCCGAGCTCGCCGCACACCCGCGCGTGCTGGAGGAGGTGGGCCGGGCCGTGGAAGCGGCCAACGGCAAGTTGGCCCGGGTCCAGCAGGTGAAGAAGTGGTGCCTGCTGCCGACGGAGTGGACCGTGGAGACCGAGGAGCTCACCCCCTCGCTCAAGCTCAAGCGGCGGGTGATCCAGAGCAAGTACGTCGACGAGATCGGGCGCCTGTACAGCGAGTGAGCTCCGGCGGCGTCGCTGCGGGCGGCTGCCGGAGGACAGCCCCCCACCAACGCCCAGAGCACGGCCCGGGAGTCCGGCGAGCACTCGCGGCCTTCGGCGGATGCGGGTCGGCGGCGCGCCCGTCACCGACCCGTCGCGTCTCAGCCGCGATCTGCGAAGCGCCGGGCGAACCGCACGACCTCGTCGAGTACCTCGCCCCGGTTGGTCTCGTTGAAGACCTCGTGCCGGGCGTCCGGGAAGATCCGTGCCGTCACGTCGTTTCCGGCCAGGGCGTCGATCCCGGTCCGGGTTCCGTCGATGGGCACCACGCGGTCGTCGGAGCCGTGCAACCACAGCAGCGGCATCGTGCCGACGCAGCCGTCGGCGGCGATGAGCTTCAGCTCGGTGTCGATGGCCTGCAGGGTGGGGCGCTTGAACGGGCCGTGCCAGACCAGCTCGTCGGCGGCGTAGGCGGCGCCCACTTCGGGATCGCGCGAGAGCGCGCCCGGATCGATGGGGGTGTGCGGGATCTCGTCCAGCGGCAGCAGTTCCTCCAGCACGTTCCACCTGCCGAGGACCGGTCCGGACAGCACCAGTCCGGCGACCTCGGCGGGGTGCACCTGCGCGTAGCGCGACGCGATCATGCCGCCGAGGGAATGTCCGATGAGGACGAGCGGGAGGGAGCGGTAGGCCGTACGGGCCTGGGTGATCACCCGGTGCACGTCCTCTACGACCCCGGAGAAGTCGTCGATCAGCACCCGCTCACCCGAGGAGTGGCCGTGCCCGCGGTGGTCCAGACCGTAGACGGCCGCGCCGTGCCCGCACTGGTGGCGCGCCACGTGCTCGTAGCGTCCGATGTGCTCGCCGTAGCCGTGGACGAGCACCGCCAGCCAGTCGGGCTCCTCGTCGGTCGCCACCCAGGCCCGCGCTGACAGGTGACCCGATCCGTTCGGCCCTCCCGGCAGCCGCCACTCCCTGGTACTGATCACCGTGCCCCCTCGATCCCGGTCCCGGATTCGCCGTCCATCGCCCAACCGCGATGTCATCGGCAGGGTAGCGGGGACACCGCCCCGCTCTCGCGCACCTCCGCGGAGAGGTGACGGCTGTCACATGATCTGAATCCTCTGAACGGGAACGACGCCTCTTTGTGCGGCTCGACGAGTGGATTCAACTGAAAATGGGGTAATTGTCGGTATTGCTGATGTTCGTTGCTGTTCATCCTGCGGCGTGGCGGACGAACCCGGTTTCCACCGTCTTCTAGGCTGGAGATCACATGGCGGGGCGCCACGGCACGGCATCCCGCCCGCAGACACGTATCCGTACCGGACCGCAGCTGGACTGCCACCGGAAATGGGAGGTGACGCCCATGCTGACCGATTCCTACGGAAGAGTGGCTACCGATCTCCGAGTCTCGCTCACCGACCGTTGCAACCTGCGGTGCACCTACTGCATGCCCCCCGAAGGCCTGGAATGGCTGCCCAAACCCGAGCTGCTCACCGATGACGAACTCAACCGTCTGATCCGCATCGGCGTCACCATCCTGGGCATCGAAGAGGTCCGCTTCACCGGCGGCGAACCGCTGCTCCGCCGCGGGCTGCCCGGCATTATCGCCGCGGCCACCGCCCTCAGCCCGCGCCCCAGAACCGCACTCACGACCAACGGCATCGGGCTGGACCGCATGGCGCCCGCGCTCGCCGAGGCCGGGCTCGACCGGGTCAACGTCTCCCTAGACACGCTGCGCCCTGAGGTCTTCGAGAAGCTCGCCCGCCGCCGCCGACTCGGTGACGTCCTGGACGGCATGGCGGGTGCGGCCGCCGCCGGGCTCACCCCCGTCAAGGTCAATGCCGTGCTCATGCGCGACATCAACGACGACGAAGCGCCGGAGCTGCTGCGCTACTGCATCGAGCACGGCTACCAGCTCCGCTTCATCGAGCAGATGCCGCTCGACGCCCAGCACGGGTGGCGGCGCGACACCATGATCACCGCCGACGAGATCCTGGACCGGCTGAGCGCGGCCTTCACCCTGGAAGCCGCCGACGCCTCCACCCGCGGCAGCGCCCCGGCCGAACTGTTCTATGTCGACGGCGGGCCCGCGACGGTAGGCGTGATCGGCTCGGTCACGCGGCCCTTCTGCGGCGCCTGCGACCGGGTCCGGCTCACCGCCGACGGCCAGATCCGCAACTGCCTCTTCGCCCGCGAGGAGTCCGACCTGCGGTCCCTGCTGCGCGACGGCGCCACCGACGACGAGATCGCCGACCGCTGGACCGCCGCCGTGGCCACCAAGCTGCCCGGACACGGCATCAACGACCCCACGTTCCTGCAGCCGGCCCGGCCGATGTCGGCGATCGGAGGCTGAGGCCGGGGGCCCGGCAGCGGGCATAACGGGAGAAAACAGGTTGCCGCCGCACCGCGCCTTGTGGCTTTATACAGGGGCGCGAAAGCGTTGGGCCGTCGCGCGACCGATTCCCCGTTGTGAAAGGGAGGTGGCCCTCATGCCGTACACCGAAGCTCCGGGTGCGCGTGTTCCGATCCGGATGTGGGCCGACCCACACACGGTCGAGGCCGCGGCCATGGACCAGCTCCGCAACGTCACGCGCATGCCGTGGGTGCACGGGCTGGCCGTGATGCCCGACGTGCACTACGGGAAGGGCGCCACCGTCGGCTCGGTCATCGCCATGCGCGACGCGGTGTCCCCGGCCGCCGTCGGCGTCGACATCGGCTGCGGCATGACCGCCGTCCAGACGTCGCTGACGGCCCAGGACCTCCCCGACGACCTGCACCGCCTGCGCTCGGACCTGGAGAAAGCCGTCCCGGTCGGGTTCCAGATGCACAAGACGCCGGTGAACCCGCGCCGCATCCACGGGCTCAAGACCGGTGACTGGTCGAAGTTCTGGGACCGCTTCGACGACCTCGCCCCCGCGGTCCACGCCCGGCGCCAGCGCGCCGAGAACCAGCTGGGCACGCTGGGCGGCGGCAACCACTTCCTGGAAGTCTGCCTGGACGACGCGGGCACGGTGTGGGTCGTGCTGCACTCCGGGTCCCGCAACATCGGCAAGGAGCTCGCCGAGTGCCACATCGAGAAGGCCCGCAAGCTGCCGCACAACCAGGACCTGCCCGACCGCGACCTCGCGGTGTTCGTCGCCGACACCCCGGAGATGGAGGCCTACCGCCGCGACCTGTTCTGGGCCCAGGAGTACGCGCGCCGCAACCGCGACGTCATGATGGGCCTGGCCTGCGACGTCGTGCGCAGGGCGTTCCCGAAGGTGCGCTTCGAGCAGTGGATCTCCTGCCACCACAACTACGTGGCCGAGGAGAACTACGACGGTGTCGACGTGCTGGTCACCCGCAAGGGCGCGATCCGGGCCGGGGCGGGGGATTTGGGGATTGTTCCTGGAAGTATGGCGAGCGGCACGTACATTGTGCGCGGTCTGGGCAACCCGGCCTCGTTCAACTCCGCCTCGCACGGCGCTGGCCGCCGGATGAGCCGGAACAAGGCCAAGAAGACCTTCACCCGGGCCGACCTGGTCGAGCAGACCCGGGGCGTGGAGTGCCGGAAGGACACCGGCGTGATCGACGAGATTCCCGGCGCGTACAAGGACCTTTCCGAGGTGATCAACGCCCAGTCCGACTTGGTCGAGGTCGTCGCCCACCTGCGCCAGGTCATCTGCGTCAAGGGTTAGGGGCCTGGTGCGCGGACGCTCGCACGGGACGGCCGGGAGCTGGAAACATTGGGCGTACGAACCATCCCGAGATTGGGGCGCCTGAGGGCGCGTGGCGTGCCGCCGGTGCTGGTCAGCACCGGCGGCACGGGGCGTCCGGATGTCAGCGGAAGTGGATCATCAGCGCCCACACTCGGTTCCCGTCGACGTCGGTGGCCGGATTGCAGGCCCACTTGTCCGCGGCGGTATGGGTTTTGACGTAGGCGCGGCCCGTCTTATCGCATCCGATGGCGGTCCGCTGCAGACTGTGGAACCTCCACGAGTCGGCCACGGCCGTTCCCGCCAGCAGGGTGAGGCTCATCAGCGACGCCGCGGCGACCGCCGCCGCGCGCTTCACCAGCATTCCGGTCATAGATGCCCTCCTGTGCTACGTCGGCAAGTCGAAGCCGGAACCATAGTGGCGAGGGCTTGCGAGGGATAGGGGACGCGGATGTCCGGACGCGGCCACGGCCAGCGGGCGTGACGCGGTGGATCATTCGCGGGAGAAATCGACCGGGAATTCCCCCGCCACCGACCCTGCCATCTTTTGGGAGATTCCTTCCGGCTCCGGCCGCAGATCCCGCTGGGCGCGCTGGCTATCCGGCACGGTGTAGCAGCAATGGCAAAATTCGGTCACCTGGCCGATTCCGCCCCGGGTTTCCGGCCGACCGCGGGTACTTTTCCTCGCTGTGCCAGCCAGCCGGCGCATCGGCGCGATTGGGGGTGATCCAGTCGTCAGCTGCTGGTCGAGGCGATACACGACCGTCATCGGAGTGCGCCGCGTCACACCGCCGTTAACACGTCGTCAATATGGCCTGGCCGTGTGTTGCGCCCGCGTTAACGAGCCTTCTGTCTGGGCAGAGGACTCTTAGCTTGGGCACGGGTCCCCTCCGGCGGGGCCCGAAGCACACCTACGAGGAGGCATTCCCACGATGGAACCGGGAACAGGACCGGAACCGGATGAAGAAACGCCATTACGACCGGGCGGACCGGGAGCCACGGCCACCACGGTGTGTGTACCGGTCCGCGTCACGAACGGTGTCGAGTGCGTGCGGCTGGCACGCCTCGGGAGCGGAGAGCGCGTCGCGCTCGAATTCAGTAGCCCGGAGCGGCTGCGCGCCGCGATGGGCCCCCGGCAGCGGTGGATCCGCATGGCCGAACCGGCCCTGCGCTCGCTGGTCCGGCCCCTGGGCGTGACCCGCATCCAGTCCGACCCCAATGTGGTGGCGACCCCCGCGAGGACACCGCGGACCCGTACCGTCGTCCGCCCCATGAACCAGCGGGCCGTCGGAGCAGCGACCCGACACACGCGGCGCGGCTGACGGACCGCCGATACCCCCGCCACCTCGCCCCTTCCCATCGGCGGCCCATGCCGCCGGGCGTCGTGGCCGCGCGCCCCCGGGCACCGGCCGGTGCCCGGGGGCGCGCGTGTGGCGGATCCGCGGGGGCATATCTGGGATGCTGGGAATGACATGGGCGGTCGGCCGCCGATCGCCGCGCTGACGCCGCACCGCGGGGACGACACCGTTCCCGGTCCGGCACCCGCCATCCCAGGAGCGCCCGATGTCCATCTCCGACCCCTTCGACGCTGTGATCCTCGCCGGAGGCGCGGCACGGCGGATGGGCGGGGCTGACAAGCCCGGTATGGACGTCGGCGGCGCGACCCTGCTGGAGCGCGTGGCGGCGGCAGTGCCCGACGCGGAACGGCTGATCATCGTGGGCCCGCACCGCACCAGCCCCCCGGCCCACTACGTACGCGAGGATCCTCCGGGCGGCGGCCCGGTTCCCGCCCTGCGTGCCGGGCTCGCCGCGGTCGAGGCGCCCTTCTGCGCCCTGCTCGCGGGGGATCTGCCCTTCCTGCGCATCGAGCACATCGGCCTACTCCGGCGCGCGGCCGCTGGGCGCAGCGGCGCCGTGTTCGTCGACTCCGACGGTCGGCAGCAGTGGCTGGCAGGGGTCTGGAACACCGCTGGGCTGCGTGCCGCACTCGACTCCTACACGGGGCGGTCCCTGCGCGGGCTGCTCAGCCCTCTCGACCCGGTGCAGGTCGCTCCGGTCGGACCCGACGACCCCGTGGTGCACGACTGCGACACCCCCGATGAGCTGGCGCGCGCCCGCGCGCTGCTTCACCCCTCGAACTCGGAGAAGGGGACGACCTCGCGCAGGAACCCCCGCATGTCCAGGAACCTCGACAGGTAGTCGCGGTGCTCCTCGCAGGCCGACCAGGTCTTGCGGCGGTCGGGGGTGTGGATCTTGGGGTTGTTCCACACCAGGACCCACTCGGCCGGCGCCCGGCAGCCCTTGCGGGAGCACTGCACCGGCTCGTCGTCGAAACTCATCGTTTACCCACACGGTTGTCGGCCGTCGTCACGGCCAGGGATCAGTCAGCAAAAGGTCACGGCGGCTTCAGCGCCAAAGAAAAAGCGACGCCGGGTGGCTACGGGGGCAAACCACCCGACGTCGCGCACGGTGTTCCGACGGGGGCTCGAAACACCGGCCAAGCGCTCCGACGGGGGACCGAAGCGCTGAATCCCAATGTACACCGCCAGTCCCCTCTGTACGTCAAGAGTCTGTTACGACGTTATCTCGGGAGAGTCCCGTAGAAACGAGGCCAACGCCCACAACCGGAAACTAACCTTCGTGCGCCCCACAGACATCGAAATCGGTTGTCAAAAAACCGACAAATCGCGGGTGCTCCCCTGGTCAAGGCAGTTTCAGCGGTCACACGGCTCGCTGATTGAGCGCAAGCGCGGTGGGAAATGTGCCAGAAGACACACGGAAAGGGGAGCGGTGCCATGACCGAGCACACCTATCGGGTCACCGAGATCGTCGGAACGTCCACCACTGGGCTGGATCAGGCCATTCGCAACGGAATCGACCGTGCTTCGTCCACCTTGCGCGGTCTGGACTGGTTTGAGGTCACCGAGATCCGCGGCCACCTTGAGGACGGTGCCATCGCGCACTTCCAGGTGGGCATGAAAGTGGGTTTCCGGCTCGAAGAATGACCCGGACACCGCCCCTCGCCCGCCCCGCCCCGTCCACGCGCCGTGGCCGGAGCGGGGCCCGGACCGCCTTCGCCCGGGTGAGAGACCGGCGTCGGCAGGCCGCCACACGGTCCACCACGTGAGCCGACACGTGCGTCGGCGGAACCGTCAGAAGCGGCCCGGGGCACCGCCCCGGGCCGAGCATCTCGTCGTCCCGCGGCGCACAGGCGGACGACGCCGTCAGAACGCCTGGCTCACCGTGGACATGTTGAAGTCCGGGATCCGCAGCGGCGGCATGGCGGTGCGCGAGAAGAAGTCGCCCGTCTCGCGGGCCAGCGTACGCGTCGGCGCCCCGGCCTCGGTGGCCCGCTCCAGCAGGCTCACCGGTGACTCGTTGAACCGGAAGTTGTTCACCGCTCCGCTGACCTTCCCGTCCTCCACCAGGTAGACGCCGTCACGGGTGAGGCCGGTCAGCAGCATCGTCTGCGGGTCGACCATCCGGATGTACCACAGGCACGTCAGCAGCAGACCGCGCTCGGTACCGGCGATCATGCCGTCCAGCGTCGCCGACGCCCCCGGGAGGTCTAGGACGAGGTTGTCGATGTGGCCGGTCATGGGCAGACCGGTCAGAGCGGCCGAATGCCGGGTCTGGTTCAGCGCGGCCAGCTCACCGCCGGAGATCCACTCCGTGCGCCGTAGCGGCAGCCCGTTGTCGAACGCCGTGGCGCGCCGCCCCGGCGCGTCGGTCAGCACGAACGGAGCACACTCCAGGCCCGCGGCGGCCGGGTCGCTGTAGAGGGTCAGCGGCAGCCGCGCCAACCGCTCGCCGAGCCGGGTCCCGCCATCGGCACCGGAGAACACCGTCCGGCCCTCGACCGCGTCCCGCGCGCCGTTCTCCCCGTACAGCTCGATCATCATGTCGGCGACGGCCGACGGCGGGAGAAGCGTCTCGTACCGGCCCGCCGGGAGGTCCACCCGGTTGCGCGCCCACTCCATCCGCCGGTTCAGCTCCGCGCCGAGCGCCTCGGTGTCCACGTCGGCGAAGTCCCGGGTGGCCTGCCCCACCCACGTCGAGTGGCCGCCCGCCACTCCCGGCGCCGCCGACTTCGCGTTCAGCTCCACCGTCCCGGTGGGTTGGTCGTGGCGCAGCCGCAGCCCGCTGGAGGTCCCCAGGAACGTCGAGGTCACCTCGTGCTCGGCGTACCCGTAGAGCAGGTGGTTCGCGGCACCGTAGCGATCGAACTCCCGCCCCAGCCCCGGAGCGAACTCGGCGAACACCGAGATGTCCGTGGTCGAGGGAGCGGCGTCCCATTCGCCGCCGGCACCCGCCTCCTGCGGCGTCACCATCGGCTGGGCGTCCTCAGCCGGGACCGCTTCGCGGCTCGCCCGCTCGGCCGCGCGGACCAGCTCCTCCAGCTCATCCGGAGCACCGGGGACCGCCTCCCCGTCGGCGCCCGTCCGCAGCCCGCTGCGCTCCATCACGCCCACGGACGTGCCGTGGGAGCCCTCGGTCAGCGCGATCACGGTGACCGTCCGGCCTTCGGTGACGCCGTTGGTCGTCAGCGAGTTCCCGGCCCAGCGCAGGTTCGCGGTGCTCCGCTCCTCGACCAGCACCATGCAGCCGTCGCCGCGGGACAGCTTCAGCGCCCGCTCCACGATCTCCTGGGCGGTCGACGACGATCGGCTCACTTTCCCGCCTCCTGAACCGTGTTGAGGACCCGCACATCGGCGAACAGGGCGCTCGGGCAGCCGTGGCTGACGGCTGCCACCTGACCGGGCTGCCCCTTGCCGCATCGGAACGTGCCGCCGAGGACGTAGGTCTGCGGACCACCGAGCGCCGTCATCGAGTTCCAGAAGTCGGTCGTGGTCGCCTGGTAGGCGACATCTCGCAGCATCCCCGCGAGCCGGCCGTTCTCGATCCGGTAGAAGCGTTGCCCGGTGAACTGGAAGTTGTACCGCTGCATATCGATCGACCAGCTGCGGTCGCCGATGATGTAGATGCCGCGCTCCACACCGGAGATGAGCTCCTCGGTGGAGGGCCCGTACTGCGCGGGCTCCAGCGACACGTTGGCCATGCGCTGGATCGGCATGGTCGCCGGGGAGTCGGCGAACGCGCACCCGTTGGAGGCGGGCTCGCCCCGCAGCGCCGAGATGCGGCGGTCGCGCTGGTAGCCGACGAGGACGCCGTCGCGCACCAGGTCGAAGGAGGACGTGGCCACGCCCTCGTCGTCGTAGCCGATGCTGGCCAGGCCGTTGGTGACGGTCCGGTCGCCGGTGACGTTCATGATCGGCGAGCCGTACCGCAGCGAGCCGAGCTTGTCCACGGTCGCGAACGAGGTCCCGGCGTAGGCGGCCTCGTAGCCCAGTGCGCGGTCCAGCTCGGTGGCGTGGCCGATGGACTCGTGGATCGTCAGCCACAGCTGGGACGGGTGGATGACCAGGTCGTAGTTGCCCGGATCGACGCTGGGCGCGGCGAGCTTCTCGGCGAGGAAGTCGGGGAGCTCGGCCAGTTCCGCCTCGACGGTCGGCATGTACTCCCAGCCGCGTCCCGCGGGCGGCGAGATCGTGCGCATACTGTCCAGCAGGCCGTCCCGCGTGGCCAAGACCTCGGCCTCCGGAGCGATGCGCACACGCTGCTGCGTGGTGACCGTGCCGGCGGTGTCGGCGTAGAACTTCTGCTCCTTGGCCTGGGAGAGGTTCGCGTCCACGTGGTCGACGCGGGCGTCCTCCAGGAGGCGTCGGCTCCACGCGGCCAGGAGTGAGGTCTGCTCCCGCACCGGGATGTCGAAGGGGTCGACCTCGTAGGCCGATACCCAGGTGGCGTCGGGGTGAGCGGGTTCCGGGGCCAGCTCGATGCGTTCGGTGGTGACGTCCGCGGCCACTTTGGCGACCTCGATGGCGCGGGCGGCGACCGCCGCCGCGGCGTGAGGCGTCAGGTCGGCCCCGGCGGCGAACCCCCAGACGCCGTTGTGGATGACGCGTACCGCGAACCCGAGGGTGTCGGAGTCCGCCGCGGTCTCCACCGCGCCGTCGCTCAGGGAGAGCCGCCGCTCACGGACGCGTTCCAGTCGGAAGTCCGCGTGGTCGGCGCCGAGGTCGCGGGCGCTCTGAAGTGCGGCGTCGGCCAACCCGCGGAGTGGGAGGGCGAGGAAATCCGGGTCGATATCAGGCACGGTTCCCCAACCTAACGGGGGAACCGGCCGAGAACCAGGGGGTGACGCGCGGGTCGCCCTCTGTGACGGTTCCGCCCGATCGCGGCACACGGCCCCACCGGCACGGACATCGCCGCCGGTGTCGTCGGCTCCCCCGGGAGCCCGGGTCACGCGGCGTCGGATCCGCGCTGCACGTCGACATGCACGTGGTCGAGGTGGCGCAGGATCTCGTTGTCCGGGTCGGGGGCGTCGTAGTCCCACCATCCGCCGCGCGAGCCGTGCACGTTCCAGATCTTGTCGTCGAAGATGACGTTGGCCAGGTGCAGCTCCTCGGCGTGGGCCACCAGCCAATGGGCGAGGAGCCAGCCCTCGCGCCGGTTCTCCTCGCTCACCGGGCGGTAGAAGACATCGATGGCGCGGCCGTCGTAGTGCGCGGAATCCGTGCCGTGGCCGTCGCTGATCCCGCCCGGCTCGAAGCCACCGAGGCTCTGCTCGCCGAACACCTCGGCCATCGCCTCGCGCACCTTTGCGGCGCGCGGGGTCAGCCCGGACTCGGTGAGCCCCTCGGCGCCGAGATCGGACGTGGTGGACGCCCGACAGGTGAGGACGGGGCCGGCGTCGCCTCGCGGCCCCTCGGAGAGACGGCGCAGCACGGCCTCGCTGATGCCGGAGGTGTCGGGCGCGTCAGCGCCCCGCGCCCGCAGGGCCACGGCCGTGGTCGCCAGCCGGGCGTCGTCCACGGACAGCGCCACACTGCCCTCCTCGGTCCGCACCGAGCACGGCGGCCCCCACGGTAGCGCGGTCGCGTCGAGCCCAGCGCGCTCCATCAGCCACGGACCGGCCACCACGAGCGATCCGATCAGGGCCACGGCGATCGCCGCGACGACCAGCGTCCGGCGCCCCCCGCAGCTTCGTGCGCGCATGTACATGACTCTAGTGGCTTCCGTGGGGCGGGCGGGGTGGTCGGGAGCCGGCCTCACATGGCGGTCCACAGCACGAACACACCGCCGACGATGAGGGTGAACGCCCACACGCGGTCCAGGGTGACCCACCGCAGCCGCATGGCCTGCACCCCGAGGAAGTCGTAGGCGATCAGCGCGGTCACGGCGGCCGCCACGAACATCGCGGCCGTGTGGACGACGGTGGCGAACACGCCCAGGAGCGTCAGGTCCACGAGGCTCCACCCTCCGCCAGCGGCTATGGCGTCTGATGCCGCTCCGGCGTCGGGTGGACCGGGATCGGCGGGAGCGGTGTCGTCCGCGGGAAGGTGGGCCTGACCGGACGGGGCCGCATGCCCGCCGTGGCCATGGTCTGAGGCATGGCCTTCCCCGATGTTGCCCGCGAGGACCGGAAGCAGCATCAGGCCGGCCCCGTGCATCGATGCCATCAGGAACGACCAGCCGGTCAACTGCCACAGGGACATCCGCACGTCCCGCCAGTGGAAGCTGTGCCGCGCCAGCAGCACCCACAGCCCGGCGGCGACCACCAGGGCACCGCCGACCGCGGGGAACCAGCGCGAAACGATGAGGGAACCGGTGACCGTGATGACGACGGCGACCAGCGCGATCGACGCCGCGTGCCCCGCGGCGAGTGCCGGCAGCGCCCCCAGCACCGCCGCTCTTCGGTGTTCCTGAAGCCCGCGGGCTGTGGCGAGCAGCCACCCCATGGCGGGATTCACACCGTGCAGGGCGCCAAGTCCGACCAGTAGCCACAACTGGGCGACGCTCATGGGGGCTCCCGTCGCTGGGTACGTGCCCGTGAGCGTCACACGGATGGATTATTCCGATCAACGGAAGGGTGTGGTATTGGCCGTTTCCGGCCATATATGTGAGGTGTGTCGTGGCGGTCGATATCGGATCGGGAATACGGTGTTGACGGCTCCGGCTGTCCCAAGAAGGCCAGGGAGGCCCGGATACGACGAAGGCCGAGATGGAGGCGTGCGTGCGGATATCGCCGATAACAGGGGCGTGGGCAGGAACGATGGCCGAACCCGACCGCGCGGAGGAGCCCGAGCGGCTGTCGCGCGAGGCGGGGGTAGGCGCCGAGACGTTCCGCCGCGCCCTGGGCTCGCACGCCGCCGGGGTGGTCGTGGTGACCGCGGCTCCGGCGGAGGGCCCGGTGGGCGTGACCGCGACCTCCTTCACCAGCGTGAGCCTGGACCCGCCCCTGGTCTCCTTCTACATCAACGCGCGGTCGGGCACCTGGCCCGGCATCCGCGACGCGCCCGCTTTCGCGGTCAGTCTCCTCGCTGAGGACCAGTGGGAGATCGCGCAGCGGTTCGCCACCAAGGGGGTCGACCGGTTCGCCCCGCCCACACGGTGGCGGCGCGGAGCCGAGGGACTCCCGCTCATCGAGGGCGCGGTGGGGCACGTCCTGTGCCGCCGCCACGACCTACTGGCCGTGGGCGACCACTGGCTGGTGGTGGGCCGCGTGGCCGCGGCCGAGGTTCGAGCCGAAGACGGCGGCCGCCCGCTGCTCTACCACCGCGGCCGATACGGGCGCTTCGAGGCCTGAGCGGGCCGGCGCGGGCGCGGTGCTGCGCCCGCGCTGTTAGGACCCGTCGAAGCTGATCTCCACGCGGCGGTTCTTCGCGCGGGCGGAGGGGACGTCGTTGCCGTCGTCGTCCGTCTCCTCGGCGACAGGCTCTGACGAGCCCTTCCCGCTCGCCTCGATGTCGGGGCCGTCCGATCCGAGTTCGTCCTCCAGCGCCTTCTTCACGGCTTTGGCGCGGTCCTCGGAGAGCTTCAGGTTGTAGTCGTTGTCGCCGACCCCGTCGGAGTGCCCGACGACCTCGACCGTGCCCGAGACGTTCTTCAGTCGCTGGGCAATGCTCGTCAGCCGCTTCTCCGCGCCCTTGTTGAGCGTGGCCTCGTCGAACTCGAAGAGCACGTCGGCGGAGATGGTGACCGTGGTGGTGGAGCCCTCGACCTCCTCCTGCTCCAGCTTCTCCATGAAGCCCGAGGGGTCAATCCCCGTGACGAACTCGGAGGGGGTGATGTCGGAGACGGATTCCTCCACCGCGCTGCGCGAGATGTCGTTCGGATTGAGATCGCTGAAATCGGGCGGTGCGTCCGCCGTAGCGGGCCCGGTCAGGGCGACGATGAGGCCCAGCGCGGGCACGGCCGTCAGGGTGCGGCGGGCCGCGACTCCTCCGCGCATCAGGAAACCCCCTCGGCCCGGGTCACGGGCACGTTCATGATCGGCGGGAACTGGTAGAAGTAGACGTCCATCGCGTCGGTGTCCTCCGCCGGGGCGGCGAAGATGGCGCTCAGCTGCGTGGGCTCGTCGTAGGAGAGGTGTGTCTTGACGATGTCGGGGGCGAGTCGCCCGTCGGCCCGGACGATGGAGTGCCGCCGCAAATTCTGGGTGTCGACGAGGTAGACGAATTCGGAGACGTTGCCGAACTGGTTGTACAGGTTCAGCCTGCTCCTCCCGTCCGGCCGTTCCGGGGCGATGCTGAAGTCCATCTGCAGCAGCTCGCCGCGGACGGTCAGCGCGTGGATTTCGAACTTCGCGTCGGTCTCGTACTGCGTGGTGAATGTGGCCTCGCCGATGACGTCCTCTGCATCGGGCGCTGACCCCGGGTCCTGGGCCGCTTGGTCCTGGCCCTTCTTCTCGTCTTTGTCGTCCGCGCCGTCGCTACCGCCGAACATGCCGCAGCCGCTCAGCAGGGCCGCGAGCGCGACCGCGCAGACCGATGCCTTCAGGGGGGTTCTCACTTACTTCGTCACTCCTCAGGGGGAAGGGGGAATGAGGGTGGTGCACCGGAAACGCCGGCGCCGGCTGGTACGACGCCGACGCCCGGCACAAGGTTCCGTCGCACGCGCGGGTCAGCCTAGGGGCAGAGGGTGTCCAGCGACGCGGCCGCGTCGCCGACCTGCCGACCGGGTGTCGTCGGCGACGGGCTGGACTGACCGGGGTGCTCCTGCCACTCGGTGGACTCGCCGACCTGGCTGTCGTCCTGGTGAGCGGGGCCGACGCCCTGGCCGCCTTCCTGCTTCTCGCCGCTGGGGCCGACCGACGGGACGGGGGAGGACGCATCCTTGGGCGTGCCCTTGGCCGTGTCGGGGCCCTGCTTGCCCTGCTGGCCCTCCTGCTCCTGGATAGCGTCGGAGACCAGGCGCTGGATCTCCTTCCAGTCCGGGTAGGCCGTGTTCACCTGCGGTGGCGAGAGCTGGAACGTCCGCATCTCGCCTTCGTTCTTCACGCGGTCGGCGAGTGCGACGAATGCGGGCAGACGCGACGCCGGGATGTCGGTCCGCAGCGTCTGCTTGGCGGCGCCAGCCAGCGACTGGAAGCTGGTGAGGATCTTGGCGGGCTCGGCCTGCTCGGCGACGTACTTGATGAGGCAGCCCTGCCGCCCCATGCGGGTGTAGTCGTCGCTGTTGACCCGGCTGCGCCCGTACCACAGTGCCTCGTTGCCGGTGAGGACCCGGTCTCCGGGCTCCAGGATGTCGCCCCGCTGGCCGTAGGGGATCGGCTTGTCGATGTGCACCCGGATGCCGCCGATGGCGTCGATCAGGCCTTCGAAGCCCTTCATGTCGACCAGCGCGTAGTAGTCGAGGTCGATGTCGAGGAGGTGGGCGATGACGCCCTTCAGGGTGTCGGCGGCGGGGTCCTTGGCCGTGGGGTCAAAGGCCAGTTCCCGCGGGTTCTCGGCGACGGTCTGGTAGACCTCGTTGAGCAGGTCGTTGAAGCCGTGCGGCGGCGGAAACCGCTGGGCGAGCGCGGTGCCCTTCGGGAACTGCGCGTTCTCCAGGTTGCGGGGGATTCCGATGAGGACCACATCGCCGTACTCGATGTCGATGCTGGCCACCATCATCGAGTCGGTGCGCATGCCGTAGCGGTTGCTGCCGGAGTCGCCGCCGATCAGCAGGACGTTGACGCGGGCCTGGTCGTCGCCCCAGCGGCTGGCGAGCTCACCGTGCGGGTCATCGGGTTCCGGGCCGAACACCGAGGAGATGGCGTCGTGGGTGGTGTAGGTGGCGTACATGACCGCCCCGGCGGGTGCGGCGATCATCAGGCACAGGGCGACCACGAGTGTCCCGCCGGCCAGCTTCGTCCCCACTCCCGCGGACTCCGGCCGGGTGATGACCCATGAGTGGACGACGACGGTCATCCACAGCACGGCGATGGCGAAGGCGACAGCGGCGGCGGTGAGCAGCCAGCGCCCTTGGACGGCGATGGCGGCGCTCATCGTGAGGTCGCCGCCCGCCACCAGGGCGGCGGCGACGGCGGCCGCGATCAGGACCAGGTAGACGGCGAGGATCACCCATCCGAGTGTTCTTCGCCCGGTGCGTAGGTGAGCGACTCCCGGAAGAACTGCGGAGCCTGCGGTCCACAACAGCGCACGACCAGTGCCGGCAGGGCGGCTCTCGTTCTCCTTCTGCCGTCCTGCTGCCATAGTCGTCCTTCCTGTTGGTCGTAAGCATGTCCGGATGCCGCCGACCCATACATCTCCGGTGGTGGCATTCCGGAGATACAGTGTCTCGCTTTGCCGGAGTTGTTCGCACACGGGTCCCTGGCGGGAGCATGTTCGGACGATGTCCAACATGTCACGCGGGGGGCTCTAATGTCCTGTTCTCCGCGTGTCGCGCGCCAAAGTAGTCCTTGTTTCTTTCGTGATCAGTAGTTAAGTGACGCTACAACTGCCATGATCTGGCCGCAGGAGGGGGCGGTGTCCGGGGGGAAAGGGCGCCGTCATGGGAACGAAAGGCATGCCATCGTGCTCGATGCGGTCGATGTCGCGCTCATGCGGGCGCTTCAGGGGGACGGAAGAGCTACATATCAGGCGCTCGCGGACGGAGTCGGGCTGTCGCGGACAGCGGTGCGCGCGCGGGTCAGGCATCTGGTCGGGACCGGTGCGATCCGGATCGTGGGCGTGCTGCACGCCGGTGTTCTCGGCATGGAGGTGTTGGGCCAGGTTTCATTCAATGTTTCGGGTCCCGTAGCGCCGGTTCTACGGGAGATCGCGCCGCGGGACGCGGTGACGTTCGCCGCGCAGACGGCGGGCCGCTTCCCCCTGGTCGCGGACCTGCGGGTGCGCGACGACGAGGCGCTGGCCAACGAACTCGCCGCCCTCCGCGCTCTGCCCGGTGTGACCGGCGTGGAGGTGTTCCGCGCCGACTCCGTCATCAAGGACGCCTACAGCAGTGTGCGCAGGCTGCGGGACATCGTCATCGACCCGCTCGACTGGCGCCTGGTGCGCCACCTGCAGCGCGACGGCCGCGCGTCCTACGCCGAGCTGGCGCGGCAGGTGGGCCTGTCGCAGGCGGCGGCACGCTCTCGGGTGGTGCGGCTCATCGACGCGGGGGTGGTGCATGTCACCGCGCTCGTGGAACCGTCGATGGTGGGCGCCGACGAGCAGCTCGGATTCGGCGTGCGATGCCGGGGGGACGCGAGCGCGGCCGCTGTGCACATCGGTACGCTGTCCGGAGTGTCCTTCCTGGCGACGGGGTTCGGCCGCTACGACATCGTCGGTGGTGTGACCGCGGCTGACCGCCACTCCCTGATCGAGGCGGTGGAGGCGATCCGCTCGAACGGGGAAGTCGCCTACGTCGAGACTTGGGAACATCTCTCGGTGGCCAAGGAACGGCGGCGCGGAGACCCGGGAGTCTCGGTCGCGTCCGCGGCGACTGCGGAGCAAGGCGGCCTGCTGCGGCAGGGAGCGTGCTCGGGGGATCCGGTGACGGTGTAGGCGGCGCCCAGCCAGCGGGACCGCTGACGTGTGCTTGCGCCCGCGGCGGTGCGGGCGCGACCAACAGCGTCCACCTGGTTCGCGGGGCGGGGGCGGGCGGATTCCGGCTGGGTACCGGAACGCCCGGAGCCCGATTCCGGTGCGGCGCGGTGAGCAACGGACGGGGGAGTCGGGTTATGCGGGAATCGGTGACCACGCCGCCGGGGGGCGTGCTCCGGCTGCGCGGGCGCGAGTTCGGGCCCGGCCGGTACGCGGTGATGGGGGTCATCAACCGGACCCCCGACTCGTTCTACGACCGTGGCGCGACCTTCGCCTTCGACGCCGCCCTGCGCGCCGCCGACGTGGCCGTGCGGAACGGCGCGGACATCATCGACGTGGGCGGCGTCAAGGCGGGCTACGGCGAACACGTCCCGCCCGAGGAGGAGATCCGCCGCACGGTGCCGTTCGTGGCGGAGCTGCGCGAGCGCCACCCCGACGTGATCATCTCGGTCGACACCTGGCGCGCGCGGGTCGGCCGCGAGTGCGCCGCGGCGGGAGCCGACCTCATCAACGACACCTGGGCCGGGGCCGACCCGGACCTGGCGCTGGTGGCCGCGGAGTTCGACGCGGGGCTGGTGTGCAGTCACAGCGGCGGTCTCGCACCGCGAACCGACCCCCACCGGGTCGCCTACGACGACGTCATGGCCGACGTCATCGCGACCGTCACCGGGCTGGCCGAGCGTGCCGTGGCGGCGGGGGTGCGTCCCGACCGGATTCTGGTCGACCCAACCCACGACTTCGGCAAGAACACCTACCACTCCCTGGAGCTCACCCGCCGCCTGGCCGAGATGGCCGCCACTGGCTGGCCGGTCCTGGTGGCGGTCTCCAACAAGGACTTCATCGGCGAAACGCTCGACGCGCCGCTCACCGACCGGCTGGCGGGCACGCTCGCCACACTGGCCGTATCGGCGTGGGAGGGGGCGCGTGTGTTCCGCGTGCACGACGTGGGTGCCGCACGGGTCGCGCTGGACGCCGTCGCGGGACTGGTTCTCGAAGACGCCCAGCACGAGCGCGTGTAACCGCCAGTAGCATTTTTTGCTCAATTTCGACCGGTATGTCTTGCATCACGCTGAAGTTACCCGTGAGTATGAGGGGGTCGGGTCGATTTCAACCGCGCAGCGCGCTGCGCTGCGGGGCGGCCCGCTCAGGCGCGGTGTAATGGGAGGCAGACGTGGCGCTTGCGGATACCTTGACGGCGGTGGGCACAGCGGCACTGACACGCTGCGGGGCCCGCCCCCTCGGTTCGCACCTCTTCCCCGTATGGCCCGAAATGGCGTTCGCGGCCACAGCACTGCCGGTGCGGTGTGCCCCGGGCGACAACCTCGCCATCCACGTGGCCATCGCCCAGGCACGGCCCGGAACTGCACTGGTCATCGACGTCGCGGGTGAATCCGAATACGGCTACATCGACGCGATCCTCGCCGTGGCGGCCCAGATGCGCGAGGTGGCCGGCGTGGTGGTCGACGGATGCGTCCGCGACGTGGCGGGCATCGCCCGCGCCCAGCTCCCGGTCATGAGCGCGGGCGTCTCCGTCCGCGAGCCCAGCCGCGAGGCGGGCGGCACGGTCGGCGAGGAGATCGTGATGAACTCCGGCAGCGCTCCGGTCCCGGTGCGCCGTGGCGACTGGATCACCGCCGACGACGACGGTGTGGTGTGCCTGCCCCGCGGCCGGGCCACCGCCATCGTCGCCAAGGCCGTGGAAGCGGTCTCCCACGACCAGGAGGTCCTCGACGCGCTGTGCTCCGGCCGCAGTACCCTGGACATCCTCGACCTCGACCCGTCCCGCGTCGCCGGCTGGGAGGGCGGCCACGTGCCCGGAACCGCGCCGTGGCCCGAAGCCCCCACCGCCGACGGCCCCCGCTCGGCGGCCCCAGGCCACCGCTGACGCGGGGCCCGCGCGAAGGCGCGCGCCGGACATCATGTCCGGGCCGCTACGGCCTCGACGTGAACCGGGAGCCGTCCGCAGGACTGACGGCTCCCGGTTCGGTGGGAAGTGCGCTTGGCCTGCCCCGGCCGCGGACGATCACGCGTTCGTCCCTCCGACAGGACGGACGACAACAGCGACAGGCGCGTCATCGCGGGGCGCTGTGGGACACCGGGCGGCGAGCGGTCAGGCGCGTCGTGCGGCCGGGCGGCTGGTCGCGGCCCCATCCGTCGTCCGCGTCACGCACCCCGCCGGGCAGCTTCCCGGAATCAACGCCTCAGCGACTCGATGACTCGGCGCCTCGATGCCTCAACGTCGGCTTGGCTGCGGCGCTTCTCGGCGGCTCTGTTCGACGGGGTCGGGCCGAAGGGGTGGCGTGGGGCCTCACTGCGCCACTGTGCCCCCGTGGTGGGCGCAGCGAGGTCTTCCTCACACCTTCTTCGCGTGCGGGGTCGGGGTCAGTCGTCTCCGGCGCGGGCGATGAGCTCGTCCAGGTAGCACGCCGCCTCGCGCAGGGCCCGTTCGGGGTCGGAGGCGCGGACGGCTTCGGTCAGGCCGGCGTGGTCGATGCCTTCGTCGCTCTCCGGCTGTGCGTAGGCCGTATGGGCGATGCTCTCGTAGACTGTTTGGGCGATGTCGTCGTAGAGCTCGATGAGCAGCGTGTTGTGCGTCGCGTTCACGATGGCGCGATGGAACGTGAAATCGGCCTCGACGAAGGCCCCCATGTCCTTCTCGCGCCAGGCGGCGTCGCGCAGCGCCATAGCGCGGTCGATGTCGGTGAGGTCCTCCTCGGTGTGCCGCAGCGCCGCCAAGCGGGCCGCCTCCATCTCCAGGGCGCGGCGGACCTCAAGGTTTTCGCGTAGCTCCGAGCGCTCCAGACGACGGCGTAGCGCGCCGCCCAACTCGCTGGATGCGCGGATGAAGGTCCCGGCCCCCTGCCGGATCTCCAGCAGGCCTGCGTGCGCAAGCGCCCTCACCGCCTCGCGGACGGTGTTCCGCCCGACTTCCAGCTGGTCGGAGAGTTCGGATTCGGTCGGGATGCGATCGCCCACTCGCCACTCTCCGGAGTCGATCTGGGCTCGTAATTGGCTGATGACCTGGTCGACAAGGCCGGTCCGACGCGTCGAGGCGAGGGGCACGCGGATACCTCCTGGGAAGGTGACGGCCGCCATAGGGGGAGGCCGATCGGATGTGCGGTCGGTTAAAGCCGGAGCTTAGACCAGTTCCGGGCGCGAAATAGTCCGGCATGGCCAATGCGTTACGCTCATGAAGCAGATCCTGTCATCCTACGAATGTGAGAGTCGTGTGACAAGCGCCACGGTAACCAGTTCGGGAAAGTCCGATATTGAACCTTCGGCGCCAGGGGGCGCGCGTCCGCGTTCCGTGGCGTGGTTGCTGATCGCGGGTGTCGGGCTCGCGGCCCTTAACCTGCGTACCGCTATCACCAGCGTCGGCCCACTGCTCGACGAGGTCACCGGCGGGCTTCACATGTCCGGCACGCTCGCGGGCGTGTTGACCACGCTCCCGGTGCTGTGCTTCGCGGTGTTCGGGGCGCTGACCCCCACCCTCATCCGTCGCTTCGGCGAGCACCACGTCCTTGTCGCGGCGCTGGCGGCGCTCGCCGCGGGCCTGGGCGCCCGCGCCTTCTCCGCCGACCCCTGGCTGTTCCTCCTCCTGAGCGTGATCGCCCTGTCCGGCGGCGCCGTCGGCAACGTGCTGCTGCCCACCCTGGTCAAGCAGCACTTCCCGGCCCGTGTCGGGGCGATGACCACCCTCTACACCACGACGCTGGCGCTGGGGACCACCATCGCGGCCGCCGCCACCGTGCCCGTCCAGCAGGCGGCGGGCAGCTGGCGGGTGGCCCTGGGCTCCTACGCCGTCTTCGCGGTGATCGCGATCGTGCCCTGGCTGCTGGTGCTGCGCCACGAGCCGCCGCGGGCCGACCCCGCCGAGGCGCTCAGCCTGGGCCGCGTCCTGCGCACCCGCATGGGCTGGCAGAGCGTGCTCTACTTCGGCACCCAGTCCACGGTCGCCTACATCCTCTTCGGCTGGTTCGCGCAGATGCTCCGCGACCAGGGCATGGACGCGACCAACGCGGGCCTCATGCTCTCGTACCTCACCGCCCTGGCGGTGCCGATCTCGCTGCTCCTGCCCGGGCTCATGGCCCGCGTCCGCGACCACCGCGGGTTCGTCGCGTTCTTCTACGCCGCCTACGTCGTGGGCCTGGTGGGTATGTGGTTCTCGCCCCTGCAGGGCATCTGGATCTGGACGACGTTCCTGGGCCTGGGCATGGGCGCCTTCACGCTCGCGCTGACCTTCTTCGCGGTGCGGACTCGGACCGCCCCCGCCACCGCCGCGCTGTCAGCGGCTAGCCAGAGCCTCGGCTACCTCATGGGCGGTCTGGGGCCGTTCCTGTTCGGCACGCTGCACCATCTCACCGGCGGCTGGCACGCGCCACTGGCGCTGGTCTTCGTCATCATGACGGTCAACTTCTGCATGGGCCTGCTGCTGGGTCGTCCCCGTTATCTGGAGGACCAGCTCACGCCGGCCCCGGAAGCCAGTCGACCCGTCCGATGAGGTACACCGACCCCACAAAGGCGATGATGTCGATCAGGGAGTGGGCGATGACCAGCGGCATCACGCGGCCGTAGCGGTGGTAGAACCAGCTGAACACGAGCCCCATGACGAGGTTGCCGAAGAACATCCCCACCCCCTGGTAGAGGTGGTAGGTCGCGCGGAGGAGCGAACCGGTCACCGCCGCGCTCACCGGCGACCAGCCCAGCTGGCGCAGCCGCAGCATCAGGTAGCCCACGACGATGACCTCTTCCAGCACACCGTTCTTGACGGCCTGCAGGATGAGCACAGGGAGCTGCCACCAGTGCTCGTTCAGGGTGCTGGGGGCCACGGTCACCGTGAGCCCCAGCTGCCAGGAGACCAGGTAGACGGCGAGTCCGCCGATACCGATCAGCGCCGCCAGTCCGGCACCCGACGCCAGATCCCCGCCGGGGCGGCGCACGTCGAACCCGATCGTGGCGGCCGACTCCCGTGACCGGTGCAGCAGGTAGACCGCCAGCAGCACCGGAGTGACCGCGAAGGCCAGGGAGAACAGCTGCCGGGAGAGGTCCAGCCACGGGCGCTCGGCGCCGGCCTGCGAACCGATGAGACTCGCCGTCTGCTCGGCCAGGGCCTCCGGCGCGGTCAGCGCCCCGACGAAGGAGATCGTCGACGAGACGGCGGCGGCACCCAGCGACAGCGCCAGCACGCACGCGATCTCCATGCCGATGAGACCGCGCGTCAGCTCCGCGGGCCGCGGCGGTCCACCCCCGGCCGCACGCGCCGCGTTCGACGCGCCCTCCGCGGGCATCGCGGGCGCCGAGCGGGATCCGGTGGACGGGCTGCCCGATGATGTGCTGCCCTCGGACGTTGTGGGTCGAGGATCGAAGGCGGGGTCGGCCATGTGCCAGATCATGCCATCAACGCGCCATGTCCCACGCCACGGGTCCGTTGTCGGGCCGACAGCGGAAGCGGGCAGGGGGCGAAGGGCACCGGGCGGCGGACAGCAAAAAGCCGCCGGTCTCGCGAGTGACACGGTTTCCGCGAGACCGGCGGCGGGGGGACGGCGACCCGCCGCGCCCCAGCCACGAAAGCGGGGCGGGTCGCCATCAGGGAAACGAAGACCTGATGTCTCAGTGAGCCTCTGAGAACTGGTCTTCTTCGGTGGAGCCGGTGAGGGCGGTGGTCGAGGCGTCCGGTGTGATGGCCGTGCTCACCTGGTCGAAGTAGCCGGTGCCGACCTCGCGCTGGTGGCGGGTCGCGGTGTAGCCCTGCGCCTCGTCGGCGAACTCGGCCTCCTGCAGCTCCACGTAGGCGCTCATGCCGTTCTCGGCGTAGCCCTTGGCCAGGTGGAACATGGAGTGGTTCAGGGAGTGGAAGCCGGCCAGCGTGATGAACTGGAACTTGTAGCCCATGTGGCCGAGTTCGCGCTGGAACTTGGCGATGGTGGAGTCGTCCAGGTGCCGCTTCCAGTTGAAGGACGGCGAGCAGTTGTAGGCGAGCATCTGGTCCGGGTACTCGGCCTTGATCCGCTCGGCGAACTGGCGGGCGACCTCCAGGTCGGGGGTGGAGGTCTCCATCCACAGCAGGTCGGAGTAGGGGGCGTAGGCCAGACCGCGGGCGACGCAGGCCTCCAGGCCGTTGCGGACCCGGTAGAAGCCCTCGCCGGTGCGCTCACCGGTGACGAAGGGGCGGTCGCGCTCGTCGATGTCGCTGGTGATCAGCGTCGCGGCCTGGGCATCGGTCCGCGCGACCACGAGGGTCGGGACACCCGCGACGTCGGCCGCGAGACGGGCGGAGTTCAGCGTCTTGATGTGCTGGCTGGTTGGGATGAGGACCTTGCCGCCCAGGTGGCCGCACTTCTTCTCGGAGGCGAGCTGGTCCTCCCAGTGGACGCCCGCGGCGCCGGACGCGATCATGCCCTTCATCAGTTCGAAGGCGTTGAGCACGCCGCCGAAGCCGGCCTCGGCGTCGGCGACGATCGGCGCCAGCCAGTGCGGCGCGTCGTCGTCGCCCTCGGACCAGGAGATCTGGTCGGCGCGGAGCAGGGCGTTGTTGATGCGGCGGACCACCGCCGGAACCGAGTTGGCGGGGTACAGGCTCTGGTCGGGGTAGGTGTGACCGGACAGGTTGGCGTCGGCCGCGACCTGCCAGCCGGAGAGGTAGATGGCCTTGAGGCCGGCGCGGACCTGCTGAACCGCCTGGTTGCCGGTGAGCGCACCGAGGGAGTTGACGTAGTCCTCGCTGTGCAGCAGGTCCCAGAGCCGCTGGGCGCCGTGGCGGGCCAGCGTGTGCTCTTCGGTGACCGAGCCGCGCAGTCGGATCACGTCTTCGGCGGAGTACGTGCGCTTGATGCCGGCCCAGCGCGGGTCGTTGTTCCACTCCTGCTGCAGCGCGGCGGCTGCTTCCTTCTGCCGACCAGTGATGCTCATGGTCTGTCCTGCCTTCGGTTCGTCCCCTGGAAAAGTGCCCCGGCTGGAGACACTGGACGGGGGAGCTGGGGCGCCCCCGGCGTCATGTTCCCCGCCGGTAACTATGATTCTGAGCAAAGATCCAGCGTTTTTCGAGACCAATGTTTGCGAAGAACCTTGATTCTTTCCTTATGATGAACGCATGGCGTACTTTGGGAACGAAGAAATACCGTCTTTGCCGGGTGACCTGGATCTCGTCACCTTTGGCCAGAGGCTTCGTCATCTGCGGCGCAGCCGCAAGATGACCCTTGCTGACCTGGGAGAACGCGTCGGCCGGGCGCCATCCCAGCTGTCGCTGCTGGAGAACGGCAAGCGCGAGCCCAAGCTCTCCCTCCTCACCTCCCTCGCCCAGGCGCTTGGCGTCTCCGTGGAGGAGCTGCTGTCCCGACAGCCCCCGAGCCGCCGCGCCCAGCTGGAGATCGCGGTGGAGGAAGCGCAGCGCGACCCCGTCTACCAGACGCTCAACCTGCCGCACCTCAAGGTCGGCAAGCGCGTGCCCAACGACGTCCTGGAGCACATCGTCGGCCTGTACGACGAGCTCAAGCGGCGGAACAACAAGCCCACCGCCACCCCCGAGGAGGCCCGGCTCGCCAACGCCGAGCTGCGTCGGCAGATGCGCGAGCGCGGCAACTACTTCGAGGCCATCGAGAAGTCCGCGCAGGAGACGCTGGACGCGGTCGGCTACAGCGGGGGCGCCCTGTCCCAGGGACAGATCCTGTCGATCGTGACCCACCACGGGTTCACCCTGCGCTACGTGCAGGACCTGCCCCGCTCGGTCCGCTCGGTCACCGACATTCGCAACCGGCGGCTGTACCTCAAGCGCGAGTCACTGGGGATGCACAGCCCCCGCACCATCCTGTTGCAGACGCTGGGGCACTTCGTGCTCGGCCACAGCCAGCCCCGCGACTTCGCCGACTTCCTGCGCCAGCGCGTCGAGGCCAACTACTTCGCCGCGGCGGTGCTCATCCCCGAGTCCACGGCCGTGCCCTACCTGCAGGAGGCCAAGCAGGCGCGCGACCTCTCCGTTGAGGACCTGCGCGACGTCTACTCCGTCTCCTACGAGATGGCCGCGCACCGGTTCACCAACCTCGCCTACCGCCACTTGGACCTGGTCTGCCACTTCATCCGCAACGACGAGACCGGGATCATCTACAAGGCCTACGAGAACGACGGCCTGGTCTTCCCCACCGACGACACCGGGGCCATCGAAGGCCAGCGGATGTGCCGGTACTGGTCGGGGCGCCAGGTGTTCGCGTCGCCCGACCGCTACTCGATCTACTACCAGTACACCGACAAGCCCAACGGCACCCACTGGTGCGTCGCGCACGTCGACCCCAGCCGGGAGCGCAACTTCGCGATCACGCTCGGCGTCCCCTACAAGGAGTCCCGCTGGTTCCGCGGGCGCGAGACCACCAACCGCACCCAGTCCAACTGCCCCTCCGGTGAGTGCTGCGTGCGCCCGCCCTCCGAACTCGCCGCGCGGTGGGAGGGCAACGTGTGGCCCTCGGCGCGCGCCCACTCCCACGTGCTGTCGGCGCTGCCGTCGGGGACCTTCCCCGGCGTCGACGAGACCGACGTCTACACGTTCCTGGAGCGGCACGCGGCCGAGTAGCGACTGGGGCGGCCGCCGCGGAACCGGGCACTCGGGCAACGCGACAACCGGACTCGCTGGCGCGAACCGGGCAGCGGCCGGCCCTCACACGAAAAGACCGAAAAGATCGACCAAACTGTGGTGGCCGGGGCGCGTGCGCCCCGGCCACCACCCCTGCGCGGCCCCGTTCCGGGGCGCGGATGCCCTGTGGCGCCGGCTGTCCGGTTTCCGCCATGACGTATGTACGACATAGCGCGCATCTACCGGTTGATCACTCTCTGCTGCAACGTTAGCGCTGTTGGCCCGCTTCCGACCCCCAATGACCCACGGGAAGAGGCATGCAGCAGAATTCCCCCACAATTCCCCCTGCCCAACAACCCCCCCGTTCCTCCCGTTCCCCCCGCTCATCCGGTGCCGCCCTGCTCACGGCCGGCACACTTATCGCCGCGACCCTCACTGCGGTCGCGCTGCCCCAATCCGCGTCGGCCGAGCCCCGGGCCGACAAGATCGGTGACCACGGCCGGGCACTGCTGGAGGAGTACAAGAAGCAGCCCTGGATCCTGCCGAAGTCCACGAAGAGTGACTTCGCCACCCTGATCCTGGCCACCGACGACGGCCGCGCCGACGAGGTCCGCAGCGAACTGGAGTCCTTCGGCGCCGAAGTCACAACGGTCGCGGAGGAGATCGGCTACATCAAGGTCAACGTCGACTTCGGCGACGTGGACAGGGTCGAGGCGATCGACGACGTCGTGGCCATCGACGTCGACGAGCTGCTCCCCCTGCCCGACCCCGCCCCGGCCGACACGGGCGCGGACACAGGCGCCGCCACCGAAGGACCGTCGGCCGAGACCCCCGACGACAACCCCTACATGCCGACCAACGAGATCGGCGCCGTGGACTTCCGGAAGAAGAACCCGGAGGCGGACGGGCGCGGCGTCACGATCGGCGTCCTGGACACCGGCGTCGACCTGGAGCATCCCGCACTCCAGAAGACGACCACGGGCGAGGACAAGATCGTCGACTGGGTCAACGCCACTGACCCCACCAACCTCATCGACCTCATCTACGACCCGACGTTCGTCGTGACTACGGGCGTGACCGGGCCGACCTTCGAGCGCCGGGGCCGCACCTGGACCGCACCCGCGGGTGACTGGCGCTTCGGCCAGTTCGACTTCCAAGTCGCCGGGTCCGACGACGACGCCTGGGGCGTGCTCTACCGGCCCGCCGACGGAACAGTCCTGGTCGATCTCAACCAGAACCGCGACTTCACGGACGACGACGCGATCGGCGACTTCGGCGACACCCGGGACTTCGGCAAGTTCGGCACCGACGACCCCGACACCCCGATCAACGAGGCCCCCGCCTTCGTCGTCTCGGCCCTGCCCGATGTGTTCCGCGGCACCGTGCACATCGGTCTCGACACCCACGGGCACGGCACCCACGTGGCCGGGATCGCCGCCGGAAACGGCCTGTTCGGCGGGGAGATGAACGGCGCGGCGCCCGGCGCCAAGGTCGTCTCGATGCGTGCCTGCCACAACCGCGGCTGCTCCTCGGCCGCCCTCACCGACGGCATGATCAAGCTGGCCACCGACCTCGACGTGGACGTCATCAACATGTCCATCGGCGGCCTGCCCCCGCTCAACGACGGACAGAACGCCCGCGCCCTGCTCTACAACCGGCTCATCGCCGAGACCGGCGTGCAGATGTTCATCTCCGCCGGGAACTCGGGTCCCGGCATCAACACGGTCGGCGACCCATCGGTGGCCGGTGACGTCATGAGTGTGGGTGCGACCGTCTCCGGTGCGACGTGGAAGGCCAACTACGGCCGGGACGTCGACTACGACCGGGGCCTCTTCTCCTTCTCCTCGCGCGGCCCCCGTGAGGACGGCGGGTTCAAACCCGACATCACCGCTCCCGGCGCGGCCATCTCGGCCATCCCCACCGACCAGGAGGGCGACCCCGTCCCCGGCGCCGGATACGGCCTGCCCCCCGGCTACGGGATGAAGAACGGCACCTCCATGTCCGCCCCGCAGGCGACCGGGGGCGCGGCGCTGCTGCTCTCCGCCGCCGCGCAGAACGGACAGAAGGTCACTCCGACCCAGCTGCGCACCGCACTGCGCACCAGCGCGGAGTTCTCCGACGACCTGACAGCGCTGGATCAGGGCCACGGCCAGATGAACGTCGGCGCCGCCTGGAAGCTGCTGCGCAAGGACCTCGCCACCGATGAGCTGACCGTCACCGCCCCGGTGTGCACCGAGCAGTCGGACAAGCTCGTGGAACCGGGCTTCGGCCGCGGCCTGTACAACCGCTGCCTGCCCGGCGCCGGTGGACAGAAGGCCGGTGAGAGCAAGGACTACGAGCTGAACATCACACGCGACAGCGGCGGTGACGCGATGCGGCCGTACCGGGTGAAGCTGGTCGGCGACGACGGCACGTTCTCCGTACCCCGCCACCTCAAGCTGGGCAAGGGGGAGGAGACCTCACTGAAGGTCACCGCCACTCCCGACGCCGGGGCGCACAGTGCCGTCCTGCAGCTGGACAACCCGCGCACGCGGGGCGTCGACCACACGGTCATGCTCACGGTGATCGTGCCCGACGTCGAACTCGGCGGCGGGGACACGTCCTGGTCGGGCTCGGGCGAGGTGCCGCGCGCCGAGGCCCGCAGCCGCTTCGTCGCGATCCCGCCCGGCACGGAGTCGTTCACCGTTGAAATGTCCGGTGTGGCCGAGAACAGCCGCCTGCGCTGGACCGCGTTCACCCCGTTCGGCCCGAGCGGGGAGAACGTGAGGGGACACTGCTACACCAACATCCCGGAGACGGGGAATTGCAACGCGCTCAAGCGCACTTACAACAACCCGATTCCCGGCATCTGGGACCTCTCGCTCGACGCCGCGAGCAGCTCTCCCGTCGCGAACAACCCCTATGAGCTGGACGTGAGCATGACCCCGGCCGACTGACCCCGCACGCCGGCGCCACGGGGCGGGAGAACCAGCCCCGTGGCGCCGGACGGCGGCCCGTGCCATCGCGCGGGCGGGCAGGTGGCCCGCCCGCGCGGTCGTGCGTACAGTCCCATGCATGCTTCGGCCGCTACGGCCGAGCGGGAGGACTGCGACGATGAGGCGGAGGGCAGCGAATGCTGGAGATGATCGGCTTGGCGGAGGACGAGGAGAAGGTCTATCTGGCGCTGCTCCGCTCCCCAGCCGGCGACTCCGGCGAGCTCGCCGCACGGCTGGGCATGGCCACACCGGACGCCGAGGACGCGCTGGCCCGCCTGGCGGACAAGGGTCTGCTCGGCCGTGCCCCCGGGGGGACGTCGGCGCTGCGCGTCGCACCGCCCGACGCCGCGCTCAGCCCCCTGCTGGTCCAGCGCCAGGCGCAGCTCCACCAGACCCAGACCGAGGTGGCCCGGTTGATCGAGGACTACAGGGCGCGTGCCGCGCTGCATGACCCTGAGGAGATCGTCGAGACCGTTACCGGCCGGGACGCGGTCACCGAGAGCTATCGGCGGATCCACCAGGGTGCCGCCAAGGAAGTGCGGGTGCTTGTCACCGGGCCGCCCATGGTGGTGAGCTCGGCCGACAACGACGTCGCGCGCGCGTCGATGGCCGCGGGCGTGCACTACCGCGTGGTCTACGACCGGGCGCTGCTGGACGGGAGCGACGACCCCCTGCTCCTGGCGGAATCGTGCGAACCGGGCGAGGATGTGCGAGTGGCGGGGGATATCCCGATGAAGCTCAGTATCGCCGACGACCACGCGGCGTTCCTGCCGACGGTCACGTCGGGGCTGGAGGAGCCGTCGGTGATCATCGTGCGTCCCAGCGGGCTGCTCGACGCGCTCGAATGGATCTTTGAGACCATCTGGGAGACCGCTGTCCCCTTTCCCGCGCACGACGGGGAGGGGAGCCTGACCGCGATGCCTGAAGCTGAGGTGGAGGCCCGCCGCCTGATCTCCCTCATGCTCTCCGGGTGCACGGACCGCGCGATGGCCAACCAGCTGGGGGTAAGTGTGCGCACGGTGCAGCGCAGGATCAACCGGCTCAGTGCCCAGATGGGGGTCCGAACCCGCCACCAGCTGATCTGGCAGGCGACCCGGCGCGGCTGGCTGTGAGCGACCGCGAGCGGTGAGCGGGGGAGCATCGGCGTGGCTGTCGCGGACTGGGGCTTCCCGCGGACGCCGCCCCCTGTCCACCCCTCCGTCGCCCCTTCCGAGCTTGATTCGGGAATCAAGGGTGGTGCCCGTTGTGCGCGTTATGGGCCGAGTGTTACCGTTGGTAACACGCTCGTTCGGCACACCACTGAGTCATGCCATCGACCGCTATGGCCCGGGATGTCGACGACGACCACCACCCTCTTCTCCGGACACCGCCGAAGGCGCAGCGAAGGACGTGTGCACATGACCGACACCGCCGCAGAGACCACGACCGGCTTCAGCCTGGAACTGAGCGAGGACATCCGCGACATTCGCGATTGGGCACACGGCTTCGCCCGCGATGTGATCCGCCCGGCCGCGGCGGAGTGGGACGAGCGCGAGGAGACCCCCTGGCCGATCCTCCAGGAGGCCGCCAAGATCGGGCTGTACTCGCTGGACTTTTTCGCTAACCAGTGGCTGGAGCCCAGCGGTGTCGGTATCCCCGTCGCCTTCGAGGAGCTGTACTGGGGCGACCCGGGCATCGCCCTGTCTCTCACCGGCACCGGGCTGGCCGCCGTCGCCGTGGCGGGCAACGGCACCCAGGAACAGATCTTCGAGTGGGTACCCCACATGTTCGGATCGGCCGATGACATCAAGCTCGGCGCGTTCTGCTCCTCCGAGCCCGACGCCGGAAGCGACGTCAGCGCCATCCGCACCCGCGCCGTCTACGACGAGGCCAAGGACGAATGGGTCCTCAACGGCACCAAGACCTGGGCCACCAACGGCGGCATCGCCAACGTGCACGTCGTCGTCGCGTCCGTTGACCCCGACCTCGGCTCGCGCGGCCAGGCCAGTTTCATCGTGCCGCCCAACACGCCCGGCCTCTCCCAGGGCCAGAAGTTCGCCAAGCACGGCATCCGCGCCTCGCACACCGCGGAGGTCGTCCTCGACGACGTGCGCGTCCCCGGACACTGCCTCCTCGGCGGCAAGGAAAAACTCGACGAACGCCTCGCCCGGGCCCGCGAGGGTCGCAGTTCCGGCGGCCAGGCCGCGATGAAGACCTTCGAAAAGTCGCGCCCCACCGTCGGCGCCATGGCGGTCGGCTGCGCCCGCGCCGCCTACGAGTACGCCCGCGACTACTCCGTCCAGCGCGAGCAGTTCGGCAAACCGATCGGCGACAACCAGGCCATCGCCTTCACCCTCGCCGACATGGCCACCCGCATCGACGCCGCCCGCCTCCTCGTCTGGCGCGCCGCCTGGATGGCCCGCCAAGACAAGGACTTCGCCCAGGCCGAGGGATCGATGTCCAAACTCTTCGCCAGCGAGACCGCCACCTGGGTCACCCAGCAGGCCATCCGCATCCTCGGCGGCAACGGCTACACGCGCGACTACCCGGTCGAGCGCTGGCACCGCGACGCCACCATCTTCACCATCTTCGAGGGCGCCAGCGAGATCCAGCGCCTCATCATCGGCCGCACGGTGACCGGACTGCCGGTCAGATAGCGTTCTAGCAGTTGAAAGGGGCATGCGGGGGGGAAGGTGACTTCCCCTCCGCGCTGATTTGTGCCGGATAGTGAGGGTCCGTCCGATCCGCCCCCGAAGGTTGCCGGACCTTGCTGTGGCGGACGGCGTTGGCGACCAGCTCGTTGGCCACCTGCTGAAGCGGCCGGGCGTTCGTGCCGATACTCCGATCGAATCCGGCCGCAGAGCGCTCAAAATCGGGCATGATCGAAGCCCTCGATCACACACTTAACACGTCGGGTGCCCTGGCAAGACACTGGTCCCGTATTAACAGCCAGGACGGCCTTCCAACGCTGGTTTGAGAAGGTTCCTGATATGGAGCGGCCATGTCAGGTTTCCGGGACTATCAAACCGTCCTTATCCCGGGTCTCCCGCAGACGGAGGACTACGCCAGAACTCTGTTCGTCAGTGGTCAGCCGTGGCTTGACAACGATCAGATCGATCGGCTCGTGGCGGGAAGGATGAACTGACGTAAAGCTCCTGACGGGCCAGAGAGGCCCATATCGTGGGTCGTGCTTGATGAGGTGGTTATCCGTCGTATCGTGGGTAGCGTTGAAACGTCGGAATCGCGTTTACGCTCCTCAGGGGTGGCGTCCGGAACTTGCTACACCCTGCCCGTACCCCTGCACCCCGAACACGGCCGCTCCTCCTGCGTGCCGTCCCGGCTGACGGTCACCCTGCCCGTTCCATTGCACATCGAGCAGTCAACTCCGCCGTGCTTGCCCATGCTGGTCACACCTTCCCGATCGGGTTGGCCGGATCGTCCAGCCAGATGGACTGACCCTCGGATGTCACCGCTACGCCGAACCGTTCGAGGCCGGGGGAGCCCCAACTCAGCCACTTCAGATAGGCCGCTTCGAACTCCACCCACAGCGAACGCGGGCCGTGCTCGCTGACCCTTGCCTTCACACCGTCATCGGACCGGACCGCCAGCGCGTAGGAACCGGTGGCGGGATGTCTCAGGCCGACCCGGTCGTCACCGCTTCCCAGCCCGTTCACGGCCACACCCGGCATGAACGCCGCCACTGCCATCTCCAACCCGGGACCGGCACAGCTGATCCGCATCGGATCCACCCTCCCCGCGGACGCCCGCCGGTCCCCGACAGGCGTTGGGTAGCCGTGCCGCTGGCCGCGCATCATCATGAACCCCGCCCGCCCACCGAGTCGGCCGATAGCCGTGTCACCGGTGACCGTGAGTACGAGCTTGTGTCCCAACGCCTGGGCCGGGGCCCACGGTGCAACGATCACCCCGCCGGGGCGTGTCTGCTCCACCCAGGTGTAGGGGATCTCCCTCATTCCGCACGTCACGTGCACCCGGTCGAAGAGCGCCGCCTCGGGCCACCCATCGGCCCCATCACCTACCCGAAGGTGCGGGCTGTGCCCGGAACGCTTCACGTTCGCGGCGGCCTGTTCGGCGACCTGCTCGTCCACCTCGATCGAGTAGACGTTCTCCGCGTCGAGCCGTTCGGACATCAGAGCGGCCGTCCACCCGGTTCCGGTCCCGATCTCTAGCACTCGGTCGCCCGGGAAGGGGTCGAGGAGGTCGAGGAACTCGGCGACGAGGCTGGGGGCGGTGCTGGAGGACGACGGGTCGATGCTCGTCGTCGCGGTCTCTTCTGTGAGGGGCGCCTGCCCGTCGTCAACCTGGGTGAGGATCGTGGTGTCGGAGTAGACCGCCCGCTGCCAGGTGGCCGGGTCCGTCTTGCGGTCGATCCAGTGGCTGGGTTCGTCTCCCATGTAGGAGGCGTGGGCGGCGTCGGGTATGAAGTGCTCGCGCGGTACTGCGCGGAACTCCTCCGCCCAGTCTGTGCCAGCGAGGGCCGCGAGGTCGTCCGGGCCGGGGGGGTCATCAGTCATGGGGTGACGGTAACCGGGCGGTGCCGCAGTGTCAGCGGAACCGGCCAGAAACGGCCACTCTGGCGATCAGCCCCGATGTCGCGTTCGCGGATGATCGAGGAGCACGCGGCATCACTGTGCCATGGCTCTCGGCTCAGACGTGGACGTCGGCCTCGCCCGGTACGATCGCGGGATCGTATTCACTGCTGGGAGCCGTGAAATTCATGTGTGGTCTCCCCGGCTGAAAGCAGGTTTCGTTTCATGGCATGTCGTATCAGTGAGCTCGTGCTCGGTTGCCGCGACCCTGAGGTGCTGGCGCGGTTCTGGTGCGAGGTCCTGGACTTCGTCGTGCTCGATCGCGAGGACGACGGCACGGTGGAAATCGGGCCGCGCGCAGGGTTCGGTGGCCCGCAGCCGACGATCATCCTCAGCCGCAGGGATGAGCCGGAGCAGGGAAAACCCCGGTTGCATATCGACGTCAACGCCACCGACCGCGATCAGGACGCCGAGCTCGAACGCCTTCTAGAGCTCGGTGCGCGCCCGGCCGACATCGGCCAGACAGGGCAGGAGCAGTGGCATGTCCTGGCCGATCCCGAAGGTAATGAATTCTGCCTACTCAAGGCCCGCCTCGACCCACTCTGATGCCCATTCGTCGCGCCTCGACACGTTGAGTCGGCCGCCCCTCAGGGGACGTACCTCGCGCTCTTTCCGGCTCTGCCTTCGGACTCCCGTGCTGTTGCGCACGGAGCCGGACGGCTCGTCCGATGTTCGTCGTATCGGCCCTGCGATCCGGGGGCCAGGGCCGGGCGGAGACGGTTCCGGGACGAGCCGGGGGCACAACCGCGGAGGAACCTGCGGGCGATGATGGCCGCCTCGATGGCGGTCGCCGGGTGGAGGCCGCGGATTCGGGGGACGTCCACCATCCGTCCGCGCGCGAACGCGGCAACGGTCGCGCCCGCCAGGGGCAGCGCCCAGGCTGCGATCAGGGCTCCCCTCCACCGCGGGTCCGGCTCGTGGCGGAGGGCGTAGGGAATCCAGAAGGAGGCGTCGGCGAGCGCGTCGGCGTAGGCGCCGAAGGGGGAGGCGGTCCCGGTCCCGCGGGCCAGGCGTCCATCGAGGAAGTCGGTGACCAGCGCGGCCGGGCCGGTCCAGGCGCTGTCGGACAGCGCCGGAAGGTTAGCGCGCAGCAGGGTGAGGGCGTCGGCCGCGCTCAGGCGGGTTCGCCCTTCCAACATGCCCAGGTGGGTTATGGCCAGTAACCAGCTCGCGGCGGTGCGGGCGCGCCCGCACCTGTCCCGGGCCGCCCACAGGAGGGCGGCGTGCAGCGCGGTGGCTTCGACGGCGGCGCGGGGGCGGCGGGCGGCCTCCCGCGCGGACGAGGCCGTGGCGCGGGCGGCGAAGGCGGCCCAGGCGCGCGGCCGCCACCCGCCCTCACGCAGATCGTTGAGCAGGGCGTCGGTTCTGCGCCTGCTGGAGCCGTTACCGGCACCCATGCGAACCTCGGCGAATCGGAACTCGGTCACGTCCTTTTGCTCTCGCTTTCCGGAGGCCACGTCGGGAGGGTGAGAACCCTCCCGCATGTTGCCTCGGCGGAGTCCCCCCGCCGGGCCGCGGCTGGAGTCGGGGAGGCCCGGCGAAAGCGATCACTAGCCAATGTAGGGCGCGCGAACCGTCGCGGCTCGCTGCCTTGGAGCGGGCCAGGTCGTCGGTGGTGTCGGGCACGTGCGGGCGATGCACTTGATCGTCCCCGACCGCCAGAAAGCGATCAGGATCAGTAGCCCTACTCAGCGTCCCGGGTCGTCCTGTGCGGACAGAAAGACCGCGATCGGGGTCAGGAGATTCACGTGTGTGGACGCGGCGGGCGGCCTCCCCTGGTTTCGTGCGGGCGGGCAATCCCAGGTCCGAGGACCGGATTCCCCATGGTTTTGCGGATTCGCCGGATAGCCGGATTTCCGTCGTCGTACGATGTTGCCCGACTACTTCCCCGAGTACGCAAAGGCCTTGCCATATGACCACCACCGAAGGGAAGCCGACGCCTGAAGAAGGCGCGGAAACTATCCCCGGCGTCGATATGTCCACGCCGAGCATCGCACGTCTCTACGACGCGCTTCTGGGCGGAAAGGACAATTTCCAGGTCGACCGTGATGCGGCCGTCGTCTGGCTGGAACATGTTCCCGAGGCGGGGCTTATTGGCCAGGACAACCGGTCCATGCTGATCAAGGGTGTGCAGTACCTGGCGCGGACCGCCGGCATCGACCAGTTCCTCGATGTCGGCAGCGGGCTGCCCACGGTCAAGAACACCCACGAAGCCGCGCAGGAGGTCAACCCCAACGCGCGGGTCGTGTACGTCGACAACGACCCCATCGTTCTGGCCCACGGCCGGGCGCTGCTTGCTGATAATCACACGACCACCGTGGTCACCGCGGACCTGAAGCGCCCCAAGGAGATCCTCGGGCACGAGGAGACCCGCCGCATGCTCGACTTCACCCGGCCTGTCGGGGTGATGGTCTTCGGCCTGCTGATGCACTTCTCCGACGAGGAGCGGCCTAACGAGCTGGTGGCCGAACTGATGGAGGATGTGCCGTCAGGTAGCTACCTGTTCATCTCCGACTTCGTGGACACCGGAGAGCCCATCCAGCGGGCGATCGAGCAGGCTGGCCTGCAGACGCTCGGCAACGGGTGGATCAGGTCCAAGCAGGAGATCCTCGATCACTTCGTCGGCCTTCCGCTCGTGGAGCCTGGGCTTGACCACCCGCAACGGTGGTTCCCCGAGGAGCCCGATCGCGAGGTGCCCTCCTACGAGGAGCTGGAACCGTACCAGCGTGTCATGTATGGCGGAATCGCCCGCAAACCGTAATCAGTCGGGCAATTCGAAAAAGGCGCACGACTCGCTCCGTGCGCCTTTGCGTGATTCGGTTCCTGGTGCGTCGGGAGTGGATTTATCCCCGGGGTGCTCCCGCTCCAGAACTTCTTCACCCCATGGCGAATCGCTCTACCGGGGGCAATATGTCTGTTTCGTTCGTTTGGGGGTGTGTGGCGCGCTCACGGGTTGATGAGGTCAGTGGAGCACGTACGGAAATCCACGAACGTCCGCTGAGATCGTGCCCCCAGGGGGACACGTTCCGCTCACCGACTGCGGGGTCGGCCGCGGCCCATGTGACGGCTGTCTCCTAATCTGGCCCCATGAGCGACAGCACAGGCAACACCGCGTCGACGGTCGGGCACATGGCGGGCGCGGAGGACACGCAGGGCACGGGCGATCCCCGAACCCTCGCCGAACTCACCGTCGACTCCCGTTACAACGGGCCGCCCGATTCCGCCAACGGGGGATACATCAGCGGGCTGCTGGCCGGCCGCCTCGGCGCGCGTGGCGGGTCTGGACTGCGCGTGACACTGCGCAAGCCGCCGCCACTGGACACCCCGATGAAGGTGGAGAAGACCGGCGACGGTGGGCTTCGGTTGCTCCACGGCGATGAATTCGTCGCCGTCGCAGAGTCGGCCGAGGCGCCCGCCGCGACCGTCCCGCCGGTCTCCTACACCGAGGCGGAGCAGGCGCAGGCCCGCTACCGAGGGTGGTCCGGTCACCCGTTCCCCACCTGCTTCACCTGCGGGACCGACCGAGCGACCGGCGACGGGCTGCGGCTGTTCGCCGGTCTGGTCAGTGACAGCGACCCCACGACCGTCGCCTGCGCCTGGACCCCGGACCCTTCCCTCGCGCGGGCAGAGCGCGGCGCCGACGAGGGCACCGCACGCGACACCGTCCCCGTCGAGATCGTGTGGGCGGCGCTGGACTGCCCCGGCGGGTGGTCCAGTGATGTCAGCGAACGCCCGATGGTGCTGGGCCGGATGACAGCGGCCGTCGTTCAGGCTCCCCAGGTCGGTCGGCCCCACGTGGTCATGGGGCGGCTTCTCGAAAGCGACGGGCGAAAGGTGTTCACCGCTAGCACGATCTACGACGGGGACGGCGAGGTCGTCGCTCGCGCTCAGGCCACCTGGATCATGATCCGCCCCGATGCGGTGGCCTGAAGTTTCCTGGGAATGAATTGAGAGTTCGGTAACGGAATGGTATCAGTGGGAGGGATTCTCGGCTGACGACGGAGGGGAGCGGCAACCCCGCCCATGGGAACCACGATCGAACGCTCCGCACCCGGCGGCGCCCCGAGCGCCGCCGTTCGCTATCCATCGACCCCCTCGGCCGCTACCGCATGGCTGGACCTCGCGCGCGTCTGCGCCATGCTCGCGGTCGTACTCGTGCATGTGTTCGCGCCCGTCGTCACCGCCCGCTACACGGACGTGGGCACGACCACGTGGTGGACGGCCAACGCCGTGGACGCGTCCCTGCGGTGGTGCGTCCCGGTGTTCATCATGATCAGCGGGTCGCTGCTGCTGCGCCCGCGCGAGGAGCGGCTGTCGGTCTTCTACCGGCGCCGCTTCTCCCGTATCGGCATCCCACTGGTCGTGTGGGTCGCCGCCTACCTGGCCTGGGAGGTGTACCGCACCGGGATCACCCCGAGTGAGGCGGGCGGCGAGATCCTGTCCGGGGCGCCCTCGATCCACCTCTACTTCCTGTTCGTGCTCGCCGGCCTGTACCTGCTCACCCCGTTCCTGCGCGTGTTCGTCGAGCACGCCGGTACCCCCACGGTGTGGTGGTTCGCCGGGCTGATGTCGGTGATCGGCATGGCCGACCAGGCGATCGCCGGGCTGGACGGCACCGGCGAAGCCAACGCCGTCACCCGATTCCTGCCGTTCGTCGGCTACTACGTCATGGGCTACCTGCTGCGTGAGGTCGCACCGACCCGCAGACGCACGTGGGGCGCGGCGGTGACGCTGCTGCTGGGCATCGTCGCCACGGCGGTCGGGGCCGGGCTCCTCGCGCGCGCCGACGGTGCCTGGGGAAGTGCGTCCGACTACCTCTACGCCTACCTCTCGCCCACCGTCCTGGTCATGTCCATCGCTGCCTACCTGCTGTTCCAGGCCGTGGGCGGGCGGCTGCTGGCGCGGGCGGGCGCGGGCGCCGCGGCGTGGCGCTCCCGCCTCAAGACCGTCTCCGACCTCAGCTTCGGCGTCTTCCTCGTGCACGTGATGATCCTGTACACGCTGCGCGACCTCTTCGGCATGCCCGACAGCCCGATCGCGATGTTGTCGCAGGCGGGACAGTACGCGATCGCCGTCCTTGTGCTGAGCCTCGCCGTCACCCTCGTGTTCAAGCGGATCCCCGGGTTACGGGCCACGGTGTAATAGCGGGGGGACGGCACGATATCCGTCAACGCGCCTCGCCCCCCGCTGCGGCCGGAGCGAGCGCGGAGCGCGGCGATGACGTCGGAGTTGGGCGACTGTTCCAGCGATTCCGGCTACCGTGAACGGTGTGGCCCCTCAATCCGCACAGCAGACCAAGCCGGCCGCTCGCGGCCGAAACCCGGAGCGCCGCCGCGCCATCCTGGACGCCGCCGATGAAGTGATCCAGCGCGACGGGCCCGACGCCTCGATGTCGGCAATCGCCGCCGAGGCAGGCATCAGCAAGCCGATCCTCTACCGCCACTTCGGCGACAAGAGCGGCCTGTACCGTGCCCTGGCCGAACGGCACGTCGACCCGCTCATCGACCGCATTCGCTCCGAGCTCCACGGCGGTTCCACACTCCGGCTGCGCGCCCGCGCCACGGTCGGCGCCTACCTGCAGATGATCGCGCGCAACCTCAACCTGTACCGGTTCCTGATGGACCGTGCCACAGCGGAGGACCCCCGCACCCGCGGCGACGTGGGGATGATGGTGCGCCGCATGGGCGAGGAGCTGGCCGAAGTGCTGACCAACGAAGGCCACGTCCAGGATCCGCTGCGCGCCCAGGTCGTCGCACACGCCGTCGTGGGCATGGTGCAAGCGGCGGGGGAGTGGTGGCTGGAGCACCCCGAGGTGGACGACAACGACATCATCGAGGACCTCACCGACGCCGTCGTCGGCGCCATCTCCGGAAACGGCGAGGCACCGGCCACACTGGTCTAGCCGTTGCCGGTGTAGACGCCGTAGGCGTGGGGAGATGACCATCGTGCGGATTCCGTGACCGCTCACTCGCACCATCGGGCCACGCAGACCACAGCGCGGGGGATCACATGTACGCAAGCCTCGACCAAGCCGGGAACCAGTGGAAACTGACCTACACCCGCGAACTGCGGCAATCGCCGGACGAGGTCTGGTGCGCGCTCGTCGAGCCCAGGAGCCTCGCGGTCTGGTTTCCCACGGCCATCGAGGGCGAACGTGAAGAGGGCGCCAAGATCCGCTTCGTCTTCCCGATGGGTGACGCCTTCGGTGCCGAAGAGGCCGCCATGCTCGGCGAGATCCTCCACTTCGACCCACCAGCGCTCCTCGAATACACGTGGGCCAGCGAGAACCTGCGCTACCTCCTGGAACCGACCGGCACGGGCGGCACCACGCTCACCTTCTCCTTCACCTTTGACGACGTGGGAACGGCGGCGCGGGACGCGACCGGCTGGCACGTGTGCCTGGACCTCCTCGCCGAGCACCTCTCAGGCGCCCTGGACGCGGCCCCGGAGCGGAAGAAGATGATCGAGGAGCAGTGGCGCCCCCTGTTCGCCCACTATGCCGAGAACCTCGGCCCGGATTCCTCGACGCAGGGCGGCCCGCCCGGCGCTGACCTCTCGTGACGGGAGAGCCGCCCCAGCATGCCCGGAAGCGGGTCTTCATGGACCACGGTCAGCCTGCGGGTCGCCCTCGTCAGGGCAACGTAGAGGTCGTGGCCGCCCTGGGGAGACTGCGCGAGGATCTCACCGGGCTCGACCACGATGACGGAATCGAACTCCAGGCCTTTGGAACGGGTCGTGGTGAGGACCGTCGCCGGTGAGTCCAACGCGTCCGGGGTCGCGTCCGACGCGGCGTCCGGGAGAAGGGCGGCGACCTCGGCATGGCTGGTGTCGGGGGTGATGACGACCAGGCGTCCGTCGCCTATGGCCGTCAGCTCCTCCGCGACAAGCCGAGGCAGGGCATCCGCCAGTGTTGTGCCGTCGCGGCCTACGCGCACCGCGCGCGGCGGGTCGCCGTCGTCGCGGACCGACTCCGGGGGCTGCTGGTCCGGGGCCACCTCCGCCAGGACATCGGCCGCGACCGCCATGATCTGCGCCGGGGTCCGGTAGTTCACCACCAGCCGCTCCTCGTGCAGCCGTCCGTGGGCGTAGGGCGCCAGCATCGACCTCCACGACCGGGCGCCGGCCGGGCTGCCGGTCTGGGCGATGTCGCCCACCACCGTCAGGGAGCGGGTCGGGACCCGGCGCATGACCGTGCGCCACGCCATCGCCGACAGCTCCTGGGCCTCGTCCACGATCACGTGTCCATAGGCCCATGTGCGGTCCGCCTCCGCGCGCTCGGCGGTGCTGGGGGGCGGGCCGGAATCGACGTGACGCTCGGCCAGGGCACTCGCCTCCATCATGGACTCCTCGAACAGGCCGGTGAACTCCAGCACGCCCTGGGCGTAGCGTTCCGCGTCGGCGCGGTCCCGCTCCGCGCGGCGGCGCCGGGCACGCTCCTCCGCGTCGTCCTCGCCGAGTAGTTCGGCGGCTTCGTCGAGCAGGGGGACGTCGGCGACCGTCCACGGGCTCCCGAAAGGCCGGTGCAGCGCTTCCCGCTGGGCGTCCGACAGTCCGGCATTCGCCCCCACCCGGGCGACCGCCGCCTCGTCGGCGTACAGGTCCTCCAGGAGGCGCTGCGGCGTGAGTAGGGGCCACAGCTCGTCGAGGCCCCTGCGGACCGGTTCCTGCTGCCACAGCGCCGCCCGCATGTAGGCCAGGTCGGTCTCGTCGTAGTAGGCGGGTTCCGCGGGATCGAGCATCGGGTCCAGCTGTTCCGCCTGGTCGCGCGCGAGCAGCCGCAGCATCTCGGTGACGAAGAACTTGCGCGCGACGTTGTGTGGCAGCCGCAGCGACCGCGCCCGATCGCGGATAGCGAGACAGTCGGCGTGGTCCACCCGCAGCGTCATGCCGCCGAGCGTGATCTCCAGATCGCGTTCGCCGCCCGATGCGCCCTGGCCGTGGCTCCCGCTGTCCGCCTCCGCGGACATGCCGGGTGTGGACGGGACCCGCTGCCGATCGGCCACCGCCGCGCGTACCAGGTCGACCATGGACTCCGACCCCTTCACCGCGGTGGTGGCCATCGGGTCCGTCGCCGTCGCGCGCACGCCCGGGTAGAGCTCACCGACGGTGGACAGCACCACGTCGCTTTCCCCAAGCGAGGGCAGGACCCGGCCGATGTAGCGAAGGAACGTGGGGTTCGGGCCCACGACCAGCACGCCCCTCCGTTCGAGTGTGCCGCGATGGGTGTAGAGGAGGTAGGCGGCACGGTGCAGTGCGGCCACGGTCTTGCCAGTGCCGGGGCCACCCTGGACCACGAGCACGCCCTGCAACTGGGAGCGGATCACCCGGTCCTGCTCGGACTGGATGGTGGCGACGATGTCGTTCATCCTGCCGGTGCGCCCCTGGCGCAGCGCCGCGAGGAGGGCGGCTTCGCCGACGAGGGAGCGCTGCTCTGTGCCACTCAGCCCGTCGAGGTCGAACACCTCGTCGTCGATGCCCGTCACGACGCGGTCGCGGGTGTGCAGATGGCGTCGTCGGATGAGGTCGCCGGGGGAGGCGGGGGTGGCGGCGTAGAAGGGCCGGGCGGCCGGTGCGCGCCAGTCGACCAGGATGGTCTCGTGGGACTCGTCGCGCAGTCCGATCCGGCCAATGTAGAGCGTGTCGCCGGTGGCCCCGTCCCGGTCACGCCGGTGATCGATGCGTCCGAAGCACAGGCCGTTCTCCACGCCGGCGAGCTGGGACAGCCGCCGGGCCTGCTCGTCGGACCTGGCCTCGCGATCCATGAGTGCGGCGTATCCGGCACGGCCTCCCTCGGCGTGGGTAGCGCGGAGGGCATCACGGGTGCGCTGGCGCAACGCGTCGAGCCGCTCGTAGAGCCGGGTGACATACGCCTGCTCGGCGCGGATGGCGTGGGTCCATGCACCATCGTCGTCGGATTGACGAAGCTCCATTGCCTTGCTATACTCCTAACATAGGTGACGTGTTAGCTTTTTTCTGAACAGCGAGCCATCTAAGCTATCACACCCCCGCTCGACACACGGCCCTCTGCCGTCGCGAGAATTCCAACGGGGGTTCCCCACGGATCAGGCGGCACGCGCTACACTCACTCACATGCGTATCGAACCCACCCTTCACCAGTGGTGGCGCCGCTGAAAGGCGGCGCATCTGGTTCGCATACCCACGATCAGACCTGACGAGCGGCCGCCGGACCGGCGGCCGTTTTCTTTTCCCGGTCGGGTCCGCGCGGTCCTCACCACCGGCACAGCGCGAAAAGGACCGGCCTTGGACGCGAGTTCCACGCCCTACCGCACCGCGGGCGGCATCACCGTACGTCGACGCACTACGCCCTGCGATCCCGCCTCCCTCACCGAACTGGTCGCGGCCGTCGAACACCGCCGCGGCGGAGTGCTGTCCTCCGGCATGGAGTACCCGGGCCGATACAGCCGCTGGCACCTCGGCTATATCGACCCCTGCCTGGAGGTGGCCGCTCGCGGGCGGCGCGTCACCGCGACCGCGCTCAACGACCGGGGGCGCGTGCTGCTCCCCGTGGTCGCGCGTGCCCTGCGCGAGCACGCGCTCGCCGTCGGCGACGGCACGGCGGACGGCAGCGGTGTCGTCGAGGTCGAGATCCCCGAACCCGAGGGCTTCTTCACCGAGGAGCAGCGCAGCCGCCAGCCCAGCGTCTTCTCGGCGCTGCGCTCCATCGTCGCGCTCTTCTTCGCCGACGACGACCCCCACCTCGGCCTCTACGGCGCTTTCGGCTACGACCTCGCGTTCCAGTTCGAACCCATCGAGCAGGTCCTGGAGCGCGACCCCGACGATCGCGACCTCGTGCTCCACCTCCCCGACGCCATCATCGTGCGGGACCGCAAGCGCGAGACGTGCTACCGGTACACCTACGAGTTCACCGTGCCCGCCGACTACGCGGAGGCCGCTGCCGACACGGCGGCCGACACCGCTACCGACGGCCTGCCGCGGACGACCGAGGAGACCCCGGCCGTCGTCGCCGCGGAGGTCCCGCCCCAGCCCGAACCCGGGTCCTACGCCCGCATCGTCGCCAAGGCCAAGGAGCGCTTCGTCCGCGGCGACCTCTTCGAGGTCGTTCCCGGCCACCGAACCTACGGCGTCTGCGAGTCCCCGGCCCGCTTCTACGAGCATCTGCGCGAACGCAACCCCGCCCCCTACGAGTTCTTCTTCAACCTCGGCGAGGGCGAGTACCTGGTGGGCGCCTCACCGGAGATGTTCGTCCGCGTCAGCGGAAAGCCCGGCCAGGGCCAACGCGTGGAGACCTGCCCGATCTCCGGCACCATCAAGCGCGGAGCCGACGCCCTCGGCGACGCCGACAACATCCGCGAGCTCCTCTCCTCCGCCAAGGAGGAATCGGAACTCACCATGTGCACCGACGTCGACCGCAACGACAAGTCCCGCGTCTGCGAACCCGGCAGCGTGCGCGTCATCGGCCGTCGGCAGATCGAGATGTACAGCAGGCTCATCCACACCGTCGACCACATCGAGGGCACCCTGCGCCCCGAGTTCGACGCGCTGGACGCCTTCCTCACCCACATGTGGGCCGTCACCGTGACCGGTGCCCCCAAGACGTGGGCGATGCGCTTCATCGAGCAGCACGAGTCCACTCCGCGCCGCTGGTACGGCGGCGCCGTGGGCGTCATCGGCTTCGACGGGTCGATGAACACCGGCCTCACTTTGCGGACCGCGCACATCGCCAACGGGGTGGCCACCGTCCGCGTCGGCGCCACCCTGCTCTACGATTCCGACCCCGACGCCGAGGAGCGTGAGACCTTCCTCAAGGCGCGGGCACTGCTGGAGACCCTCGCGCTGGACGACGAGGCCCGGAACGGCACCGCCGCGGCCGACGGTGCGACCTCCGACGTCGAGGAGCGGACCGACGCCGAAGGCCCCGCCGGTGCCGGGATGAAGGTCCTCCTCGTCGACTACGAGGACTCCTTCGTCAACACGCTCGCCGACTACGTGCGCCGCCACGGCGCCGAGGTGACGACCGTGCGGCACGGCTTCGATCCCGCGCTGCTCGACCAGCTCGCCCCCGACCTTGTGGTGCTCTCGCCTGGCCCCGGCCTGCCCGTCGACTTCCGCATCGACCGCTTGCTCGACGAACTCGACCGGCGCGGACTGCCGGTCTTCGGCGTCTGCCTGGGTTTGCAGGCGATGGTCGAGCACGCCGGCGGCGAACTGGTGACTCTCGACGAGCCCGTGCACGGCAAGCCGGGGCGCGTCCGCGTCACGGGCGGCGACCTGCTGGAGGGGCTCGGCGAGGACGCGATGTTCACCGGCGCCCGCTACCACTCCACCTCCACCACCCCCGACCGGGTGAAGAACTACGCGGTCACGGCGGTGGTGGAGGACGGCCCTGAGCCGGTCGTCATGGCCATCGAGGACCCGCGTGCCAAGCGCTGGGCCGTGCAGTTCCACCCGGAGTCGATCCTCACCGCGGCGGTGGGGGAGGGGATCATCGAACGGGTCCTCCGGATGGCGCGCTGAGTGACGTATTGCATGCCCAGAGTAGTGAAAGGGGTGTCATCTCGCGCGTCGCGTGAAGAAAGCGCCGATGCCTCATAGGCTCCTGGCATGGACCAGGGCATGGAAGCGAAACTTGGCAGGGTCGTGATCACCGGAGCGGCTGGTCGCGTCGCTCCCACCGTGCGCGCCGCTCTCAGTGAGGACGCCGATCATCTCGTTCTCGTCGACCGCGAATCCGTCACGGCGGACGGCGAGAACGAGACGGCGGTCAAGGCCGATGTCGCCGATATCGACGCTCTGGTGAGAGCGTTCGAGGACGCCGATGCGGTCGTTCACCTCGCCGGCCTGTCCCGGGAAGCCTCCTTCGGTGAGCTGCTCGATACCAACGTCCAGGGCACGTTCAACGTCGTGGAGGCGGCCCGGCGCACCGGCGTGCGGCGCGTGGTGCTGGCCTCCAGCAATCGGGTCACCGGCAACTACCCGATCCACCACCACGTCTTCCCGGACGAGCCGCCCCGTCCCGACGGGCTCTATGGCGTCAGCAAGGTCGCGGTGGAGGCGCTGGGGCAGATGTACGCCGATACCTTCGGCCTGGAGGTCGTGGCGCTGCGCTTCGGCTCCTTCGAGGAGGAACCGACCGAGACCCGGCACTTGGCCACGTGGCTCAGCCCCCGCGACTGCTCCGGCTTCGTGCGCGCCGCGCTCACCGCCCCCAACGTGAGTTTTGTCGCCGCCTACGCGGTCTCGGCCAACGCGCGCCGCTTCTGGGACCTCACCGGCGGGGAGAGCGAGCTCGGCTACCGGCCGGTCGACGACGCCGCGCGGTTCGCCGGCAACTTCGCCGACGACGACCCCTTCTGGCACGGTGGGCCCCAGGGCGGCGCCTACGCGGGAGCGGACGCCATCCTGCCCTACGTGGGGGAGTAGCCGGGAGTCGCGAGGAGGGCCGTCGCTGAGGCGGGCGCCCGCACAGGTACCCGGGCCGCGGTGATGCCCCGGATGTCACCGGTGCCGTGTAAGGTCAGAAAAGCTGTGGCCGCCGGCGGCCGAGCACCCCCTTTACCCGTGTTGAGCGGCCGTGATCTGATGAGACCGGAGTTCTCGGATCGATCACGGCCTTTTGTCCGTGTGCACGGGGATGGCGCCGAGACGTATGAGGAAGAGAATCCTGTGAAGAGGGTCGAGCCTGAAGTCCATTTGGTCGCGCGTCCGCAACTGGACTATGACGAGGTCGCCCGCTACCTGGCCGATGTCGGCGGGCAGAGCTGGCTGGAGCGGCTGGACCGCGGGGACCTGGACTCCGCGCTCAACGACCCGCAGAACCTCGCGGAGTTCGCCGGTCGCCTGTGCTACCGCTCCTGGGAGCCGGGCCTCAACCCGAACGTGACGCGGGTCCGCACCGATCAGGACAAGTACCTGAGCAACATCCTGGCCAGCATGCACGGCTCGGTCCTGGAGCACGTCAGCTTCAGCTTCGTGCTGCACAACGTGAGCCGAGTGCTGACCCACGAGCTGATCCGCCACCGCCCGGGCGTGGCCGTCTCCCAGGAGTCGCTGCGCTTCGTCCGCCTCACCGACCTCCCCTTCTGGTTCCCGGAATGGGCCCAAAAGGACCCGGAGCTGATGAAGCGGGCCAGCGACATGCTCGCCCAGATGGAGGAGTTCCAGTACTGGATGGCCGAGCACTTCGGCCTGGACGACGAGGGCGTGAAGTTCGCGGAGAAGAAGCACAAGACCTCCTTCATGCGCCGCTTCGCCCCCGAGGGTGTGGCCACCGGCCTGGTGTGGACCGCCAACGTCCGCACCCTGCGCCACACCCTGGAGGCCCGCACGGCCCCCGGCGCCGAAGAGGAGATCCGCCTCCTCTTCGGCAAGATCGGCGAGGCCCTGAAGGCGGAGGCCCCGGCGCTGTTCGGCGACTACGAGATCGAGGACGGCGCCTGGGTGCCCAAGTGGCGCAAGGTGTGACCCCACCGGGCCGCTGAGGACCCCTCACGCGTCGTCCACCGCCCCGCGACCGCCGCCGCCGGTCGCGGGGCGGCCGTGTCCCTGCGCCGTGGTGCGGCATGCCCCGGTCCGCGCATCCGTCGTGGGCGCCGCGGTTCGGCAGCGGTGGGAGGTCACGGAGGCGGCAGGTAGTGCCGGAATCCGTGCGCGGACGACTCGAACCCGCAGGACCGGTAGAAGTGGTGCGCCTCTTCCTCGTCGGCTGCCAGGAGTTGCACCTTGTAGCAGCCGGTGGATGCGGCGAGTCGAACGGCGGCGTCCATCAGCCGTCGCCCGATACCGCGTCGGCGGTGGGCGTCGGCCACGACAACGTTCTCCACGACGAGGATGGATCTCCCACCGCGCGTGAGGTTGGGCAGGACCGTGCAGTCCGCCGTACCGACGGGAGTCCCGCCCAGGTCGGCGATCAGGACCGTTCGGCCGTGCTGGGACGCGATATCGGCCCAGACCCGGTCGGCGATTTCCAGCGGCAGCGGCTCGTCGTCCGGGTTCAGCTCGCCGTAGAGCGTGAGGAGGGCGGGCAGATCCGCATCGACCGCCGGGCGGATGGTGATCCTCATGGCCCCGATGTTACGAAGGCCGCACCCAGTGGGTTCAGGAGCTGTCCACCAGGCGGGCCTCGGCGGTGGCGATGCCTTTGCGGCATGCCCGCGCCACGTCGCGATGGTTGCGGAGGCGGTCGAGGACGCCGAAGGGGCGCGGTTCGGCCTGCGGGAGGCCGCGGCCGCTCTGGACGCGGAGCTCTTCGCCGACGAGGGTGCCCGTGCGGTGCCAGCGCTCCCAGCGTTCGCGGTCGGGGCTGTAGGCGTGCGAGAAGGCGAAGGCCGGTTCCCCGGTGCCCTCCAGCGGGCGGCCGTGGCGCTCCCACAGGTCCACTGCGCCGCCCGACTGCGCGGGCCATTCGCGGGAGGTCACGATGTCGACGCGGGGGAGGTCGGGGCGGTGACCGCGCGTGCCCCGCTCGTCCGGGCGGACGAGGAGCGCGTCCTCGGGCCGCGAACGCCCCGGGAGCTCGCGGATCTCGTCGGCGGCGACCAGGGTGATGAGGACGCGCGCCAGCCACCACCAGTTCTCGCGGCGGGCCATCATGCTGTCGGAGCGCAGGCGCGTGGGCGGGTGCTTGACGGCCTCTTGGTCCAGCAGGTGGTCGACGAAGCGCTCGCCCTCCAGGTCGAAGCGGATGTCGACGCGTCCCGTGCCCACCACCGCCGGGGCGCCGCCGGGCCGCTCTCCGGTCACGGCGAACGCGGCGTGACCGGAGGTCATGGTGTCGACCGCGTCGAGGTGGGCCAGCGGCAGCGCGACGCACGGACGGTCCTCCCAGGCCAGCGGAACGACAGGGATTCCGGTGGGGCCGTCGGGGGCGATCCAGCACAGTTCGGCCGCCGTGGAGCGCCGCCAAACCGTGATCAGCTCACGCACAATCTGCCCTTTAGGTGAGGAAAGTCTCATGCTACGTTCAGGCTGACCTTAACTGATAGATAACGCCAACAGTGATCCGCCAGATCATTTTTCCGGTCGGCGGACGCCCCCGCACGCTCCCGGGTCCCGGCCGGGCGCCGATGCGCGTGATCCTGGTGAGGAGCCTCTATGCCCGCAGTCGTCGTGTTGCTGGCCGTACTGGCGGTCTTCGCGCTGGGGTACCGGTACTACTCCGCCTACCTCGCCAAACGCGTCTACGCACTGGATCCCGCGTTCGTCACCCCCGCCCACCGCTACTCCGACGGGGTCGACTTCGTCCCGACCAACAAGCACATCGTCTTCGCCCACCACTTCATCTCGGTGGCGGGGGCCGCGCCCATCGTCGGCCCGGCGATCGCGGTGTTCTGGGGCTGGGGACCGGCGCTGCTGTGGGTGGTCCTCGGCACGATCTTCGCCTCGGGCGCGCACGACTTCGGCTCGATCGTGGTGTCGGTCCGGCACCGGGGCCGGAGCATCGGCACGCTGGCGCGCGACGTCATCGGCACGCGGGCCCGCATCCTGTTCCTGCTCATCATCTTCTTCCTGGTGACCATGGTCAACGCGGTCTTCGCCGTGGTCATCGCGGGCCTGTTCATCAACACCCCCGAAGCCGTGCTGTCGGTACTGGTCACCATCCCACTGGCGATCGGGGTCGGGCAGATCGTCTACCGCCGGCGCACCGCCGCGCTGCTCCCCTCGATCGCCGCGCTGGCCATCGTCTACGCCTGCATCCCGCTGGGCGCACAGTTCCCCATCACCGTGGACCCGCTGGCCCAGCTCATCGGCGTCGAACCGCTGACGGTGTGGATCGTGCTGATCTTCACCTACACCTTCTTCGCCTCGCGGCTCCCGGTGTGGCTGCTCCTCCAGCCGCGCGACTACATCAACCAGCAGCAGATGGTGCTCGCGCTGGCCGTGATCATCCTCGGCGTGATCGTCGGGATGGACACCATCGCCGCCCCCCTCGTCAACGACGTCCCCGCGGACTCGCCCTCCTGGTTCCCGCTGCTGTTCATCACCATCGCCTGCGGTGCGGTCTCCGGCTTCCACAGCCTGGTCTCCTCGGGGACCACCGCCAAGCAGCTCGACAAGGAGACCGACGCCCGCTACGTGGGCTACCTCAGTTCGCTCGGCGAGGGCACCCTCGCCCTGTGCTCGATCCTGGCCTGCACCGCCGGTGTGGTCGTCCTCGCCGCCGACCCCGCGGCGCAGTGGCAGGTCCTCTACGCCGACTGGGGCTCCGCCCAGGGCGGTGCGGCCGGGAAGTTCACCGAAGGCGTGGCGAACTTCGCCGGCAACCTCGGCGTCCCAGTCAGTGTCGGCCTGGTGTTCGCGACCGTGGTCGTGGTCAGCTTCGCCGCCACCAGCCTCGACACCGCCGTCCGCCTGCAGCGCTACATCATCCAGGAGATCTCCGAGATCGTCGGGTTCACGCCGCTGGCCCGCAACATCACGCTGGCCACACTGATCGCCGTCATCATCCCGATCGGTCTGGCCATGGTGCCCGGCGACTTCGCGCTCGGCACGCTGTGGCTGCTGTTCGGCACCACCAACCAGCTCACCGCCGGGCTCGCGCTCGCCGTCATCGCCGTGTGGGTGACCAAGAACGGCCGCAACCCCGTCGCGATCCTCGTCCCGCTGGTGTTCCTGGTGATCATGACCTCCTGGGCGCTGGTCATCCAGCTCATCGGCTTCGCCACCGCCGACGACCCGCTGCAGGCCTTCCTGCTCGCCCCGCTCGACGCCGTCATCTTCGCCCTGGCGGTCTGGATGGTCGTCGAGGCCGCGCTGGCGCTGCGCCGGGCCTGGGCGCTGCGGACGGCTCCGTCCGCAGGGAGCGGCGCCGAGGCGAGTACCCCAGAGGGTGTCGCCGACGGCGAGGAGCAGTAGCGGTGTCGGCGCCCGCGCCCGAACCCGCCGGGACCGGTGAACCCGCCCGGTTGCGTGAGCGTGCCACCCGCGCCTGGCGGGGCGCGGTCGCCGCCTGGCGCCGCTTCGAGGCCGCCCACGACGCCGTGTTCGACGCCCGCTGGGGCCACGCCCGGCGCCGCGAGGCCCGCAAGCAGCAGGACACGCTGCGCGCGCTGCTCATGCTCGACACACTGGGGGTGGACAGTCCGGTGGCCTATGAAACCCTGGAGCTGATCCCCTTCATGGTTGCCGACCTGCACGAATGGCACCGTCGTGCGGGACGCGAGGAGTTCGGCGACGGTCAGGTGTGCTGCTAGATCACTGATGGGAGATATTCGGCCTGGTCCTGGGGCACGCGAGCGGCGCACGCGTGAGCGCGGCACCGTGCCCGCACCACCGACGCCGCCACACCCTGCGTTGATCTCGGCGGTATCGACGGAATTCCGTCGATACCGCCGAGATCAACGCAGAGGGGCACGGGGCGGCCGGAAACGCGACAGGACCCACCAGGAGAGAGCGGGAGGGACAGGGTGAACGCGGGCACGGGGGCACCCGACGCGGTCGGCCCAACGCACGTCCCCATCACCTTCTTCGGTGGCAAGGGCGGCGTGGGCAAGACGACGACGGCCGCTGCCGCCGCCCTCGCGCACGCCGACGCGGGCCTGCGCACCCTGGTCATCTCCACCGACCCCGCCCACTCGCTCGGCGACGCCCTGGAGACCCCCCTCGGGGACCGCCCGCGGCGCGTGGCCGACGGCCTCTGGGCGGCCGAGCCGGACGCCGAAGCCGCGGTGCGGCGCCGCGTCGCGCAGGTGACCGAGGACGCCCACGCGGCCCTGCCCCGCGAGATCATGCCCGCGGTGCGCCGCCACCTGGAGCACGCCGCGGCGGGCCCCGGCATGGTGGAATCGGCCCTCGCCGACCTGCTCATCGACGCGATGGACCAGGTGCCGGGGAAATGGGACCGGCTCGTCGTGGACAGCGCCCCCACGGGGCACCTGCTGCGCATGCTCGACCTGCCCGCGCTGCTCACGCCCTGGGTGCGCGGGCTGGCGCGGCAACGAGAGCGCGCCCTGGACGCCGACCGCTTCGCCGCGGACGTGGTCGGCTCCGAGGAACCCGATACCGCGGACGACCCGCTGCTGCGGCGGCTGCACGAGCGCCGGCTGCGCCTGGAGCGCGCCGCGCGGCGGCTGCGCGGTGACGCGTGCGTGCGCCTCGTGCTGCTGCCCCGGCGCATGGTTCTGGCCGAGACCGAGCGCGCCGCCGACCAGCTCGCCGCGGCCGGTTTCCGGCTCGGCCCGGCCGTGCTCAACCAGGTGCCCGACTCCCCCGACGAGCGGGTGGTGGAGGCCGCCCGGCGCCGTTTCGCCGAGCAGGGCCTCATCGAGCTGCCCCTGGTGGCGGAGGAGCCGACCGGTCCGGCCCGGCTGCGCGCGCTGTCCGCTCGGGTCGCCGTGCCCGGCCGCTGACCTCCTGTGGTCCGTGCGGGGCGTGCGGTGATCCGCGCCCCTCGGTGCGGCGGGGCGCTCGTTCCGTGATCCTTCTCCCATGCCCGGGTCCCAGCCGCGGAATCTTGGTTTTCGTTTTACCGTCGCCCCGCATTTCGGGGCCCGATGTCACACCGTTCTTCTGTCCGGTATCCCCCCTTCTGATCTCTGACATCGGACACTTCGGCGGTTCCGGTCACCCCGGGCCGCGGACGTTCGCGGGCCCGCGTGGGGCCTTGGTCACGTGTGGGGAAGGGTGCTACGTGGCACGTGGCACACATGTGGAGTACTGCTGTCCCAGGTAGGCTCGACTTCTGGGTAATACGGGAGGTGGGGTGGCGATCCAAGCGAATCCGGCGAGTGATCGGATCTGGACGGTCCCGAATCTGTTAAGCATGCTGCGGTTGATCGGGGTCCCCTTCTTCCTGTGGCTTGTCCTGGTGCCGCAGGCGGATTGGTGGGCGCTGGGCGTTTTGGCGTTCGCCGGGGTCTCCGACTGGCTCGACGGCAAGATCGCGCGGGCGTGGAACCAGGTGAGCCGCCTGGGTGCGCTGCTGGACCCCATGGCCGACCGCCTGTATATCTTCGCCGCGCTGCTCGGCCTGGTCGTCCGGGGCATCGTTCCCTGGTGGCTCATGGCCGTCCTCGTCGTGCGCGACGTGCTCATCGTGCTCGCGCTTCCGGTGCTGCGCCACTACGGCTATGGCCCCCTTCCGGTGAATTTCGCCGGAAAGGCGGCGACACTTTGCCTTCTTTACTCGTTCCCCCTGCTGTTCATCGCCGGTTATGACGGAATTGTCGGAGATGTGGCAAGAATTGTGGGTTGGGCGTTCGCGATCTGGGGAACGGCTATCTACTGGTGGGCCGGACTGCTCTACGCAGTGCAGGGTCTGCGCTTGATCGGGCAGACCCGCCGGGCCGACCGGTCGTCGGCGGCGGGTGTCGAACCCGCGCAGCGACCGGCGGCCACGGCCGGCGACGCCGGTGAGGTGCCCGGCGATCGGGCGAGCACGGAGACCTGTCAGGAACCTGACCAGACTCCGCGTCGTCCTGATGACTGCGGGCCACCGTTCAGCGACAGGAAGGGAGCGACATCCCCACCATGAGTTCACGCCCAGGGGCGTTTCGCCGCCGTACGACAGGGGTCGGGGGGTGGCCCCGATGAAGGCCGTTGTGATGGCTGGAGGCGAGGGGACCCGCCTTCGGCCGATGACCGCCAACCAGCCCAAACCCCTGCTGCCCGTTGTTAACAAGCCGATCATGGAACACGTGCTGCGTCTCCTCAAGCGGCACGGGATCGACGACACGGTTGTCACCGTGCAGTTCCTCGCCACCCTGATCCGGAACTATTTCGGTGACGGCGAGGAGCTCGGGATGAACCTGAAGTACGTCGCCGAGGAGGTGCCCCTCGGCACGGCGGGCAGCGTCAAGAACGCCCAGGAGCATCTGCGCGGCGAGCCGTTCATCGTCATTTCCGGTGACGCGCTCACCGACATCGACCTGTCCGACATGGTGCGGTTCCACCGTGAGAACGGCGCCATGGTCACCATCGGTCTCAAGCGCGTCGCCAACCCCTTGGAATTCGGCATCATCATCGTGGACGACCAGGGGCGCATTCAGCGCTTCTTGGAGAAGCCCACATGGGGGCAGGTCTTCTCCGACACGGTGAACACCGGCATCTACATCATGGAGCCGGAGGTCCTCGACCATGTCGCCGAAGGCGAGGTCGTCGACTGGTCCGGTGACGTCTTCCCGAAGCTGCTGAAGGACGGGGCGCCGCTCTTCGGCTACATCGCCGACGGCTACTGGGAGGACGTGGGGACCCACGAGAGCTATCTCAGGTCCCAGGCCGACGTCCTCTCCGGCAAGGTCGACGTCGACATCGACGGGTTCGAGGTCTCCCCGGGGGTCTGGGTGGCCGAGGGCGCCGAGGTCGACCCGGAGGCCGTGCTCAAGGGGCCGCTCTACATCGGTGACTACGCCAAGGTCGAGGCGGGGGCCGAGCTCCGCGAGTTCACCGTCCTCGGCAGCAACGTGGTCGTGCGCTCCGAAGCGTTCCTCCACCGCACCGTGGTGCATGACAATGTCTTCATCGGCGCCAGCACCAACATGCGCGGCTGCGTCATCGGCAAGAACACCGACGTGATGTCGGGGGCCCGGATCGAGGAGGGCGCCGTCGTCGGTGAGGAATGCGTCATCGAGTCCGAGGCGTACCTCTCCAACGACATCAAGGTCTACCCCTTCAAGACCATCGAGGCCGGGGCGGTCGTCAACGCGAACGTCATCTGGGAGTCGCGCGGCCAGCGCTCCCTGTTCGGCCCGCGCGGCGTCTCCGGGCTGATCAACGTCGAGATCACCCCCGAGCTCGCGGTGCGCCTGGCCAGCGCGTACGCCACCACCCTGAAGAAGGGGTCGGTGGTCATCACCTCCCGGGACGTCTCCCGGGCGGCGCGCACGCTCAAGCGCGCCGTGATCAGCGCGCTCACCGCCGCCGCCATCGACGTCCGCGACCTGGAGGTCGTGCCGCTGCCGGTGGCGCGCTTCCACACATCGCAGAGCGGCGTGGCCGGGGGCATCAGCCTGCGCACCACCCCGGGCGACCCGCAGTCGGTGGACATCGTCTTCCTCGACGACCGCGGCGCCGACCTGTCCCCGGCGGCGCAGCGCAAACTGGAGCGGGTCTTCTCCCGCGCCGAGTACCGGCGGGCGTTTCCCGGTGAGATCGCCGAGCTGTCCTTCCCCTCGCGCGGCGTGGAGTCCTACGCCCACGAGCTGCTGCGGAACATCGACACCACGGGTGTCGCCGAGGCGGAGCTGAAGGTCGTCGTCGACTGCGCCGGAGGATCCGCCTCGCTCATCCTGCCGTCGCTGCTCGGCCGAATCGGGGTCGACGTCCTGACGGTGAACAACCGGCTGGACGAGAGTTCGCCCACCGACACGCTTGCCCGGCAGATGCGCGACCTGCAACGCCTGGGCGACCTGGTGAAGTCCTCGGGGGCCGACTTCGGCGTGCGGTTCGACCCTGTGGCCGAGCGGCTGGCGCTGGTGGACGAGAACGGTGAGCTGGTCGACAACGACCGCGCTCTGCTGGTCGTCCTCGACCTCGTGGCAGCCGAGCGCAAGGGCGGCCGGGTGGCCCTGCCCGTGACCACCACGCGGGTGGCCGAGCAGGTGGCGTCGTACCACGGCGCCCACGTGCAGTGGACACCGACGTCCACCGACGAGCTCACCAAGGCGGCCAAGGCCGAGGACATCATCTTCGCCGCCGACGGGCGGGGCGGGTACCTGCTCCCCGAGTTCTCGCGCACCACCGACGGGATCGCCGCGTTCGTCCGACTGCTCGGCCTCGTGGCGCGCACCCGGATGTCGCTGAGCCAGATCGACCGGCGCATCCCGCAGGCGCACCTGCTGCGCCGGTCCGTGCCCACGCCGTGGGCGGTCAAGGGCAGCGTCATGCGCGCCGTGGTGGAGGCCGCCGGCGACCGCGAGGTCGACACCACCGACGGTGTCCGGGTCCTCGACCCCAGCGGCGGGTGGGCCCTCATCCTGCCCGACACCGCCGAAGCCGTCACCCACCTGTGGGCCGAAGGCCCCGACTCCGACACCGCGCAGCGGCTGCTGGACGAGTGGGCGGCCGTGGTCGAGCACGCTGAAGGCTGACGGCGACCGTGCGTGGACGGCTGGAGAACACCTCCCGGCGGCACCTCCGGGAGGCCTCGCAGCGGGGCACGCACGGCCTTCGCCGTCATGCCGAACGGCGGTGCGAGGCGCGTGAGCCCGAGCCGCCCGCGGGGCCGTCGATGGCTCCCGCGGGCGGCCCCATCCGGCGTCGGCGGCCGCGGCACGCCCATCACGCCGGTCGGGCGTCGAGGGCAGTCACGGGCGGTGTGTCCGTCGGGCGCCGGTCCGCCCCATGCGCGGGCCCTCCCGGACGTGCGCGAACGCGGCCGCGGTCCCTTTCCCTGGCAGGCAGCCACGCCGGCGGCAGTGTCGCGGCGCCTTCCTGTCTGCTTCGAACCGCGAATATGGTTTAGAGTCGAGTGTCCCCGCAAGGCCGTGCGACACGGGAGTGTGGGGCTCAGCGATCGTGGGGGATGAAGCCTTGTAACGAAGCGCGAGGTGAGCCGGGAACCCGACGCCGGTACGCGGCGTTACCAGTGTTGGGTGAACGGGCCGCCCGATCACCCGGCACCTACATGACGACCAGCCGAATCAAGCACCGCCCCGTGCGGTAGGAGGCCGAGCCGACCTATGTCGAGCGTTTACTGCACGCAGTGCGGTCACGCCGTTGCGGATGATGCCCGTTTCTGCTCCAACTGTGGTTCCCCCATCCGCGCGGCGGGACAGGAGGCTCCTCGTTCCGGCGAGCGCCGCGACTCTGTCGGTGAGACCACGTCCACGATCTCCATCTCGGGGATCCAGGCCCTCGAAGCCGAGATCGACGCGGGCGACGAGGCCCCCGCCGACCCCGCCAATGTCGAGGCGCTGCCGGCCGGTACAGCGCTGCTGGTCGTCAAGCGCGGCCCGAACGCTGGAAGCCGCTTCCTGCTCGACAGCGATGTCACCACGGCCGGGCGCCACCCCAACAGCGACATCTTCCTCGACGACGTGACCGTCTCCCGGCGCCACGTGGAGTTCTTCCGGCGCGGCGACGGTTTCGGGGTCCGCGATGTCGGCAGCCTGAACGGCACCTACGTCAACCGCGAGCGGATCGATGAGGCCGAGCTCGGCGGCGGCGACGAGGTGCAGATCGGCAAGTTCCGACTGGTCCTGCTGACCAAGCCGCGGCGCTGAGCGGAGCACAACGGGGAGCCCGGTCGCACCGACGACCCGGCGGACGCGTCCGTCCGCGCCGTGGGCCGCACGGTCGGCCCGCGGCAGGTTTGCACTGCCTCTTCACCGGAGAGCCTTATCCCAACGAGGACCGTCACGGATGGTGCGTTTGACAGGGGGTTCCCGAAATTCCCGCCCATAGGCGGGGCCAGTGGCCTGGCCCGCGGCCGCCTTCGGCCCCGGACAGGTCTCGGACATCCGGCCTGTCGCGGTGTACCGTGAAATGACGGATAAGAGCACGGAGCAGAGCACATCCTGGCGAGTGCCCATCCGGCACGACGAGTCGTGGGACGGAGCCGCAGTGAAGCACATGGAGGTCGTCGGCGTACGGGTCGAGATGCCCTCGAACCAGCCGATCGTCCTGCTCAAAGAGTCCGACGGAGAACGCTACCTTCCGATCTGGATCGGTGCGGTGGAGGCCACCGCGATCGCTCTGGCCCAGCAGGGAGTCGTCCCCGCGCGGCCGCTGACCCATGACCTCTTCCGGGACGTCCTCGACGCGCTCGACGCCAGCCTGAGCACCGTCAACATCACGTCCCTGAGCGATGGCATCTTCTACGCCGACCTCGTCTTCTCCAACGGTGTCGAAGTGAGCGCGCGGCCATCGGACTCCATCGCCCTCGCCCTGCGCACCGGCGCGCCGATCTACGCCCATGACGACGTCGTCGACGAGGCGGGAGTGCCGATCCCGGACGAGCAGGAGGACGAGGTCGAGAAGTTCAGGGAGTTCCTCGACCAGATCACGCCGGAGGACTTCGGCCGGACCACCTGAGCGGCACCGGCCGACCCCGCCCCGCCGGGGCGGCGGGGCGGGCTGCCGCAGGTGACGCCCGCTGGGAGGCCGCACCGCGGCGGCTCCGGGAAAAGACTCGTTCGCGCCGCGCGTCCGCCGCTGCACCCGCTCGTGAACGGGCCCGAGCGCCGGGTTGCGGATGGTCGGTCGGGGAGCCGCAGAACAGCCGAAGAGGTTCCACGACGCGCCGATGGGTGTCGTTGACGCTGTCCATCCGACCGGCTTACCTTCATTGTCGAAGGAACCCGCGGCGCACCCTCCGACCCCCTGTCAAACCGCCGTGGGCCGAGGAGCCGGAGGTTCGGCGGTGGCGGTTACGAGCGGCAAGCGGCAAGCCTCGGGTCTCACACGCTCAGCGATACGGCGGGCGGGGGAGCAGGGGCTGCTGTGTGAAGAGGACGTGGTGGCGCTGCCTATGGACGTCGGCTATCGCGGCCCAACGGCGTGTGCGGCTGCTGGCATCACCTACCGGCAGCTGGACTACTGGGCGAGAACCGGGCTGGTCAGCCCGAGCATGCGCCCGGAGAGCGGCCGCGGCGGTCCGCCGCTGTACAGCGTCCGCGACATCCTCATCCTCAAGGTCGTCAAGCGGCTGATCGACACGGGCATCTCCCTGCAGCAGATCCGAAACGCGGTGGAGCACCTCCAGTGCCGCGACACCGCGGACATCGCCCAGATCACCCTGATGAGCGATGGCGTCAGTGTCTATGAGTGCACGACGCCCGACGAGGTCGTCGAGCTGCTCCAGGGCGGACAGGGCGTGTTCGGGATCGCGCTGGGCCGGGTCTGGCGCGAGGTCGAGGGCCGACTGCGCGATCTCCCCGGCGAGCACCTGCCGCTCCCGGCCGACGCTCACCCCGACGACGAGCTGGCGCGCCGCCGCCGCGAGCGGCGGATCGGCTAGGCCGTGCCTGGTGAATGCTTCCGGCGCGGCGAGCGGCCGATGGGGGCGCGCCCGCCGCGCGCCGTGGCGGGGGTGATCCGCGGGCCCGGCCGCCGACGGTGTCCGACTCGCCGTGATGCGGTGGCATGCCCGCGCCGGCAGTCGTTGGGCCACCACGTCGTGGAGCAACTGTGACATCCCAGGTGGCGGTGCCGTTGTGCCCCGTGCGGGGGCGGCCACCGGGCAGGGGCAGCGCTGCGGCGCTCGCGACGGTTTAGTACGGTTTGAGGAGACGCCGGGCTCACGATCTGCCGTCAGGGGCCGCTGGGACATGCCCGATGGATGGTTCGTGGGCCAGTCGTCGTGTACCGCGCGCGGGCACCGCACACCAGCGGTGCTCACGCAACGCATTGCCCACAAATGAACATGACCGGACCGTAGATACCACGCGGGAGAGACCCCCGACAGGGGCGCCGACGGGGCAATACTCCCCAGTAACCTCTCAGGCACCAGGGACCGCGTGGAGGAGGCCACTCTGGAGCGGCAGGCGCACTGCCGCCTGCGCCGCGCTTGCGCGGTATCGCGTGACAGAGGGGGAGACCACATAGGAGCAGCCGCGAGAAACGGCTACTGCGACCAGGAGGTCTCCATGCCGGAGCAGCCCACCCATGAGAACACCACGGGGGGAGCGCCCGCGCGCGTTTTCGCCGACCGGCACATCGGCCCGGATCCGTCGGAACTCGACCACATGCTCAAGGCGGTCGGATTCGGGTCCACGACGGACCTGATGGCGGCCGCCGTCCCGGAGAGCATTCTCAGCACGCCGGGTGGCCCCGCTCCATTGCGGCTCCCGCAGGCGGCCGGTGAAACCGACGCCCTCGCCGAGCTGCGCGCCCTTGCCGACCGCAACCAGGTCCTCACGTCGATGATCGGCCGCGGGTACTACGGCACCATCACCCCGCCGGTCATCCTCCGCAACATCCTGGAGAACCCGGCCTGGTACACGGCTTACACCCCCTACCAGCCCGAGATCTCCCAGGGGCGCCTCGAAGCCCTGCTGAACTTCCAGACGATGGTCAGCGACCTGACCGGGCGCGCGGTCTCCGGGTCCTCTCTGCTGGACGAGGCGACCGCCGCGGGCGAGGCCATGACGCTCGCCCGGCGCGCGACGCGCGGCAAGGCCGCGGCGTTCATCGTCGACTCCGACGTTTTCCCGCAGACGCTGTCGGTGCTGCGCACCCGCGCTGAGCCGCTCGGTATCGACATCGTCGTCGCCGACCTGAGCGAGGGGCTGCCCGACATCGAGGCGTTCGGCGTGCTCGTGCAGTACCCCGCCGCCAGCGGCGCCGTCCGCGACCCGCGCCCGGTCATCGAGGCCGCGCACGAGCGCGGCGCCCTGGCGGTCGTCGCGGCCGACATCCTCGCCCTGACCATGCTCCGCAGCCCCGGCGAGCTGGGGGCCGACATCGCGGTCGGCTCGACGCAGCGCTTCGGCGTGCCCATGGGCTTTGGTGGTCCGCACGCCGGCTACATGTCGGTGCGGGAGGGCCTGCAGCGCCAGCTGCCCGGCCGCCTCGTCGGCGTCTCGGTCGACAACGCGGGCACGCCCGCCTATCGCCTCGCCCTGCAGACCCGCGAGCAGCACATCCGCCGTGAGAAGGCCACCAGCAACATCTGCACCGCCCAGGTCCTGCTCGCGGTGATGGCCGGGATGTACGCGGTCTACCACGGTCCGCACGGGCTGCGCGCGATCGCCGAGGACGTGCACGGCCGCACCGTCCGGCTCGCCGAGGGACTGCGCGCCCGCGGCTTCGAGGTCGTGCACGGGGACTTCTTCGACACCCTGCGCGTCCGCGTCCAGGGCGGCGCCGACGGCGTGCTGCAGGCGGCCCGCGAGCGCGGGGTCAACCTGCTGCGCGTCTCCGACGACATCGTCGGCGTCTCCTGCGATGAGACCACCACCGACGCGCAGCTGGACCTGGTGCTCGCGGCGTTCGGCGGCAAGGAGGGCGCCGGCGCGGGTGACGGCGCGGCCGTCGCCCTGCCCGAGGCGTTGCGACGCGGCGTGGACTACCTTGACCACCAGGTCTTCAACACCCACCGCAGCGAGACGTCCCTGCTGCGCTACATGCGGCGGCTGGCCGACAAGGACCTCGCCCTGGACCGCAGCATGATCCCGCTCGGCTCGTGCACCATGAAGCTCAACTCCACGGCCGAGATGGAGTCCATCACCTGGCCGGCGTTTGCCGAGCTGCACCCGTTCGCTCCCCTGGAGCAGGCGGCCGGAACCGTCGCCCTGGTGCGCGACCTGGAGACGTGGCTGGCCGAGGTGACCGGGTACGACGCGGTGTCGCTGCAGCCCAACGCCGGTTCGCAGGGCGAGCTCGCCGGCCTGCTGGCGATCCGCGGCTACCACCGCGAGCGCGGTGAGGCCAAGCGCGAGGTCTGCCTGATTCCCAGCTCCGCCCACGGCACCAACGCGGCCAGCGCCGTGATGGCCGGTATGCGGGTCGCCGTCGTGGCCTGCGACAAGGGCGGCAACATCGACATGGACGACCTGCGCGCCAAGATCGACAAGCACGGCGACGAACTGGCCGCGCTGATGGTGACCTACCCGTCCACCCACGGCGTCTACGAGGACACCATCACCGAGGTGTGCCACCTGGTCCACGAGGCCGGCGGCCAGGTCTACGTGGACGGTGCTAACCTCAACGCGCTGCTGGGCTGGGCCAAGCCGGGCAAGTTCGGCGCCGACGTCAGCCACCTCAACCTGCACAAGACCTTCTGCATCCCGCACGGCGGCGGCGGTCCGGGTGTCGGCCCGGTGGCGGTGCGGTCGCACCTGGCCGGGTTCCTGCCCAACCACCCGGGCCAGCCCGACGCGGGGCCGCACACCGGTGTCGGCCCCGTCGCGGCGGCGCCGTTCGGCTCGGCCGGGATCCTGCCGATCTCCTGGGCCTACATCCGGATGATGGGCGAGCAGGGCCTGCGTTCGGCCACCGAGGTGGCGGTACTCAGCGCCAACTACGTGGCCAAGCGACTGGAGCCCTACTACCCGGTGCTCTACACCGGAAAGGGCGGGCTGGTCGCCCACGAGTGCATCATCGACATCCGCGACCTGGCCAAGAAGACCGGTGTCACCAACGAGGACGTCGCCAAGCGGCTCATCGACTACGGCTTCCACGCCCCGACGATGTCCTTTCCGGTGGCCGGGACCCTCATGGTGGAACCCACGGAGAGCGAGAACCTTCAGGAGCTGGACCGCTTCATCGACGCGATGATCGCGATCCGCGCCGAGATCGACCGCGTCGCCGACGGTACCTACGACGCCGAGGACAACCCGCTGAAGAACGCCCCGCACACCGCCGAGGCGCTCACCGCCGACGACTGGAAGCACGCCTACAGCCGGAGCGAGGCCGGCTACCCCGTGCCGGAGCTGCGGCTGAACAAGTACTGGTCCCCGGTCGGCCGCATCGACCAGGCGTACGGCGACCGCAACCTCGTCTGCGCGTGCCCGCCGCCCGAGGCCTTCGGGGAGTAGGAGGGGGCCTCAGCGGAGGCGCGCCAAGCGGGCGATGAATCCGACGTGGCGTCGGTCCCCGAACCTCGGGGACCGACGCCACGTCGGTGTGTCCCGGCGGTGTTCGGCGCTCGGGAGCGACGCTGGATTCGGACACCGCGTCGCGCGCTATTAGGCCGCGATCTACGTATCTACATCGTAAAGGCGCGGGTTCCTCGGTCCCTCAGCCAATAACCGACCTCGATTCGTCCGCAGACCCGCGTCCACACGTTAGTCTCCGAGAAACACGGCCCGAATCGACTGCGGCTTCGGCGGTCCGAGGGCCACATCCCCTCGTGCGGAAAGCGACGCCTCATGACCGCGACGTCCAGAAACTCTCCATTCGCCGCCGCCGACGAGCCCCCGGAGCCGGATTTCCAGAACCTCTGCGATCAGGCACGAGATCTGGCCGAAAGCGGCTACCTCAAGCGTGCCGCCCAGGTGTACACCCGAGTGCTGGAGGGCGGGTCGCGGAGCCACCGTGCGCTGGCCGCGCTCGGGCTCGCGGTCGTCCGGCACGACATGGGCGACATCAGCGGCGCCCGCGAGGCCGGCCGGATCGCGATGGACACCGGTCACCCCGAGTACGCTCCGCGCGCCGCCTACCACCTCGCCCTCTCCTACGAGGCGGAGGGCGTCGCCGAGCAGGCGGAGCGGGCGTGGCGCGGTGTGCTCGACGCCGGGAACGACCGCTACACCCCGGCGGCCCACTACGGGCTCGCCCGGCTCGCCGAAGAACGGGGCGATGCGGCGGGCGCGGTCGCGCACTGGGGGCAGGTCCTGGAGGGACCGGATACCGCACTCGCCGCGCGGGCGGCCCACGACTACGCCGAGCGGCTGCTCGCGCGGGGCGAGGTGGACGCCGCGGCCGAGGTCGTCCAGCGGGGACTGGCCGCGGAGGAGCACCCCCGGCTGCGCCTGCTGCTCGGCGCTGTCTGCGTGGAGCGCGCGATCGGCGAGTTCGGCGCGGTCGTCGACGCCTCCCGGAGCGACCCGGAGGGCGCGCGGACCGTGGAGCCCGCCACCGCCGCGGCCGCCGTCGAACTGCTGGCCCGCCTGCTCGCCGTGCGCGGCGACGCGGACGGCGCCGAGCGGACGTGGGAGCTGGGGCTGACGCACAGCGACACCGCGACCGCCGCCGACGTGCGCTCACGGTTGCGTCGGGGCTTCTTGGCACCCCACACCGACAGCCCGGCCGAGGGGGGCATGGACGCGGCACCGGGAACAGGGGCGGGAGACGCCCCGGCGGAGGAGGTTGTCGCCTGGTGGGACCCCTATCTGGAGGCGGCCGTCACCCAGGGCAGCCTGCCGATGCTCACCGGCGAGCTGTTCTCGGCCGTCGATCAGATGTACACCCGCCTCGCCGTGCCCCTCGCGGACGGCGAGACACGGGTGGCGGCTCTGCGGCACACTCTTCAGGAGGCGGTCCGCTCACCGGGCGCGTACGTGTGGGGGCGGTCGCTGCACGAGGACTTCGCCGAACGCCTGCGCCTGGCCACCGGCGCCGAAGCGGACGTCCTCTCCGAAGGCTGGCCGGACCACGACGGTCCGCGCCGGTGAGGCCGAGACAACCAACGAAGGTCTAATGGAGATCGCTACGCCCCGGGGACCGGCCCGGGTGGACCTGGATCACCCCGACGGCCGCCCCCGGTACCTGCTCGTCATCACCACGCCCCGGGGACCGGCCCGGGTGGACCTGGATCACCCCGACGGCCGCCCCCGGTACCTGCTCGTCATCACCCACGGCGCCGGCGGCGGCGTGGACGCGCCCGATATCGACGCGGTGTGCGGCGCCGCGCTGAAGGAGGGCGCCGCCGTCGCCCGGGTCACGCAGTCCTACCGCGTGGCCGGGCGCAAGATGCCCGGGGCGAAGACGGAGCCGCAGGACGAGGCGTGGCGCGCGGTGGTGGAGGCCCTGACCGCGCGCCCGGAGTTCGCGGACGTGCCGCTGGTGCTCAGCGGCCGGAGTAACGGCGCCCGGGTCGCCTGCCGGACGGCCGCGGGGCTGGGGGCGGCCGCCGTGGTCGCACTGGCGTTCCCCCTGCATCCGCCGGGCAAGCCGGAGCGGTCGCGCGCGGCGGAGCTGCGCGCGGCGGGTGTCCCCACGCTCGTGGTCAACGGTGATCGGGATCCGTTCGGTGTGCCCGACGCGGCCGACGCCACGACGCTGGCGGTCCGGCCGGGGGAGCGGCACGATCTCGCCAAGGATCCGGGGGCCGTGGCGGGGGTCGTGGTGGAGTGGGTCGCCCGCCACGTTGCGTGAACGGGCGATTCCCCGTCGTCGGATCATGCGGTGCGTCGTGGAGCTGACGTGGCTGTCGGTGGCGCGGTCGCGGGCCGCGCCGTCGCGGGGCCGATCCCGCCCGGAGGAGGGGAAGGGACGGGCGGCGGGGGTGGCTCAGGCCGCCGCGTGAATGTCGGTAGGCCGATGCGGATCGATCACACCACCGTTGGGAAGGAGCTCCCCGGTGTCCTCGAAGATGACGACGCCGTTGCACAGTAGGCTCCACCCCTGTTCCGGGTGGCTGGCGATCACGCGCGCCGCTTCACGGTCGACGTCGTCGAAGCCCGGGCAGTCGGGTACATGCTGGCACATCGTGTGCCTCCGGTTCGTTGGTCTCGTGTTTCCTGCGAGATGCACCAAACGCACTCTAGTGGCCTACACCACATAGCATCTCCCTTTTCGTGTGATGTGATGCGCGAAATGCCAGGTTGGTGCGGAAACGGCCAGGTGTGGCCATCGTCCGGTCTGGGGGAACCTGGGACCCGCGGCCTGCGTCCCACCCCTTCGGCCCGCCGGTCCTCGGCGACACCGCCGCCGGGGCGGTGGGCGGTCACACCCCCAGGCGGTCCCGGGACAGCCGGTCGGCGCGGCGGATCGGCTCGGGCACGCGGTAGCTCGGCGCCATCCGGAGCACCAGCTCGGTCGCGCTGTCGAGGTCGACGCGGTGGCCGATGGAGACATAGACCGGCTTCACCCCGGTGCGGGTGCGCAGCGCGCGCCCCACCACCTCGCCGTCGTCGACCAGCGGCGACCACGCCCCGCGCTCCGGCGCCGGAGGCTCGGCACGGCCGATGAACGGCGTCTTGCCGACCCCGAGGGTCGGCCGGTCCAGCAGCACCCCCAGGTGGCAGGCGAGACCGAACCGGCGCGGGTGCGCCAGGCCGAAGCCGTCGCAGACGAAAACGTCGGGCGGGGTGCCCAGTCGGTCGATCGCGTCGGTGAGCGGCGGCAGCTCGCGGAAGGCGAACAGCCCGGGAACATAGGGGAAGCGCGGCTCGGAGGCCACCGTCGCGGAGTCGACGACCTCCAGGGTGCGTGCGGACAGCACCACCGCGGCCGCCACCAGGCGCCCTTCGGTGTAGCTGACGTCGAGCCCCGCGACCAGCTCCACCCGCTCCACGTCCAGGGGCTGCGCGCGGACCTCGGGGGCCAGGCGCTCCTGCAGGGCGCGCGCCTCCTCCACCGACGGCGGCTCGGCGGCGCGCGGCCACAGCGTGGACGGCAGGGTGGGGGAGCCGGGCGTCGTGGAGGGGGACGGCTCGCTGTTCATGGGGCTCGCGTTCATGGGGCCAACGTAACGGCATCGGTGGGACGCCGCGCCAGACCGGTCCGCACCGGGGGATACGGCTGCTCCGAGCCGTCCCTCAGTACCCGCCGCGTGTCCGGCGGGCCGCCGGACGGGTGCTCCGCCCCCCGCCCGCGAGCCCGCCGCGGTAGAAGGCGCGAATGAGTTCCCCACCGAGGTTGACGCCCGCACCCAGGGCCATGCCGATCGCGACCGCCTCGGCGAGGCCCAGCAGCCCGGCCAGCGGCTCGCCCAAGGCCATGTGCAGCAGCCCCCGGTACAGGACGCTGCCCGGCAGCAGCGGGGCAATGGAGGGGACGACGTAGGACAGTACCGGCCGCCGGGTGCGCCGCGCCAGCCAGTGCCCGACGATCCCGATGGCCATCGCACCGGCGACGGTCCCAATGATGGGCGGCGCTTCGGTCACCGACCGCAGCCCGGCGTTGATGACCCAGATCAGTACGCCCATCGCGCCGATCACGGGCAGCATGCGCGGAGGCACGGTCAGCGAGACCGCGAAGGCCATCGCGATCCCCGCCGCGCCGATGAGCACCACGATATCCAGACTGGTGCCGGCGCTGGGCAGGTTCTCCAAGTCCATGTTGACGCCCAGCCGGACCGCCGTGTAGGCGACGGCACCGACACCGGACACGATCGCGCCGAGAGTGAAGAACACTTCCAACAGCCGCGCCGCCGACGACACATAGGCGCCCGCGATCCCGTCCTGCAGGCTGGAGACCAGGGGGCGCCCCGGCAGGAGCGCCATGATGTTACCGGTGATGATCGCCCCGGCGTGCAGCCCCAGCTCCAACTCCGTGCTGACCCACAGCAGCGCCACCCCGATGCTCGACGCGGTTACCGCCGCCGCGGCCATCTGGTAGAACTCCGCGATCCCGCGCTTGGCCAGGAAGGCGGAGGTGCGGTCGCCCAGCACCGTGGCGAGGAACGCCGCCGTGGCGACGATGAATTGCCCGCCGACCATGAGGCTGGCGCTGGAGGCGATCAGCCCGAACCCGACGATGATCAGCCAGTTGGGGTAGGGCGGGCGGCTCCGCTTGATGGCGCGCAGTCGCGCGATCGCGCCCTCCAGCTCCACCTGCCCGAGAGCCGCGTCCTGGACGAGGGCGTGCAGCTCGTTGACCCGGAAGTAGTCGAGCGTGCGGCGCCGGACGACCCGCTCACCCGTGACGGGAGGGTAGTCCCCGCCGGGGTGGGCGGAGATCGTGATGGCCGTAAACGTCACCGAGACCTCGGTCCGCGGCATCTCGAAGGCGACGGACAGGCTCAGCATGGCCTCGCTGACCGCCTCGGTGCTCTCGCCGCTGGCCAGCAGCAGTTCGCCGACGCGCAGCACCAGGTCGATGGCGCGCGGGTCGGGCAGCTCGATGATGTCGTCGTCGAGGCCGTCGGCGTGGAGTTCCGGTTCGCGCGCCGTACGCCAGTCCCGAAGGCGGGTCAGTAGGTTGTTCTCGTTCAGCGAGGTCGGCTTCTTCGGGTTCTCGGCCATCGGGGACCTTCGATTACTCCTCAATGGGGCAGTGTGCCGCCGGGGTCGGTACGGCGGCTGGGTCGGGTCACGGATGGGACGCCGCGTCTCCGGTCGTGGTTGGCCGCACATCCCACCGTAGGACGAGTGAAATCGGTCACTCGCTGGCCGAGCGGACAGCCCCGCCGGGTGATGGCGCGGAGTGTCGCTCCGGATCATCGTCGCAGCTCGAAATGGAATCGATGGGAACCGGGGTCGCCGTCGCGGTGTCGCGCCGCGTGCGGAGCCACGTCGAGGCGACGGAGGCGGTGGGGGGCGGGGCCAGTGCCACACACTATCCGAGACGCCGCTGCCCAGCGCCGCCCATGGTCCGTCAATCCTCGCTCTCACCTGGTCGGATGATGCCGGTTTCGTAGGCGTGCACCACCGCCTGCACCCGGTCGCGCAGGTCGAGCTTGGTCAAAACATTGCCCACGTGCGTCTTCACCGTCGTCTCGCTGACGACCAAACGGCGCGCGATCTCCGCGTTGGACAGGCCCCGCGCGAGCAGCCGCAGCACCTCGCGTTCGCGCTCGGTGAGGTGGTCCAGGCGCGGAGCGGGCTGCTCCCGCGTGGATGGCAGCTTGTCGGCGAAGCGGTCGAGCAGCCGCCGGGTGATCGTCGGCGCGACGATCGCGGCACCGTCGAAGACCACGCGGATCGCCCCCACCAGCTCGTCGGGCGGCACGTCCTTGAGGAGGAAGCCGCTCGCCCCGGCCCGCAGCGCCTCGACGACGTACTCGTCGAGGTCGAAGGTGGTCAGGACGAGGACGCGGATCTCGCGTCCGGTCTCGTGCGACCAGCGCAGGATCTCGCGGGTGGCGTCGATGCCGTCCTTGCCCGGCATGCGGATGTCCATGAGCACGACGTCCGGAAGGAGCCGCTTGGTCGAGGCGATCGCTTCGTGGCCGTCGGAGGCCTCACCGACGATGGAGATCTCGGGTTCGGATTCCAGGATGAGCCGGAAGCCGGTGCGGAGGAGCGGCTGGTCATCGACGAGCAGGACACTGATGGGCATGTGAAGATTGTTCCCGATCGTCGGACTTATGGTGACCCCGGGACCGGTCAACGGCCGGATCCGGCCTCCACGGGCACCCGCGCACGCACCTCGAAGCCGCCGCTGGGGCGTGGACCCGTGTACAGCTCCCCGCCGTACAGGCCGACCCGTTCGCGCATGCCCACCAGGCCGTGGCCGGGTTCGTCGGCCGTGCGCAGGTCGGCCGCGGGCCCCGTTCCGTCGTCGGCGACCGTCACCGTCACGGTCCGCCGCTCGAAGGCCAGGGTCACAATCGCGGCGGCCCGCCGCCCGGCGTGCTTGAGCACGTTGGTCAGGGACTCCTGCACCACCCGGTAGAGCGTGAGGTCCAGGCCCGGGGCCAGGTCCGGCGGCACCTCGCCGTCGACGCGCAGCTCGACCCGCATTCCGGTCTCACGCATCTGCTCGACCAAGTCCCGAAGACCGTCGACGCCGGGCCGGGGCGAGCGGTCGGCCTCGTCCTGCGGTGTCCGCAGCACCCCCACGATCCGGCGCATCTCCGACAACGCGAGCCGCCCCGTCTCCTCGATGTCGAGCAGCGCCTGGCGCGCCCGGTCCGGAGACCGGTCGATGATCCGCTGCCCGGCCGTGGCCTGCACGGTCATCACGCTGATGTGGTGGGCGACCACGTCGTGCAGCTCGCGGGCGATGCGCGAGCGCTCCTCGGCCAGGACCGCCCGGGTACGGGCGTCGCGCGCTCGCTCCAGCCGCTTGGCCCGGGCCTTCAGCTCCCGCATGTCGTAGACGCGCATGCGGACCAGCCGCCCCAGCCACCAGACGGCCACGAGGCAGCCAAGATAGAAAGCGAAGTCGACCCACAGCGGGATCGCCAAAGTATCCATGGGCGTGAGCTGGAGGGCCACAAGATACAGAACCACTCCGAGCACCGGCCCGAAGAGGGCGCGGCGCAGCTCCAGATAGCGCGAGGTCGAGTAGACGGCCACGCCGAGGCCGGGGGTGGCCGACCCCCAGACGAACATCTGTGCGTTGTCGGCGCCGATCCCGCCGAGGATCAGGACCGACATCGCGAGCATCGGATGGGAGCGGCGTATCAGCAGGACCAGCGCCAGCACGGCGCCCGCGACCAGCCCGCCGATCCGGTTCGGCCACAAGCGGGCGAGTTCGGGGTCGTCGAGCGCCAACGGCAGCAGCGCCGTGTTGAGCGCGATCAGCAGCAGCACGATGAGCACGTCGGTGATGCGCGCGCGGGACACCTGACGCCAGCGACCCCACGGGAATGAGGGTGACGGGTGCTGTGGCGTCGGGTAGGTCACGCTCTCCACGCTAGACGCGGGACCAGGGGCGGACCGACCTCCGGCCGGGGGATTTCGCCTCCTACGCCAGGATGAACTCGCTTCACGTTTCCAAGCCGCCTGGCCCGAACCCGTGCGGGACCGTTGGCACGGCTCCCGGGTTCACGTCACCACCCCATCCCCACCCTTCTCCGTTGATCTCGGGGTGTCGACCGAATTACGGATGACACCCCGAGATCAACGGAGGGGCGCGGCGGAAAACCGACATCGCGCGTGCGGGGTCAGTGGGAGCCGGGACGCGCGGAGGGCGCGCCCGACGGAGGGTTCAGCGGCAGGGGCGGGGGAGTGCCGCCGAATTCCGGGCACACCTCCTGGTGGTCACACCAGCCGCACAGCTTGCTGCGCCGCGGCTCCCACCGGCCCGACCGCGCGGTCGCCTCGATCTCCCTCCAGATGGACAGGATCTCCGCTTCGGCCGCCAGCAGCTCGTCCTTGGTCGGCTCGTACCAGCGCACCCCGCCGTCGCCCAGGTACATCAGCTGCAGCCGGGTGGGGATCTCGCCGAGTTCGCGCCAGATCATCACCGCGTAGAAGAAGATCTGGAACTTCGCTTTGTCCTCGAAGCGCGGATGGGGGGACTTGCCGGTCTTGTAGTCCACGACGCGGATCTGGCCGGTGGGCGCCACGTCGAGGCGGTCGACATACCCGCGCAGCCGCAGCCCCGATTCGAGGGTCACCTCCAGCCGCATCTCGCGCTCACGGGGTTCGAGACGCTCGGGCCGCTCCATCTCGAAGTAGCGGCCCAGCAGAGTGCGCGCCTCCTCCAGCCACGCCTCCCGCTCCTCGTCGGAGGAGAACAGCTCCTCGCTCTCCGGACGCTGCCCGCGCAGCCGCTCCCACTGCGGTCGCACCAGCGACAGGGCGGTGCGCGGGGTGCGGTTCTCGGCGGGCAGCTCGAAGAGCCGCTCCAGCACGGCGTGGACCAGGGTGCCGCGCAGGGCCGCCGCGCTCGGCTTCTCCGGTAGCCGGTCGATGACGCGGAACCGGAACAGCAGCGGGCACTGCAGGAAATCGGCGACGCGGGACGGGGAGAGGGCCGGGATCGCGGGGCCGGAGTGCGGGGAGTCCATGACCCACCAGCCTATGACGGCGAGCCTGGCCGCGTGCCACGCTTTCCACGGCGTCGGCCTGGGTAGCCTGGACACCGTGACCGAACACGGAAGTGCCACGACGCCCACACCGCCGGAGAACGGCTCCCGCCCGGCCGACCGCCGCGCGGGACTGCTCATGGGGCGGCCGTTCGGCATTCCCGTGTACGTGACGCCGTCGTGGATCGTCATCGCCGTCATCATCACCGTGCTGTACAAGCCGGTGGTCGAAAGCACGCTGGCGCTGGGCCCGCTCTCCTACGTGGTGGCGTTCGTCTTCGCGGTGCTGCTGTACGCCTCGGTGCTCATCCACGAGCTCGCCCACTCGGTGGTCGCCCGTCTCTACGGCCTGCCGGTCCGGCGCATCACGCTGTACATGCTCGGCGGGGTCTCCGAGATCGAACGCGAGGCGCCCACCGCCCGCCAGGAGTTCTGGGTGGCGTTCTCCGGGCCGCTGCTGTCCCTGGTGCTGGCGGGCCTGGGCTTCATGGCCTACGGTCTGGTCGACCCGTTCACCATCGTCGGTGTGCTGCTGTGGCAGCTGTGGGTCGCCAACCTCCTCGTCGGCCTGTTCAACCTGCTGCCGGGGCTGCCCCTGGACGGCGGTCGGCTGGTCCGCGCCGCCGTGTGGCAGGTGACCCGCCGCCCCACCGCCGGGACGGTGGTCGCCGCCTGGGGCGGTCGGCTGCTCGCCGCCGTGGTCGTGACCCTGCCGTTCCTGTTCGCCTGGTGGCAGCAGACCTCCCCGAGCGTCTTCGCGGTGCTGTGGGGCGTGCTGCTGGCCGCCTTCATCTGGATGGGCGCCGGATCGGCGCTGCGCACCGCGCGGATCCGTGAGCGTATCCCGCGGCTGAGCGCCCGGCTTCTGGCCCGGCGGCCCGTCGTCGTGGCGGCGGACACGCCCCTGGCCGAGGCACGGCGCCGCATGGAGGAGGCCGAAGCCGGGGCGATCCTCGTCATCGACACCGCGGGCACCCCCACCTCGATCGTGAACGAGGACGCCGCCCAGGCCGTCCCCGACGCCCGCCGCCCCTGGGTGCCGGTCTCCAGCGTCGCGCGCGCCATCACCTCCGGGTCGGTCCTCGGAGCCGACCTGGGCGGGGAGAGCCTGCTGGGTGAGCTGCGCCGCCACCCCGTGCCCGACTACCTGCTGGTCGAGCCGGACGGCAGCGTGTACGGCGTCCTGCGTGTCACCGACGTCGAAGCGGCGTTCAGCCGGTAGGGCCGGACCCGCGCGGCCGAGTGAACCCCGCCTCAGCGCCGCGCGCCCTCCGGCCAGATCACCACCACCGGACACTCCTGGTCGTGGGCGTAGTCCACGATGTCGGCGGTACCGCCCTCACCGCGCGACGGCGCCCCGTCCCAGATCGCGACGAGCTCGTCGCAGTGGTCGACCATGTGCCGTCCCGCGTCCATGTGCGACTCCGGCGTCGACTCCAGGTGAGGGAGCCGGTGCACCAGCACGGCCCGCCGCAGCAGCGCGTCATACTCCGCGTGGTGTTCGGCGGGCAGTGCGTCTCGGTACGCCTCGGCCGGAACGACGACCTCCAGCGGCGCCCCGGCGTCCACGACGGCCCGGGCGAAGAGCGTGTCGGCGCCGTCGGCCAGACAGGAGAGCCCCACCATCTCGCCGTCGAACGGGGCGAGGTGGGCGCGGAGCGCGGTGTCGACGGCTCGTTCCACCTCCGGAGCCAGTCCCCGGTGGCCGGTGACGGCGATGCGTCGCAAGGTCATGCTGCTCCCCTCCCCAGAGCCGATGCCTTGCTGAGGGAACTACCCCAGTTTCAACGGTTTGTTCTTCAACCTGATCGCTCCCGACCCGGTGGCGTGAGCCATGGTTGCACTCACCACTTGACGCGGCCCGCCAGAATTCCGTCGATACCGCCGAGATCAACGCAGGGAGTGGCGGCGTCGATGGTGCGGGCAGCCGACACCGCGCGCGAGAGCTCAGGAGCCGGACAGCAGCTCGGGCAGCCGCTCGTCGAACTCCCGCACGCTGCGGGCCCGGGGTCCCCGATAGGCGCGGCGGAAACGGCGCACCCGGCCGATCACCCGCTCGGAGCGCATCCGCACGCCGACGCCCAGTGCCTCGGTGGCCAATCGGAACGCCTCGTCGACATCGCCGGCGTCGGCATGCGCCGATGCCAGCTCCACCTGGAGCACGGCCCCCTGCTTCCCCGCCGGACCGGCGCCGTCGAAAGCCTCTCTGAAGGCGGTGCGGGCATCGTGGGGCCGACGCAGCCGCACCCCCGTCAGCGCCCGGTACCCGGCGACCTTGGCCTGGTCGAAGGCGAACACCCAGGGCCACGGAGGGTCGGTGTTGTCGCGGCGGTTCACCCCGGCCTCCGCCAGCGCGATGTCCCGCGAGGCCGCCGCCGCGGCGCCGATTGAGGAGTGCCCCAGCGCCCGCACGCACGCCAGCCACGCCCGAGCGGTGGGGTGAGCGTCGGGACCGAGATGGCGCCCGGCCTCGCGCGTCAGAGAGAGTCCCAGCTCGGGGTCTCCGCTGTCGATCTCGAACGCCGCGAGACTGCCGACCATGTAGGCGGTCAGCAGGCTGTTGTGGGCGCGCCGGGCGTAGGCAATGGAGGCGCGGTAGTGGTGCCGGGCCGACCCGGCGTCGCCCATGTCGTTGTGCAGCCAGGCGGTGAAGCCCGCCGCCTCGCTGGCCGCCGCGGCGATCTGCGGCGCGTACGGTGTGCGGCCCGATCGTTCCAGCGTCGTGGTGATGAGGTCCAGATGGGAGGCGGCCGCCCCCGCCAGATCGCGGGCCGGGGCCATGGCGTCGAGGCGCCTCTGGCTCCCGGTGATCGCGCGGAGCGCGGCCGCGGTGTTCTCGTCGATGTCGACGCTCATGGCCGCCATAGCGGGCAGTGTGACCGCCGCGGCTGCGACCACCCGGCCGAATTCTCTGCGTCTCGTTGGTTCCGCCCCCCTCCCCGGTGCGGTGGCCCGCGCGAACCGGAGCAGGTGGATCGGGACCTCAAGCCGCTCCGCGACTTCGCGAACCTGGTCGACGGTCAGCGACTGCTGCCCGTTGACCACACGCGAGACCCAGCTCTGCGAATAGCCCACGATCCGGGCCAGCTCGCCCTGGGACCAACCGCGGGCGAGCCGCACCTCCTCAACGATCACCGCCATGTCACACGTTGCCAGTGCGGCGGCCATCGAGGAGCGGGACCAAAACTCCGGCGAAAGTGCGCCGTCACGTTGAGGCATGAGCCTAGATTAGGGCGGTGGGCCCTCCGCCGGGGCTATGAGGAGGAGAAATGGGGCAATGCACAGCACGCATAGACCGGATCGCGACCGGCCGCGGCGGTGCACAGTGGTGAGACGGACGTCCCCGGGGGATCGAGAGATCAAGGTCAGGAGTGGAGCGCCGATGACCGCTGAGCCCCCTCCGCAGGGCACACCGGGCATGGCCGGACGCGGCCCATGCTTCGATGGCAGAAGTTCGGTCGACTCCGGCTGGCTCCGGGAGCTCAGCAGCCTCACGGTCGAGCTGCGCTCCTGCGGGCTGGAGGCGCGGATGGACGGGGTCATCGGGGCCGTTGACGCGATCGCCTACGGTCCCGCGCGCCGTATCCAGCGCGCTGTGCTGCGCCCGCACCGGGGACGTCTGTGGTGGTGGCTGCGGTGGGCCGGGGACCCCTCTACCTCGGCCCCCCACCACGCTCCCCTCGCTCCGGCGGCCGAAAGCGCCACTGCGGCCCGTCGTATCGTCCAGGTCCTGCACACCGCTCGTCGCTAGGCGTTCTCCACCGTCGGGGCGGCCGCCGTCCACCAGGAGGTCAGGACGGAGCGCCGAAGCGCTCGGCCGCCATCACGGCCGCTCCGACGATGCCCGCTGTGTTGCGCAGTTGAGCCGCCACGATGGGGGCGCGCAGATGCAGCAGCGGCAGAAACCTGTCGGCCTTGCGGCTGACGCCGCCGCCCACCACGATCAGGTCGGGCGACAGCAGGTCCTCCACCACCGAGTAGTAGCGCTGCAGGCGCTGGGTCGCCCACTCCTCGTAGGAGAGATTGTCGCGCTCCCGCGCGCTGGTGGCCGCCCGGGTCTCGGCGTCCTGACCGTCGATCTCCAGATGCCCGAACTCCGTGTTGGGCACCAGCCGCCCGTCCACCAGGAGTGCCGTACCGATCCCGGTGCCGAGCGTCGTCAGCAGCAGGACGCCCTCGGTATCGCGCGCCGCCCCGAAGCGGTCCTCGGCCACGGCCGCGGCGTCGGCGTCGTTCAGGGCGTGCACCCGGCGGCCCGTCACTTCCGAGAACACGTGCTCCAGTTGCACACCGACCCAGGAGTCGTCCACGTTGGCCGCGCTGTACGCGACCCCGTGCTTGACGACCCCCGGGAAGGTCACGCCCATCGGGCAGTCCTCGCCGACATGCTTGGGGAACGACGCGGCGATCTCGGCGACGACCTTGGCCAACGCCTCGCGTGTCGCGGGCCGCGGCGTGGCGATCTTCACCCGGTCCACCACGAAGGTCCCGGAGTCCAGATCCACGGGGGCGCCCTTGATCCCGCTGCCGCCGATGTCGATCCCCAGCCCGATCCGGGGCGTGTGGCCCGTCATCGTCTCCCGCCCTTTCCCTCCGCGCGCCTGCGCGTCCTGTGCAGCTCATCGGCCGGCCTGATGCTGTGCCCGCACGGCCAACGCGCGTAGGCGGCCGTGCGGTCCAGATGCCATTCTTCCCCGCTTCTGGTCTCCCTGATCCCCGTCCCGGCCGACACGTGCCGGAGCGCGCCCGGTGGCCTGGCCGCCGGGCGTCCGGGATTGCGCCGACCGGGAGAAAAGACGGATACCCTGGACGACTGCCCTGACCAGACCATCCACGACGTGGGAGATACGAGCACCAGTGACCGGCATCCACGGCCGCCGCGGACCCTTCGAAGACGGCGACAGCGTGCAGTTGACCGACCCCAAGGGTCGGATGCACACCATCACCCTGCGCGCCGGCACGGCGTTCCACACCCACCGAGGACGGTTGGACCACGACGACCTGATCGGGCAGCCCGAGGGCAGCGTGGTGCGCTCGACCTCCGGGACCGCCTACGTCGCGCTGCGGCCCCTGCTCAGCGACTTCACCCTGTCGATGAAGCGCGGCGCCACCATCGTCTACCCCAAGGACGCGGCGCAGATCGTCGCGCAGGCCGACATCTTCCGCGGCGCCCGGGTCATCGAGGCCGGCGCCGGATCGGGGTCGCTGTCGTGCTGGCTGCTGCGCGCCGTCGGCGACGAGGGCATGGTCTCCTCCTACGAGCGCCGCGAGGACTTCGCCCAGATCGCCCGGAACAACGTCGAGCGGTACTTCGGCGGGCCGCACCCGGCCTGGCGGCTCACTGTCGGTGACCTCGCCGAGTCCATCTCCGACACCGAGGTGGACCGCGTCATCCTCGACATGCTCGCCCCCTGGGAGTGCCTCGACGCCGTCGCCAAGGCCCTCATCCCCGGCGGCGTGCTGTGCGCCTATGTCGCCACCACCACGCAGCTCTCCCGCGTCGTGGAGGAGCTGCGGGAGCACGGGAACTTCTACGAGCCGCACGCGTGGGAGACCATGATGCGCAACTGGCACGTGGAGGGCCTGGCGGTGCGCCCGGACCACAAGATGATCGGGCACACCGGTTTCCTGGTGACCGCGCGCCGCCTGGCCGACGGAGCGCAGGCGCCCGACCGTCGGCGCCGCCCCGCCAAGGGTGCCTACGGCGAGGACTACCAGAAGTCGCGCGGCGCCCGCGAGGGCGGGGGAGCGGCCGCCAAGGAGACGGGACCCACGGAGCCCCCGGCCCCCGCGGACACGGCCGAGGCCGGCGCCGACGGTCGCGGCGGTGACGCCGAGTAGCTGGGGCCGGGATTACCGCGCCGCGGGCGTCGGCAGGGGCCACGTCCGGTGGCCGGATCAGGCCGCGCGGCTGGGTGAGAACGTTACTTTCTCATTACGTCGCGTGGCCGTCTGCCAGGGTGACCTAGGCGTTTACAAGATCAAAAAGTGAGTCCTTCCACACTGACGGCGGACCGGAGGTTAGGAATAGTCCACGGGTAGGTAGGGTTCCGAGTAGTCGTCCTCTTAATAGGGAGGTGGCGGACGTGGCCGAACGCGACGACGAGCGTCAGGCGGAGCGCGACCGTGAAGTCGCGGAACTCACCGCTCAGGTCTCCTATTTGGAAAAGGAACTCAGCGTAGTCCGGCGCAAGCTCGCGGACTCCCCCCGCCACGTGCGGCTCCTAGAAGACCGGCTCCGCGAGGCGCAGGCCAACCTCGCCGCGGCCAATGGTCAGAACGAGCGCCTTGTGGCAACCCTGAAGGAAGCGCGCGACCAGATCGTGGCGTTGAAGGAGGAAGTCGACCGGCTCGCGCAGCCGCCGTCCGGATTCGGCATTTTCCTGGAGGCGCGCGACGACGAGACGGTCGAAATCTTCACCAACGGCCGCAAGATGCGCGTCAATGTCAGCCCCTCGGTCGACATCGAGCAGCTGAGCCCCGGCCAGGAGGTCATGCTCAACGAGGCCTTCAACGTGGTCGAGGCCCAGTCGTTCGAGACCGTGGGCGAGGTCGTCATGCTCAAGGAGTTCCTTGAGGGCGATCGCGCGCTTGTGATCTCCAACCACGACGAGGAGCGGATCGTGCGGCTGGCCGAGCCGCTGCGCGACGAGCCGGTCCGGCCCGGCGACTCCCTGCTGCTCGAACCGCGCTCGGGCTACGTCTACGAGCGCATCCCCAAGTCCGAGGTCGAGGAGCTCATCCTCGAAGAGGTCCCGGACATCGCTTACACCGACATCGGCGGTCTCAGCGGGCAGATCGAGATGATCCGCGACGCTGTCGAGCTGCCGTACCTGCACAAGGACCTCTTCTACGAGCACCAGCTGCGCCCGCCCAAGGGCGTGCTGCTCTATGGTCCTCCCGGATGCGGTAAGACCCTCATCGCCAAGGCCGTGGCCAATTCACTGGCCAAGCAGGTCGCTCAAAAGACCGGCCACGATGTCGGCAAGAGTTTTTTCCTCAACATCAAGGGTCCCGAGCTGCTCAACAAGTACGTTGGCGAGACCGAGCGGCACATCCGCCTGGTCTTTCAACGGGCTCGGGAGAAGGCCGGCGAGGGCACACCGGTCATCGTGTTCTTCGACGAGATGGACTCGATCTTCCGCACCCGAGGGTCGGGCGTGTCCAGCGACGTCGAGAACACCATCGTCCCGCAGCTCCTCAGCGAGATCGATGGTGTGGAGGGGTTGGAGAACGTCATCGTCATCGGCGCCTCCAACCGCGAGGACATGATCGACCCGGCGATCCTCCGGCCTGGCCGCCTTGACGTGAAAATCAAGATCGAGCGCCCGGACGCGGAGGCAGCCCGGGACATCTTCTCCAAGTACATCACCACCGACCTGCCCCTCCACGAGGACGACCTGGCCGAGCACGGCCAGTCCGCCTCCGCCACGGTCGACGCCATGATCCAGCGTGTGGTCGAGCGGATGTACACCGAGAGCGAGGAGAACCGCTTCCTGGAGGTCACCTACGCCAACGGCGACAAGGAAGTCCTGTACTTCAAGGACTTCAACTCCGGCGCGATGATCGAGAACATCGTGGACCGCGCCAAGAAGATGGCCATCAAGGACTACATCGACCACCAGGCCAAGGGTCTTCGGGTCTCCCATCTCATGCAGGCCTGCGTCGATGAGTTCAGCGAGAACGAGGACCTGCCGAACACCACCAACCCCGACGACTGGGCCCGGATCTCCGGAAAGAAGGGCGAGCGCATCGTCTACATCCGGACCCTGGTGTCCGGCAAGAAGGGCGCGGATTCCGGCCGGTCCATCGACACGGTGGCCAACACCGGTCAGTACCTGTAACGACGCGGCAGGACGGGCCCGCCGGAGGATCCGGCGGGCCCCCTGCGTTGCGGCTAGAGAGCGGGCGTCGGGTGTCCGCCGTCGGTGTGCCAGGGGTAGCGGCTGGTGTCCTCGCCGCCGAAGTCGGGGTCGAGGTAGATGAAGAGCCGCTGGATCTTGAAGTCGCGGATTTCCATGACGTCGGCCCAGCGCCCGCCGTGCGTGAAACCGCCCCGCCATTCGATGCCCTTGGCCGTGACGCCCTGCGTGGTCCCCTCCACGACGACCACGTCGCCGGCGACGTAGAACTTCAGCCACTCCAGGTTGTGGCTGATCAAGTCGAACAGCTGCGCCACGTCGTCGAACATGCGGCCGATGGCCTGGCGGCCGTGGGCGACCCCCCACTTGGGGAACCAGGCGTCGGCGTGCTCATCGAAGAGTTCGAGTACGTCTCCGCCCCGGTCGAAGCGGCGGAAGAACTCGAACGCCACCGACTTGCGCTGCTCGTCGGTCATCGGCTCGACCACGAAGGCCATATCTCCTCCTCGGTGCTGGATTCAACTGGTCGAGAGGAGGGCATGTTCGACGATTCTCGCATGTCGTGCCTGCTCAGCTGTGATGCCGAGGTGCGCGTGCCGCGGTGTGGCGGGGCTTTGGCGAGTTTCGGCGCGCGCCGCCCGCCGGCGTCATCGACCCAACGTCGCTGTGGCCGCGGCACCGGGGCCACCCGCGTCTCTCGACGTAGAGCATCTGCCGCCTCACCGCTCACCCGGGTACCGGTACTCCCATAAGAAGGCAGCTGTTGGGCCACAATTCGCTACGCCGAGTTCAAGATGGCGCGACGGTGGATAACCTTCCATCATGAGTGTTCGGCGGATTATGGGCATCGAGACCGAGTACGGCATTTCCGTACCCGGCAATCCCGGAGCCAACGCGATGGTGACCTCCACGCAGGTGGTCAACGCCTACCTGGCGGCCTCGGCCGCGCGGGCGCGCAAGGCGCGGTGGGACTTCGAGGAGGAGAACCCGCTGCGCGACGCGCGCGGATTCGACCTCGCTCGGGAGGTGGCCGACCCCACCCAGCTCACCGACGAGGATCTCGGCCTGGCCAACGTCATCCTCACCAACGGCGCGCGGCTGTACGTCGACCATGCCCACCCCGAGTACTCCGCGCCCGAGGTCACCAACCCCCTCGACGCCGTGCTGTGGGACAAGGCCGGTGAGCGGGTGATGGCCGACGCGGCCCGCCGCGCGGGCGCGATCCCCGGCGTCGACCCGATCCAGCTCTACAAGAACAACACCGACAACAAGGGCGCCTCCTACGGCTGCCACGAGAACTACCTGATGCGCCGCGCGACCCCCTTCGGCGACATCGTCCGGCACCTCATCCCCTTCTTCGTGTCCCGCCAGGTGATCTGCGGTGCGGGACGCGTCGGCATCGGTGCCGACGGCCGCGACAGCGGCTTCCAGATCAGCCAGCGCGCCGACTTCTTCGAGGTCGAGGTGGGCTTGGAGACCACCCTCAAGCGCCCCATCATCAACACCCGGGACGAGCCGCACGCCGACCCCGACAAGTACCGGCGGCTGCACGTCATCATCGGCGACGCCAACATGAGCGAGGTCTCCACCTACCTCAAGCTCGGCACGACCGCCATCGTCCTGGCCATGATCGAAGACGGCTTCATCAGTGTCGACCTGTCACTGGAGACGCCCGTCGCCGACCTGCGCGCCTTCTCCCACGACCCGGGCCTCAGCCACGCGGCGCGGCTGCGGGACGGCCGCCGGATGACCGCGGTCCAGATCCAGCGCGAGTACCTCGACCAGGCCCGCAAATACGTCCAGGACCGCTACGGCGCCGATGTCGACCTCGAAACCGCCGACGTCCTGGACCGCTGGGAGTCGACCCTCGACCGCCTCGACGAGGACCCCATGCAGCTCGCCGAGGAGCTCGACTGGGTGGCCAAGCTCAAGCTGCTGGAGGGCTACCGCAGCCGCGACGGGCTGGACTGGGGCCACCACCGCCTGGAACTCGTCGACCTGCAGTACTCCGACGTGCGCCCGGAGCGGGGGCTGTACAACCGGCTGGCCTCGCGCGGGCGGATGCGCCGCCTGCTCGACGACGCCGCGGTGGAGCGCTCCATCACCGAGCCGCCCGAGGACACCCGCGCCTACTTCCGCGGGCGCTGCCTGGCCCAGTACGCCGACTCCGTGGCCGCCGCCTCGTGGGACTCGGTCATATTCGACCTGCCCGGCTACGACTCCCTGCAGCGCGTCCCCACGCTGGAGCCGCTGCGCGGTACCAAGGAGCACGTGGGGGCGCTGCTGGACCGCTGCGCTACCGCGGCCGACCTGGTGGCCGTCCTCACCGGAGGCCGCCGCTGAGGGGTGCCTGAGGCTCCTCGGTGTCGTCCACCCCAACGCCCGCTACGGGGCGCTGGGCCGTCAGGTCGTCCGGAGGCGTCGCACCCCGCCGACCGCCGTCGCGGCGGTCGGCGGGGCTCCCTGGAGGGGGGCTGCGGGCCTCGGACCCGCTCGGAGGCGGGTCCGAGGGAAGCGGGGTCAGCCGGTGTAGAGCGTCAGGTTGAACTGGCTGAGGATCGGGTTGACCGGGAAGAAGAACGTGGTGCCACCGCTGCGGCAGTTGCCCGAGCCGCCGGAGGTCACGCCCTGGGCCTGGTTACCGGAGATGTAGGAGCCGCCGGAGTCACCGGGCTCGGCGCACACGCTGGTACGGGTCATGCCGTAGACCGTGCCCTGGGGGTAGCGCACCGTCTGGTTCTTGGCCTGGATCCTGCCGCAGTGCCAGCCGGTGGTGGAACCGGAACGGCAGACCGACGCGCCGACGTTGGCCTCGCGTGAACCGTCGACCTCTCGGTAGCCGCCGTTGTACATCGACACCAGGTTGGTGGGGTTCAGGTTCGAGGTCGCGCGCACGAACGCCATGTCGTAGTAGGGGAAGATGCTGTTCTCGAAGACCCCGCGGCCGTTGCCGAGCCGGACGGAGTCGCCGCGGTTGCCGCAGTGTCCGGCCGTGACGAACCCGGGCTGCCCGGAGCTGTTGGTCGCGGTGAACCCGACCGAGCAGCGGCTCCGGTTGCCGATGTAGTAGGCGAGCCCGCCGACGATGTTGGCGTACAGCTCGGGGCGCTCGGAGCTCTCCTCGATACGCACGGCGTCGGCGTCGACTCCGGCATCCGCGATGAGGTCCTTGGCGGCCTTCGTCTCGCCGGGCAGCGCTGTGACGACGACGCTGTCGTCCGCAAGGTCGGCATACCAGCCCGTGACCTCGGCCGGAGCCGTGTCCTCGGCGTCGTTGAGCTCGTCCACGACGTCGTCGAGCTGTTCCTCGCCGTGCTCGACCAGGCGGGTCTTCATGCCGAGGGCCTCGATCTTCTCGGTGGCCGAGGCGTCGGTCAGCGAGACCGTGAGCTTGCCGCTGCCCTGGTCGTAGACCGCGCCGCCGAAGGCGTCGCCCGCGGCCTTACGTGCCGTGCGTTCGAGCTTGCGGGCCTTGGCCTCGTCCGCCAGGAGCTTCGTGGCTTCGGAGGGGGAGGACAGGCCGAGGTCGCGCTGCAGCGCCTCGGTCTGCGTGTCGGCTCTGTCGGGGGCGTTCTGGGGCGCGTCGGTGGGGGAGTCGGCGGAAGCGGGGGCTGGGGAGGCGATGAGGCCGACGGTGAGGGCGGTCGCGCCCAGCGCGCTGAAGATGGGGGATGTTCGCACGTTCCCTGCTCCTTGCTGGTCTGAGTGAACAAGGCAGGGCCGACGCCGTTGCCGGCGATGGCGTCGAACCTGACGTCGGGGACCGTCCTTGTGGGGCGGTCTCTGACGTGTGCCTACCGTGCATTCGGTAGGCGATTGGGACTATAAATCGGTACACGCTTCAACAACAGGGAGGAAATGGAAACAAAAATGACGTTTGTCAACCTATGATGGTTTCATCCGACCTGTCCGCAAGATCCACGGATGGGGGCATGTGCGACGAGCTGGAGTCATGCGAACGCATGGGGTAAAAAATCTAGGTTTGTTGCGATTTCAACCCTGGTTGTGTGGCCGGATGCGGCCACGTCTGCGGGAGCTGGCCGGCGAAACTGATCAAAAGTTGCCCTGGAGGAGCATGGGGAATCCCGGGCGCCACATCGTTGTTCGTACGGATGTACGGGACCCTTGGGGGTAACGTGCACACAACGGGCATCACGATCAAGGTTGAGCCGGGGCTCGTTGGGCCAAGATAAGGGCGAGAGTCCCGCGACCGAGGAGGTTGATCCGATGGCGACGAAGGACACCGGCGGGCAGCGGCACGCAAACCGCCGCGACGAGGACGTCGAGGAAGTCGAGGCGAATACCGACGTCCAGGAGCGCAACGAGAAGCTGGACGAGGAAGTCGACGACATCCTCGACGAGATCGACGAGGTCCTGGAGTCCAACAGCGAGGACTTCGTGCGCCAGTTCGTGCAGAAGGGCGGAGAGTAGGCCGCCGGTCGGCGTCCGTCGCAGCGCGCGATCGCGGGCCGGGTAGGAATCGGGGAGGGCCGCGCCGAGTCCTTCACCCATCGCGGGCACAGGGCGGCTGCCGCGTGGGCATCGGCGCGCACCGACCCGACGTGGTTCGCTGACAGCGGAAGTCAAGATCGGTGAGTACACCGGTCCCACGGCGTCAGTAGGGTCAACGGTAGATGGAATTACCCCATGCGCCCCGCCTGCCCCCGGTCGATGGGCGGGACGCGACCGAAGGGAGTCGCGTGTCTGAAGCGTTCGAGTTCGGTGGTCGGCTGCCCGCCGCCTTCATGAATCCCGGAACCTCCTCCTTCGCCGAGTTCCTCGGTCAGGTCGCCCCCGACCTGCTGCCGGGGCGGCGGGAGCTTCCGCAGGGCACCGGTGCGCATCTCACGCCGGACGCCACCACGATCGTCGCGCTGACCTTCCCCGGCGGCGTGGTCCTGGCCGGTGACCGCAGGGCCACCTCCGGCAACGTCATCGCCAACCGCGACATGGACAAGCTCTTCCGCACCGACGAGTTCTCGGCCGTCGCGATCGCCGGGGCTGCGGGTATCGGCATCGAGCTGGCCAAGCTGTTCCAGGTCGAGCTGGAGCACTACGAGAAGATGGAGGGCCGCTCCCTCTCGCTCGAAGGTAAGGCCAACAAGCTGGCCACCATGATCCGCGGCAACCTCCCCATGGCCCTTCAGGGCTTCGTGGTGGTGCCGCTGCTCGTCGGGTACGACCTGGCACGCGAGGCGGGACGGATCTTCAGCTACGACCCTGTGGGCGGGCGCTACGAAGAACACCGCTACCACTCCGTCGGGTCGGGGTCGGTCTACGCCAAGGGCGCCTTGAAGAAGCTCTACAGCGAGGACTTCAGCCAGCAGGACGCGGTGTTCGCGGCGGTCCAGTCGCTGTACGACGCCGCCGACGACGACTCCGCCACCGGCGGGCCGGACGTGCACCGCAAGATCTACCCGCTGGTCGACGTGATCACCGAGGACGGCCACCAGCGGCTCCCGGCCGACGAGGTCGAGCGGGTGGCCACACAGGTCGTCGAGGGACGCGCGCAGCGCCCCGACGGACCGACCGCGCCACTGCGGTGATTGCGACCGAACTCTTGCACACCCGCGGTGCCGCACCGACGCCCCGAACCCGACGACCTGAGCAAAGGAACGATCTGCGGTGACGATGCCGTTCTACGTCTCGCCCGAACAGAGCATGAAGGACAAGGCGGACTACGCGCGCAAGGGAATCGCGCGCGGCCGCAGCGCCGTCGTACTCCAATACGACGGCGGCATTCTGTTCGTCGCGGACAACATGTCCCGGACCTTGCACAAGATCAGTGAGCTCTACGACCGCATCGCCTTCGCCGCTGTCGGCCGGTACAACGAGTTCGAGAACCTGCGGCTGATGGGTGTGCGCTTCGCCGACGTGCGCGGCTACGCCTACGACCGCAGCGACGTCAACGGCCGCCAGCTGGCCAACACCTACGCCCAGGTCCTCGGGTCGGTGTTCAGCGAGAGCAACAAGCCGGCCGAGGTGGAGATCGTGGTCGCCGAGGTGGGCGACGATTCCGACGGCGACCAGATCTACCGCATCACCTTCGACGGCTCGGTCGTCGACGAGCGCGGATTCTTGGCCATGGGCGGCTCGGCCGAGCGGGTCAGCAGCGCCCTCAAGGAGCGGTTCGACAAGGACGCGCCGCTGGGCACGGCCCTGGTCTCGGCGATGCACGCGCTCAAGCACGAGAACGGCGAGCAGCGCGAGTTGGAGGCGAGCAGCCTGGAAGTGGCCGTCCTGGAGCGGGACCGCGAGCACCGCAAGTTCCGCCGGATCCAGGGCGACCGGCTCACCCGGCTGATCGACGAGGGCCACGCCGCGCAGGAAGCCGAGCAGGGCTCCGCGTCCGGCTCCGACGCGGCCGGGGGCGGCGCCTCCTGACACAGACGTGAGGGGCCTCGGTTCCGCGGGGGCGGCGAACCCCGCGGAACCGAGGCCCGGCGGAGTTTCCTCGGTGGTTCGTTCGTTTCCGTGGTCGCTCCGGAGCCGATAAATAGGGTGGAGTCGTTGCGATGCCGCGGCGTTCGCCGACCGCTGTGGCCATGGGACGGGAAACGGGTGAGAACCGCATGGAACGTCGGATCTTTGGCCTGGAGAACGAGTACGGCGTCACCTGCACCTTCCGCGGGCAGCGGCGGCTATCACCGGACGAGGTCGCGCGCTACCTCTTCCGCCGGGTGGTCTCCTGGGGACGCAGCAGCAACGTTTTCCTCCGCAACGGCGCGCGCCTCTACCTGGACGTGGGCAGCCACCCGGAGTACGCGACCCCCGAGTGCGACAACCTCGCCGACCTGGTGGCGCACGACAAGGCCGGCGAGCGGATTCTGGAGGGCCTGCAGGTCGACGCCGAGCAACGGCTGCACGAAGAAGGCATCGCGGGCGAGATCTACCTTTTCAAGAACAACACCGACTCCGCGGGCAACTCCTACGGCTGCCACGAGAACTACCTGGTCGGGCGGCACGGCGAGTTCGGACGCCTGGCCGATGTCCTCATCCCCTTCCTGGTGACCCGCCAGATCATCTGCGGTGCGGGCAAGGTGCTGCAGACACCGCGGGGCGCGCTGTACTGCGTGAGCCAGCGTGCCGAGCACATCTGGGAGGGGGTCTCCTCGGCGACGACACGCTCGCGGCCCATCATCAACACGCGGGACGAACCGCACGCCGACGCCGAGCGCTTCCGGCGGCTGCACGTCATCGTCGGCGACTCCAACATGAGCGAGGTCACGACGCTCCTCAAGCTCGCCTCCACCGACCTCGTGCTGCGGATGATCGAGACCGGCGTGGTCATGCGCGACTACACACTAGAGAACCCCATCCGGGCGATCCGCGAGGTCAGCCACGACATGACCGGGCGGCGCAAGGTGCGCCTGGCTAACGGCCGCGAGGCCAGCGCGCTGGAGATCCAGCGCGAGTACCTGGAGAAGGTGCAGGTCTACGTCGACCGCAACGGCACCGACGCCACGGGCAAGCGGGTGCTGGAGCTGTGGCAGCGCACCCTGGAGGCGGTGGAGACACAGAACCTCGACCTGGTCGCGAACGAGATCGACTGGGTCGCCAAGTACAAGCTCCTGGAGCGCTACCGCGCCAAGCACGGCCTGTCGCTGTCGTCGCCGCGCGTCGCCCAGCTCGACCTGACCTACCACGACATCCACCGCGACCGCGGCCTTTTCTACCTCCTGCAGCGCAAGGGCGAGATGGACCGCGTGATCGGCGACCTGAAGATTTTCGCCGCCAAGTCGATCCCGCCGCAGACCACCCGGGCTCGCCTGCGCGGCGAGTTCATCCGCCGGGCGCAGGAGAAGCGGCGCGACTTCACCGTCGACTGGGTGCACCTCAAGCTCAACGACCAGGCGCAGCGCACCGTGCTCTGCAAGGATCCGTTCAAGGCCGTGGACGAGAGGGTGGAGAAGCTCATCGCCGGCATGTGATCGGAGGGGCCCAGGGCCCTCTTACCCGGTTCTCACCCGGAGACGGCACTATTGGCCTTTCGATAGTGTATCGGGGACCCGAGCCGGATTATTGAGGTAGTGACCTATGCGACGACGTGCCGCCGCCCTCGCGGTGCCGTTCTCAGCCGTTCTGCTGGCGATGTCCAGCTGCGCGTCGATTCCCGAGGACTGGAAGACCCCCGCTTTCCTCCGGTCGGACTCCGACCAGATGGACACCCGGCTGCCCTCGGTGACCGGCAAGGTCGGCGAAGCACCCAAGGTCGACTTCGAGGGGAAGGCGCCCCCCGGAGAGCAGATCTCCGGTGTGGCCAAGAAAGGCAGTGGGGAAGGCGCCCTAATCCGCAACGACGACCTGCTCCAGGTGCAGATGGTCGATTACCAGTGGACCGGCAAGGGCAAGGGCGAGCAGAAGCAGTCCTCTTATGAGAGGGGCGCGCCGGTGCTCCTCAACCTGGAGGAGATGAGCGATGACCTGCGCAAGAACCTGGTGAACCAGCCTGTCGGCAGCCGCGTCGTGTTCGTCTTCCCGGGCCAGGACCCCGAGGAGGCCAAGGCGATGGGGCAGCCCAGCCCCGAGCCCGGTGACCAGGTGTCGATCGTCGACGTCGAGAAGCGCTACGGCAAGGGCGACATCGTCGACGGAGAGCAGACCACGGACGGCGGCGACGGCCTCCCGACCGTCCCGGACGCCGGGCACGGCAAGCCGGAGATCACCATCCCCGAGGACACCGACCCGCCCAAGAAGCTGAAAACGGTCGACCTCATCGAGGGCGACGGCCCCGAGGTCACCGACGAGCAGCAGGTCGTCGTCCAGTACACCGGCGCCCAGTGGAGCGACGGCAAGATCTTCGACTCCACCTGGGACAAGGGCGGCAAGCCGTTCACGTTCGCGGTCGGCCAGGGCCAGGTCATCAAGGGCTGGGACCAGGGCCTGAAGGGCAAGAAGGTCGGCAGTCGGGTGATGCTGGTGATCCCGCCGGACCTCGCCTATGGCAAGGACGCCCCGAACGGCGCCCCCAAGGGCACACTGGTCTTCGTCGTGGACATCCTCGGCGCCGTCGACAGCACCCCGCCGCCGCAGGCCGATGCGGGGGACGGCGACAAGAAGGATGACAAGGACGCGAAGAAGGACGACGAGAAGGACAGCAAAAACAAGGACGACGAGGGCAAGAAGGACGACGGCGACAAATAGGTCGCTCTCGCCTGGTCCTGAGGTCGTCTGACGGCTCCCCGCGGGTCTGCCCGCGGGGAGCCACGGGCGGGATCAGGACGGTGCGATGAGGCTCGCCGCGTGGCGTCCTGCGGCGGCCGCCGCCAGGAAGTAGGCGGCGTCGCCGTCCAGGGAGCGGCCCATGGTGGAGAGGTGCACGGGGAGATCCTTCAACGTCTGACGCAGGCCGTCGACGGGGACTTCCACCACGAGGTGGCGCTCGGCGAGCGGGGCGGCCTGGGAGCGGACGCGGGTGCCGAAGGCGCCGGGGAGCTGGGGGACGACGACATCGGCCGGGGCCAGGGCGACCCTGCCGTAGGCGGTGAGGCTGTGGTGGGACACCCCCCGGTGGCGCTCGCGGGGATCGGCCTCGCTGACGCGGAGGGCGGCCACGGCGTGGCCGCCCAGGGCGGCCGCCGCGTTGACCGCCTCGCCGGCCGCGACACCAGAGAAACCCCACGGGGTTCCGGTGCCGAGGTTGCCCGGGCCCTGGGTCACGATCGCGACGTCGGCGCCGAGGATGTGCCGCGCAGCGAGCAGCCCCGTGTGCACCGTCACCGTCTCCAAATCCCCGCCGAACGCTTGGCCCACCGTGACCGTGGCCGCGAGCAAGCCGGCCTCGCGTAGACCGGCGACAGAGCGGGAGAAGGCGGCGGGCAGGGCGCCGCCGTCGAGCATCACGTAGACCACGCGGGCCTCGGGCCCAGAATCGTGGACTCCCGCCAGGATCGCGGGCAGGGCCGAGTGCAGGTCGGCGGTGACCACCGGCATGCCGTCGACGCCGTCGGCGTCGCGCAGCAGGGCGTGGTGCGGGGAGTCCTGCTCGTCGGCGCCGAGCACCGTCGTCTGCAGCGGTGTGTAGCGCGCCTTGACCAGATGCCCGGGTGCCGGGTCCGGGTCGGGCGGGAGGCGGTCGGGGAGCGCGACGACCATGGCGTAGCCGCCCGTGCCCAGCCCCATATCCAGCGCCGTGGTGTTGAGCAGCACCCGGTCGCCCTTCTCCGGTCGGCCGACGAGGTCGGTGTAGGCGAGTGCGCGGCAGGTGCGGTCGCCGTTCTCCTCGCTGCCCTGTGCCCGTTGCCCCGTTCCGACGGCGCTGTCCGCTCTGGGGTCGTCGCTGGTGGGGCCGCCCTCGGTGACGCGGACATCGAGTTCGGCCGCCCCGGGCCAGGTGCGTCGGATTGCGGTGACTTCTCCTGAGCGCCATCTGATCACCCTTGGCACGGTACCGTCATGGCCCAGAGGCGTAGGGGGAGAACGCGCGAGAATCGCCTGTGGGCGCGGGAGAAAGGAAGCGGCGATGTCGCGGAAGAAGACCGAACGGCAGCTCAATCTCGTGATCTGCCTGCTCGCCACGCGACGGTTCCTCACCGCGCGCGAGATCCGCGCGACGGTGGCCGGATACTCCGAGGCCGAGAGTGACGCCGCGTTCAAGCGGATGTTCGAGCGCGACAAGAAGGAACTGCGCGAGAGCGGCATCCCCATCGAGACGGGCGGCGGCGATATCTGGAACGACGAGGAGGGCTACCGGATCTCCCGGGCCGACTACGAGCTGCCGGAGATCGAACTGCTGCCCGACGAGGCGGCCGTCCTCGGCCTGGCGGCGCGGGCGTGGCGGCACGCGGCGCTGGGCGACGCCGCGGCCAACGCGGTGATGAAGCTGCGCGCGGCCGGGGTACCGGTGGACTCGGACGCCGCCCCCGGGATCACCCCGGTCCTCGGCACGGACGAACCGGCGTTCCTGCCGATGTGGCAGGCGGTGCGGGACGGCCGCGCGGTGGCCTTCGACTACCGCAAACCGGGCCAGCAGACCTCCGCCCGGCGGGAACTGGAACCCTGGGGCGTGGTCAACGTCAAGGGCCACTGGTATGTGGCCGGCTACGACCGCCAGCGCCAGGCGCGGCGCGTGTTCCGGCTGGGCCGCGTCACCGGCCCGGTGGTGCCGCTCGCGGGCGGCAGGACGGTGCGGGTGCCGGAGAACGTGGACGTGCGGTCGGTGGTCAGCGGCCAACCGCACGAGCCGGAGCGCGTGGCGCGGCTGCGGGTCCACGCCGACTCCGCCCACGAGCTGCGCCGCGGCGCCCTGCGCGTCATCCCCGGCACCGCCGAACAGGGCCAGCACAGGTGGGATGTGGTGGATTACCCCTACACCGACCTGGACCAGCTGGTGGGCACCGTGGCGCGGTTCGGCGACCGGGTGCGAATGGAGGCGCCGGAGGAGGCGCGCGCGGCCCTGGTGCGGCACCTGTCGTTCGTGGCGGACCAGGAGCCGCTGGAAGAGGACGCCGAACCGGTGAACGGCGGCGCCCCGGAGCCCGAATCCCGGCGCTCGGCGTCCACCGCCGAGCAGCTGCGTCGGCTGCTGATGCTGGTGCCCTACGCGCTCAGCCACGACGTCCGGGTCCCGGAGGTGGCCGGGCACTTCGGGCTGTCCGAAGCCCAGGTGCTGAAGGACCTGAGCCTGCTGTGGATGTGCGGGCTGCCCGGGTACACGCCCGGCGACCTGATCGAGGTGGACCTCGAAGCGGCGCGGTCGACCGGCGAGATCATCATCGGCAACGCCGACACCATCGCCCAGCCGCTGCGGCTGACCGCGGACGAGGCGGCGAGCCTGGTCGTGGGCGTGGAGCTGCTCGGCGAACTGCCGGGGATGGGCGGTAGCGACGCGCTGAAGCGGGCCGGGGAGAAGCTGCGCGCCGCGGCGGGGGCCGCGGCCGACCGGTTCGTCGACTCCGTGGGTGTGCGGATCGAGCTCACCGACGAGGTCCGCGAACTGCAGCGCCGCTGCGACGAGGCGCTGCGCGCGGGCCAGCTGGTGCACCTGCGCTACCTGTCCGGCTACGTGGACGAGGTGACCGAGCGCGACGTTGACCCCATGGGGCTCGTGGTGCAGGACGGTCACACGTTCCTGGAAGGCTGGTGCCGCCTGCGCCAGGACGTCCGGCTGTTCCGGCTCGACCGCGTACTGGATCTGACGGTGCTGCCCTATCCGGCCGAGGTGCCGTCGCGGGCGCGCCGCCGCGATCTGAGCGGCGGTGTGTTGCAGCTCTCGGAGGACGACGCGCGGGTGACGCTGGACCTGGACGCGTCGGCGCGTTGGGTGACCGAAGACTACCTGTGCTCGGAGGTGCGGGAGCTGCCCGATGGGCGGCTGCGGGCGACCCTGCGGACGCCGGCCCCCGCGTGGGCGTGCCGTCTGGCGCTGCGGCTGGGGCCGCGGGCGCGTGTGGTGGCCCCGCACGACCTCGCCAAGCGCGTCCGCGAGGACGCGCGCCGCGCCCTGTCCGCCTACGAGGGGGCGGGGTAGCGGATGACGGGCGACCAGCGAGCGGCGACGCCGGGAAACGTGCCGATCACCACACGCGGCGGCGTTCGGATCGTGGCCATGCCCGGTTCGTCCGGGTGTCGGGTGAATTTCGGATACGACGAAGTAAGGTGAGACGGTGCTTGTTTTCGTCGGCCTCGCGGTGGTGACCGCGGTCGGGACACTGGTCGTGGCGGTCCTTGTCGTCCGCATGCTGGCGGAGATGCGGCGGTTGCACGCCGCGATGGAGCGGACCGGCGACGAGCTGGCACCCGGCTACGCGGCGCTGCGCGACGCGGGTGAGCGCGCTCGTGAGCAGGTGCGCGTGGTGCACGCCAGCACTGCGCGTACCATCGATGAGGCAGGTAGCGCCCCGAAGAGAGGTTGAGCCATGGGGATGGATGCCAAGACCATTGCACTTCTGGTGCTGATCGCACTGGTGCTGTTCGGCGCGAAGAAGCTGCCCGAGCTGGCCCGGTCGCTGGGACGTAGCGCCCGGATCCTCAAGGCCGAGAGCAAGGGCCTGATGGACGAGGAGACCGGCGAGCAGCACGGCGAGAAGGCGGACCCCGCCCAGCAGGGGCAGCAGCCCTCGACCCCCGCCCCCCAGGCCTACGATGTCCACCAGGGGCCGACCAATGGGCAGCAGCCTGCGCCCGGCGGCTACCCGGAGCTCCCCTCGGGCCAGCGTATCGTCAACGAGAACGGTGAGCCGGTCCGTCGCGGCTACAACGACTAGTACGACGAGGACGACGAGGACGGCCACCGCGGCCGGGACGGTCGTGCGGACCCGACCGGTGGGACGGCGCGGCCGGTGCGGTCACCGGTTCCTCGCCCGACCGGCCGGACCAGCTGGACCGTCCGGATGTGGCGGCGACCGGAGGATACGGGGGACCCGCCCGGGGGGTGAGGTCGGGAGAAGGCGCCGGAGCCCGGTGCGCTCTCCCGAGACCAACGCCCGGGTGGTAGAGCGAAGAGCAGGACCGGCGGCGCCCCTACGGGACGGGCGGCGCTGGTGACGACGTGCGTTGAGGGTTCGAGGAGCGTAGACGGGCGATGCAGGTGCGGCGACAGCGGCGGGTGAAGGACCCGGAAGGGCGCATGCCGCTGATGGATCATCTGCGCGAACTGCGCAACCGGCTCGTCAAGGCGATGATCGCCATCGCGCTCGGCACCGTGGTCGGCTACTACGTCTACGACCCCGTCTGGGCGGTCCTCAAGGCGCCCTACTGCGCGCTGCCCGAGGCCCAGGCAGTGGTCGACGGCGGGCAGTGCAACCTCATCTTCACCGGGGTCTTCGACGCGTTCTTCGTGGCCTTCAAGGTCTGGGTGATCGTCGGCATCCTGGTCTCCAGCCCCTTCTGGCTCTACCAGCTCTGGGCCTTCGTAGCGCCCGCCCTGCGTCGCCGGGAGCGGAAGTTCACCTACGTCTTCGTGCCGCTGGCCGTCGTGCTGTTCCTGACCGGGGCCGTGCTTGCCTACTACATCACCAAGCTGGCGATGGAGGTGCTCTTCGGCTTCGCCCCCGCCGACGCGGTGCCGATGATCACCATCGACAACTACCTCAACTACATGATGTTGATGATGGTGGTCTTCGGCGTCGGCTTCGTGATGCCACTCCTCGTCGCGCTGCTCAACCTCATGGGCGTCCTGCCGCACGCGGCCATCGCCAAGTGGCGCCGCGTCATCATCTTCTTCTCCTTCGTGCTCGCCGCGGTCCTCACACCCGCCGAGCCGATCTCCATGCTCGCGCTGGCGATCCCGATCATCCTCCTCTTCGAGCTGGCGGAACTCTTCTGCTTCATCAACGACCGCCGCACCCGCGCCGTCGACGCCCTGGCCGACCTCGACGACGACGAGATCTCCTCGCTCGACGACGTGATGGACGAGGATGACAATGAGGGAGCCCGGGGAACGCCGAAGCGCTAGGGTCATCCTCGGATCCGCCCCCTGCGGCCGGATCCGATCCCAACCCGCCGGAGCACATCCCCGAGTAGCAGGAGGCGAGCACGATGAGTGACAAGCCCGCCGAAGAGACCAAGCGCGAGCTTCCGCCCGAGGCGATGGGCAACGAGAAGTGGCACGACACCACCGACGCGGTGTGGATGCGCTCCTCGCTGTCCCGTGAGGACTCCGACGCCATCGTCGAGGTCGCCAAGTTCGACGACGGCTTCCGTGCCGTCCGCGACGGCAAGAACCCGGAGAAGGGCATCCTGTTCTTCACGCCCGCCGAGTGGGAGGCGTTCGTGCTGGGCGCTAAGGACGGCGAGTTCGACATTCCGGAGGAGTACCTCACGCCCGAGGAAGCGGCCATCCAGCGCGGTGAGGTGCCGGTCACTGCGGTTCCCTCGCCGAACAACACCAGGCCCGCCAAGGACGCGGAGACCGACGAGAACACGACGTCGGACTAGCGGAGAACGGCTCGGTCCGGGTAGAGATAGAGGGCACTGACACGGAGCCGGTGGACGGGAACGTGCCGTGCGCGTCGCGGTACATCACCCCCGTGGACCGGCTCCCCGACCGTCCCTCGCTGCCCCCGATCGGAACCGCCATGGCTCAGCAGATCGCGCTTTTGGTCAACCCCGCCGCCGGCCGCGGCCGTTCTGCCGTGGTCGGTGCCCGCCTCCTGAGTGCGCTGCGGGGCCGCGGCGCTGACGTCTCGGTCCACATCGGCCGCAGCCCGGCGGACACCGTGCGCCTGGCCCGCGACGTCGTCGCCGAGGGCCCTGACGCGCTGGCGGTCGTCGGCGGTGACGGACTCGTCCACGGCGCGCTGCAGGCCGTGGTGGGGACCGACGTACCGCTGGGGATCGTTCCCGCGGGAACCGGAAACGACATCGCCCGCGCCTTCGCGGTCCCCCGCTCCGTGCCCGAGGCCGCCGAGGCGATCCTCAACGGCCGCACCACCGACGCCGACACCGTGGCCGCAGGAGGCCGCTACTACCTGAGCGTGCTCGCCTGCGGCTTCGACTCACGCGTCAACGAGCGGGTGAACGGTTTCCGGTTCGGGCTCGGCCGGATGAATTACCTCATCGGGCTGGCCGCCGAACTGTCGTCCTTCTCGCCACTGCCCTTCACCGTGGAGGTCGACGGCGAGCGCCTGGAGGCCGAGGGCATGCTCGTGGCCGTCGGCAACACCTCCTCCTACGGCGGCGGCATGCGCGTCTGCCCGGGAGCCGTCGCCGACGACGGCCTGCTGGAGGTCGTGTTCGTGCACGCCGTTCCCCGCGCCTCGTTCCTCCGCTTCTTCCCCCATGTCTTCGACGGCAGCCACACCGGTCTGGACGAGGTCACCGTCCTGCGCGGGCGCACCGTCGCCATCAGCGCCCCCGACCGCGCCGCCCGCCCGGTCGTCGGCTACGCCGACGGCGAGCGCCTCGCTGAACTGCCCATCACCTGCGAGGTGGTGCCCCGTTCGGTGCGCGTGCTGACCTGACGCGGCGGGCCGCACTGTCGGCCGGTTGTCGCCTTTCCGGGGGGAACCACCGGCCACCGCCACCGCCCGCGGCGGGTTCGCCGTCCGCGTCACTCGCTCACACGCCATAGGCTTGATCAATATGAGTACGCACGCCGCGCGTTACGCCGAATTCCGTCGGCGTCAGGCTGAATCCAGCGGGACGATCGAGGAATTCCAGAGGCTCTACGGTTTCGAGTTCGACCCCTTCCAGATCCGCGCCTGCAAGGTGCTGGAGTCGGGGCACGGCGTGCTGGTAGCGGCGCCCACCGGGTCGGGCAAGACCATCGTCGGCGAATTCGCCGTGCACCTCGCGCTGCGCGACGGCGCCAAGTGCTTCTACACCACCCCGATCAAGGCCCTGTCCAACCAGAAGTACACCGACCTGGTGCGCCGCTACGGCCAGGACAGGGTCGGCCTGCTCACCGGCGACAACAGCGTCAACGGCGAGGCACCGATCGTGGTCATGACCACTGAGGTGCTGCGCAACATGCTCTACGCGGGTTCGCACACCCTCGGCGGTCTCGGGTACGTCGTCATGGACGAGGTGCACTACCTCGCCGACCGCTTCCGCGGAGCGGTCTGGGAGGAAGTCATCATTCACCTGCCGGAGTCGGTGCAGGTCGCCGCGCTCTCGGCAACGGTCAGCAACGCCGAGGAGTTCGGCGAGTGGATGCAGCAGGTGCGCGGCGACACCACGGTGATCGTGGACGAGAAGCGCCCCGTGCCGCTGTGGCAGCACGTGATGGCCGGCAAGCGGATCCACGACCTCTTCGTCCCGATCGAGGACGAGGCCGCGGACGGAGGCGACGACGCCGAGGCGGAAGACGGGCGCGGCCGCAAGCGGAAACGCAAGCGCGACCGCCGCGAGAACGGCGTCCGCAGCGCCGAAGTCGTGTTCAACGGCGAGAAGCAGCGGGTCAACCCCCGGCTCATCCGCCTGGCCCAGGAGGACGACCGGATCACCCAGCTCGCCCATCGGCGCCGCCACCCGCAGACCCGGGCGCGGGGCGGCCCCCGGCCGCGCGCCAAGTTCGCTCCGCCGAGCCGCGTCCAGATCATCGACGAGCTGGACCGCGAAGGCCTGCTCCCGGCCATCACCTTCATCTTCAGCCGCGCCGGGTGCGACGACGCCGTGCGCCAGTGCATGGCCACCGGGCTCTCCCTCACCACCGAGGACGAGGCCGACGAGATCCGCGAGTACGCCGAGCGGCAGTGCGCCGAGATCCCACCCGCCGACCTCGCGGTGCTCGGTTACCACGAGTGGCTGCGCGCCCTGGAGAACGGGGTGGCCTCGCACCACGCTGGACTGCTGCCCACCTTCAAGGAAGTCGTGGAAACCCTGTTCGCTCGGGGGCTGATCCGCGCCGTCTTCGCCACGGAGACCCTGGCGCTGGGCATCAACATGCCGGCGCGCACCGTGGTCATCGAGAAGCTGGACAAGTGGAACGGCGAGACGCACGCGGCCCTCACACCGGGGGAGTACACCCAGCTCACCGGTCGGGCCGGGCGGCGCGGCATCGACGTCGAGGGCCACGCCGTGGTGATCTGGCAGCCCGGAACCGACCCGGAGGCGGTCGCGGGCCTGGCCAGCACCCGGACCTACCCCCTGAACTCCAGCTTCCAGCCCTCCTACAACATGGCCGTCAACCTCGTCGGCCAGGTGGGCCGCGAGCGCAGCCGCAACATGCTGGAGGCGTCCTTCGCCCAGTTCCAGGCCGACCGCGCCGTCGTCGGCCTGGTCAAGCAGCTCCGCAAGCACGAGGAAGCGCTGGAGGGCTACGCCAAGGCGGCCGAGTGCCACCTGGGCGACTTCATGGAGTACGCGCGGCTGCGCAGGGAGCTGAGCGACCGCGAGGCGCAGGCGTCCAAGGGGCGCGCCTCGCGGCGCCGCGAGGAGGCCGTGGCCAGCCTGGAGCGGCTGCGGCCCGGCGACATCATCCGCATCCCCGCCGGGCGGCACACCGGCTTCGCCGTGGTGCTGGACCCCGGCACCCGCGGTGAGCTCCCGGCCCCGCTGGTGCTGACTTCCAACCGGCAGGTCAAACGCGTGAACGCCGCCGACTTCCCGGTGCCGGTGGAACCGGCGGGCCGACTGCGGATCCCGAAGAACTTCTCCGCGCGCTCCGCTCAGGACCGCCGCGACCTCGCCTCGTCGCTGCGCAACCGCCTCAAGGAGACGGGCGGGGAGGGCCGTCCGCCACGCGGCGGCGAAGGCGACCGCGGTCCGGAGGATCCGGAAATCAACCGGATCCGCCGGGAGATGCGGTCCCACCCCTGCCATGGCTGCGCCGACCGCGAGGACCACGCGCGCTGGGCCGAGCGCTACTTCCGCCTGCTCAAGGAGACCGACAGCCTGCGCCGCCGGGTTGAGGGCCGCTCACACGTCATCGCGCGCACCTTCGACCGCGTCTGCGGTGTGCTGCAGGACCTGCACTACCTCGACGGGGACACCGTCACCGAGGAGGGGCGGCGGCTCGCGCAGGTCTACTCCGAGCTCGACCTGCTGGTCGCCGAGTGCCTGCGCCGCGGCCTGTGGGAGGAACTGGACCCGCAGGACCTGGCGACCTGCGTCGCGTCGCTGGTGTATGAGTCGCGGCGCAACGACGACCCCTTCCCGCGCGTGCCCGACGGCGCCCCGGCCCAGGTGCTGGAGGAGATGGAGCGGCTGTGGGGCGAGCTGCACGACGTCGAACACCGCCACAAGGTCTCCTTCCTGCGCCGCCCCGACCTGGGCTTCGTGTGGATCACGCACCGCTGGGCACGCGGCGACCGGCTGGACCGGATCCTGATGGAGGCCGACATGCCGGCGGGTGACTTCGTGCGCACCACCAAGCAGTTGGTCGACATGCTCAGCCAGATCGCCGGTGCCGCCCCCGGAGGCAGCAAGGTGCGGGCCAACGCGCGCAAGGCGATCGACCTCGTCCGGCGCGGCGTGGTGGCGTACTCGTCGGTGGGCTGAGCGGGGGAGGCCCCCGACCGGGTCAGCCGGTGCGCAGCCATACCGCGGCGTCGCCCGGAAGCTCGTACGGGGGCAGATCCGCGCTGGCGACGACCACCTCACCCGGCGGCAGCGGGACCGGTGCGCTCCCCGTGTTGACCAAGATCAGGTGGTCGTCGCGGCGGAAGGCCAGGACATCGCCGACATTCAGCTCACGGTCCCAGGTGAACCGTGTGCCGGAGGAGAGCGCGCGACGCGCGCGCAGAGCCGCCCGGTACATCTCCAGGGTGGAACCGGGGTCGCCGGTCTGGGCCGCCACGGAGAGTTCGGACCACCCCTCCGGCTGGGGAAGCCACCCCGCCGCGCGCCCAAAGCCCAGGGAGGGGCCGGACTTCTCCCAGGGGATGGGCACCCGGCAGCCGTCCCGCCCCTTGGCGGTGTGCCCGCTGCGCTCCCACACCGGATCCTGCAGCTGCTCCGGCGACAGGTCGGCCACCTCCGGCAGTCCCAGCTCCTCGCCCTGGTAAATATAGGCCGCACCCGGCAGGGCCAGCTGCAGCAGCGCCGCCGCCCGCGCGCGGCGCAGCCCCAGGGCGGGGTCGGCGGGCGGCGCCGTGCCGTCGCTCATCAGCCACGACGTCAGGTCCGTTCCCGGCGGCAGGCCGAACTTTGAGGCGGGGCGCACGGTGTCGTGGTTGCCCAACACCCACGTTGGCACGCTCCCGGCGGCGGTCGCCCCGTCCACGGCCTCCTCGATCACCGCGCGGTAGGCCGCCGCATCCCAAGGACACAGCAGGAAGTCGAAGTCGAACGCCTGGTGGAGCTTGTCCGGACCCAGGTAGCGCAGCCTCCGATCGGTCGGCAGCCAGATCTCGCCGATGGCGACGCGCGGCGGAGTGAACCCGTCCAGGATGCGCCGCCACTCCCGGTGGATGTCGCGCACCTCGGGGCGGTCCAGGAACGGGTGGTCGGGGTTGGCGGTCACCTCGTCGGCGTGGCTCGGGACCATGACGACGTCCCGCAGCGGCTCGTTCAGATCCTTGACCATGGCGTAGGCGACGTCGATCCGGAAGCCGTCGACGCCGCGTCGGCACCAGAACCGCAGGATGTCGTCGAACTCGGCGCGCACCTCGGGGTTGGACCAGTTGAGATCCGGCTGGTCCTGGTGGAACAGGTGCAGGTACCACTGCCCGTCGGGCGTCCGCGACCAGGCCGAGCCGCCGAACCGCGACGCCCAGTTGCTCGGGGGCCGCTCGCCACTGGGGCCGATGCCGTCGCGGAACACGTAGCGGTCGCGTTCGGGGGACCCTTTCGGCGCGGCCAAAGCGGCCTGGAACCAGGGGTGGGCCGAGGAGGTGTGGTTCGGGACGATGTCGATGTAGATCCGGATACCCCGCCCGTGTGCGGCCTCGACGAGGGCGTCGAAATCGTCGAGGGACCCGAAGCGCGGGTCGACATCGCGGTAGTCGGCCACGTCATAGCCGCCGTCGGCCATCGGGGAGGGATAGAAGGGAGACAGCCACACGGCGTCGACACCCAGGTCGGCGAGGTGGCCGATCCTCCGGGTGACGCCGATCAGGTCGCCGGTGCCATTGTCGTCGCCATCGGCGAAGCTGCGGGGGTAGATCTGGTAGATGACGGCGTCGCGCCACCACGCATCGGTCTCAGGGGTGCCTCGGGGAGCGCTCATGCCGGGAGTGATCACCGGTCCTCACGCCGGGGAAACGTCCGCGGGCCAGGTCTTCAGCGGGGATCGCAGCGGGTATCGTCCGGGAGGATTCGCCGTTCCCGTCCACGCGAGTCCGTCTTCTTCCGTACGCTTCGGGCCGGAATGTAGGTCTATAGCACCATGCCACCGCGCACTCTGCTGATCACCAATGACTTCCCGCCGCGCCGCGGCGGAATCGAGACCTTCTGCTATGAGGTAGCACGGCGCATGCCCGGCGCTGAGAGCGGGGGCCTGGTCGTCTACACGTCATGCACCGAGGGGCTAGAGGAGGCCGAGCGCGACTTCGACCGGCGGCAGCCGTTCCCAGTAGTCCGCGACAGCTCCCACATGCTGCTGCCCACCCGGCGCGTCGCACACCGGGCCGCCGGACTGCTCGAACGGTATGGATGCGAGCGCGTCCTGATCGGGTCGGCGGCGCCGCTGGGGCTGCTCGCCGGAGGCCTGCGCGACGCGGGGGCGCAGCGGATCATCGCGATGTCCCACGGCCACGAGGTGTGGTGGGCCCGCGTCCCCGGCGCGCGGCTGGCGCTGCGCCGCATCGGGGAGAAGGTCGATGTCCTGACCTACCTGGGCGACTTCACGCGCGACGAGATCGGTCGGGCGCTGCGTCCGGCCGACCGCGATCGCATGGCCCGACTGACGCCGGGCGTCGACCCCGGGGCGTTCACCGCTAACGGAGACGGGACACCGGTGCGAGAACGCTACGGCCTGGGCGACGGCCCGGTCATCCTGTGCGCCTCCCGGCTGGTACCGCGCAAAGGCGTCGACACCCTGATCCGCGCCATGACCTGGGTCCGGACGACCCTGCCCGACGCCCGCCTCGTCGTGGTGGGCCAGGGGCCGGACGAAAAACGCCTGAGAGAACTGGCGGCATGGACAGGAGTCAGTGAACACGTCGTGTTCGCGGGAGGCCACGGCCACAACGACATGCCGTCCTTCTACGCCGCCGCCAACGTCTTCGCCATGCCCTGCCGAACGCGCAAAGCAGGCCTAGAGGCCGAAGGACTCGGCATCGTCTACCTGGAGGCGGCCGCCAGCGGACTCCCCGTCCTGGTCGGCTCCTCCGGCGGCGCCCCCGACACCGTCCGCCACGGCGAAACCGGCTTCGTCGTCAACGGCCGCGAACCCCGCTCCGTCGCCAGCAAGCTCCAACGCCTCCTCATCGCCCCCGATCAAGCCCAGGCCATGGGCCAACGGGGTCGGGAGTGGGTCCTGAAGGAATGGACGTGGGATCTCTCCGCCCAGCGCCTGGAGGAGCTGTTTTCCGCAGGACGGTGACCGACTGCTCTGGTGACTCGCCGCAGGTTTCGGCCGGATCCCCGCCTGTGCGGGGCGCACTCGATCACGGTGGACGGCTGGTACGGGCCGCAGGGACCATCCCCGCCTGTGCGGGGCGCACGGCGTGCACGACGTGGCGCTGTGCGGCAACGGGGGACCATCCCCGCCTGTGCGGGGCGCACACCAGGTGGTGACGGTGCACCCGGATCGCGTGGGGACCATCCCCGCCTGTGCGGGGCGCACTGGATCACCGGCCTGCTCACCTGGGTCATCGGGGGACCATCCCCGCCTGTGCGGGGCGCACCCGGATCGGTCGCCGCGGTAGAGGAAGTTGCGGGGACCATCCCCGCCTGTGCGGGGCGCACCCCCCTCCCGGGGATCTCCGAGTTCACGTTCAATGGACCATCCCCGCCTGTGTGGGGCGCACCTTCGTGGCCTGCGTTGATGCGGGGCGTTATCCAATTTTGGTGTTCGTTTTTTTCCTTCACTGAGAAGTGATCCTAGCTCGGGCTAGAGCCAGGTGGGTCTGCCCGCTGGGAGGCCTGGGGGCCGCCAGGGTCAGACGTATCGTGAGATAAGGTGTTCTGCGTCACCATATAGTTGGACGACCTACTAATTGCTCGGTCGTCTGTGGCGTAGGAGAGGGAAAGCATGGCCGTGGACCGCACGCTTCCAACGTCGGAGGCAGCAGACCTGCTGGAGCTTGTTCGGGAGATCGCGAGCAAGGAGCTCTCGGGGCGGGTCGCGGCCGATGAGGAGAACGCGGCGTTTCCTCGGGACGTGTTCACCCTGCTCGGGCGGGCCGGGCTGCTTGGGCTGCCCTATCCGTCCGAGTACGGCGGGGGTGACCAGCCCTACGAGGTCTACCTTCAGGTGGTCGAGGAACTGGCCACCACCTGGCTGGCCGTCGGCCTCGGGTTAAGCGTGCACACGCTCTCCTGCTTCCCCGTGGCCACCTATGGCACCGAGGAGCAGCGGGCCGCGCTGCTGCCCGACATGCTCGGTGGTGAGCTGCTCGGCGCCTACTGCCTGTCCGAGGCCCAGTCCGGGTCCGATGCCGCGGCGATGTCCACGCGCGTGCGGGCCACCGAGTCGGGATACCGGGTCGACGGTGCGAAGTCGTGGATCACCCACGGCGGGCACGCCGACTTCTACACCCTGTTCGCGCGGACCGGTGCGCCCGACTCTGGCAGCCGAGGCATCAGCTGCTTCCACGTACCCGCCTCCACCCCCGGCGTCTCCGCCGATGCGCCCGAGCGGAAGATGGGGATGAGCGCCTCGCCGACCGCCGTCATGCGGTTCGACGGCGCCGAGGTCGGGGCCGATGCGCGCGTCGGCGAGGAGGGGCAGGGGTTCTCCATCGCTCTGGCCGCGCTGGACTCCGGGCGGCTCGGCATCGCCGCAGGCGCGGTCGGGGTCGCCCAGGCCGCGCTCGATGTCGCTCTCGACTACGCCCGCGAGCGGCAGCAGTTCGGTCGGCCGATCATCGACTTCCAGGGGCTGAGCTTCATGCTCGCCGACATGGCCACCCAGATCGTGGCCGCCCGCGAGCTGTACCTCGCCGCGGCCCGACGCCGCGACGCCGGGCGGCCCTACGGCAAGCAGGCGGCGATGGCCAAGCTCTTCGCCACCGACACCGCGATGCGGGTGACCACCGACGCCGTCCAGGTCCTCGGCGGGTACGGCTACACCCGCGACTTCCCGGTCGAGCGGTTGATGCGCGAGGCCAAGGCGCTGCAGATCGTCGAGGGCACGAACCAGATCCAGCGACTGGTGATCGGCCGCCGCCTCTCCCAGGGGGAGTGAAGGCGACACTGTCTGTTCGCTGAGTGTTGAAACCGATGCTCTCCGAAGTCCTCGGCAAAGTGAACGGATGCCGCACGGGGAACCTTGAGCCCCGCTGTTTCATGGGAACCGTTTGCCCGACACGGATTGGTAACAGGGGATTCGATCCCCTGTTATGTGTGAATATTCGCTGATACGACATGTTCATAGGTCGGTGGGGCATGCGTCACAGCCGCGTGTGTCCCGGTGATCGGACCCGCGCCGTCATGGCGCGCCCATAGTGAGGCCGACGGAGGCGGAACGTGGCGAGAGTCCAGCTGGCGGGGGTTACCAAGACCTACCCTGACGGCACGAGCGCGGTGAGCGGTCTCGACCTCGATATCGACGACGGGGAGTTCCTCGTCCTCGTCGGTCCCTCCGGGTGCGGCAAGAGCACCGCGCTGCGCATGATCGCCGGGCTGGAAGAGATCACCGCGGGGACGCTCACCATCGACGGCCGCGTCGTCAACAGAACGCCCGCCCGCGCCCGCGACGTCGCCATGGTCTTCCAGAGCTACGCGCTCTACCCCCACCTGTCCGTTCGCGACAACATCGGGTTCGGCCTGCAGCTGCGCAAGCTGCCCAAGTCCGAAATCAACAACCGGGTCGAGAAGGCCGCCGACACCCTCGGCCTGACCGAACACCTCGACCGAAGACCGCGCAACCTTTCCGGTGGTCAGCGCCAGCGGGTGGCCATGGGCCGGGCCATCGTGCGCAAACCCAAGGCCTTCCTCATGGACGAGCCCCTGTCCAACCTTGACGCCAAGCTGCGCGTCCAGATGCGCGCGGAGATCTCCCGCATCCAGCGGAACCTCGGCGTCACCACCATCTACGTCACCCACGACCAGGTCGAGGCGATGACGCTCGGCGACCGCGTCGCGGTGCTGAAAAAGGGCGTGCTCCAGCAGGTGGCGCCGCCCCAGGAGCTCTACGAGCGCCCCGCCAACATCTTCGTCGCCGGGTTCATCGGCTCTCCGGCGATGAACCTGTTGCAGGCCCGGGTGGAGCACGACGACCACACGGATGCGGGCGCCCGGCTGGTTGTCGGCGGACAGAAGCTGGACCTTTCCGCCGCGATGGTCGAGGAGCGTGGCCTCGGCGCGTACGTGGGACGCGACATCGCCGTCGGCATCCGGCCCGAGGACATGGAAGACGCCGACCTTTCCGCCGAGGCCGACGGGACCGTGCTGACCTCCACCACCGAACTCGTCGAGGCCCTCGGCTCCGAGTTCCTCGTCCACTTCCGCCTGGACGCCCCGCCGGTCGTCACCGAGGACACCCGCGAGCTCGCCCGCGACGTCGGTGTCGATGTGGACACAGCCGAAGCGGGCTGGGCGGGGAGCGAGATCACGGCGCGGTTCAGCCCGCGTTCGAGTACCGCGATCGGCCGGCCGGTGCGAGTGCGCGTCGACACGGCGCGGTTGTACTTCTTCGACCCCGAGACCGGTGTCGGCATTTGGGGAGACCCGGCGTCCCACAGCAGCGAAGTGGAGGACACACATGCCTAAGCACGTGTGGATAACGCGCGGACTGGCCGCGATCGCCGTCGGCGGACTGCTGGCCGCCACCGCCTGCAAGCCGGGCGACGGGACGTCCGGCGCCGGGGGAGAGCTCGACGGCGTCACCCTGACGGTCGCGGCGAAGTGGACCGGCACGGAGCAGAAGAACTTCGAGGAGGTTCTCGACGGCTTCGAGAAGGACACCGGGGCCACCGTCAACTACGAAGCCACCGGGGAGGACACCGGAGCCTACCTCGGCCCCAAGATCGAGGCGGGGGAACCACCGGACATCGCCGCCCTCCCCCAGCCCGGACTGGTGCGCGAGTACGCCGAACAGGGGGCGCTGAAGCCGCTGCAGGGCGAGGCGGCCACCGCGCTGGAGAGCAACTACACCGGTTACTGGCGCGATCTGGGCTCCGTCGACGGCGAGGCCTACGGGGTCCTGCTCAAGGCCGCGCACAAGTCGATCATCTGGTACCGGCCGAGCGCCTTCGACGCCGCCGGGGTGACACCGCCCGAGACGTGGGACGAACTCGTCGACACGACGTCCCGCACGCTCTCCAACGCCGGTATCACCCCGTTCGCGATGTGCGGCGCCTCCGGGTGGACGCTCACCGACTGGTTCGAGAACGCCTACCTGTCGCACGCGGGCCCGGAGAACTACGACAAGCTCGCCGACCACGAGATCCCGTGGACCGACGACACGGTCGTGCAGACCCTCACCACACTCAGCGAGGTGTGGGGCGAGGACGACATGATGAAGGGCGGTCAGAAGGGAGCCGTCCAGACCGCCTTCCCCACCTGCGTCTCCGAGGTCTACGGCCAAGAGGAGGCCGCCATGGTCTTCGAGGGCGACTTCGTGGGCTCCAGCGCGGCGGAGGCCGGGGCGACGGTGGGCGAGGACGCGGTGGCGTTCCCCTTCCCCGCGGTCGGTGACAAGGCGCCGGTGGTCGTGGGCGGGGATATCGCCGTGGCCATGACCGAAAGGAAGGGCGTCCAGGAACTGATGGCCTACCTGGCGTCGCCCCAGGCGCAGTCCACGTGGGCGGGGCTCGGCGGCTACCTGTCGGCGAACTCCGGTGTGCAGCCCGACGCCTACGCCGACGAGTTCACCCAGGACCTGTCCGCGACCATCGTGGAGGCAGGCGAGAACGTCCGCTACGACCTCTCCGACCAGGTCCCCAGCAGGTTCGGCGCCACCGAGGGCCGGGGCATGTGGTCGATCCTGCAGGACCTCCTGCGCGGCTCCACCGACCCGGAGGGCGCGGCGAAGGCACTGGAGAAGGCCGCCTCGGAGGCGTAGGCGCGAAGCCGACCGGCGGGAAAGTGGGGTTCGATGGCGACGACCGGAACACCTGCGGGCGGGCCGGACGCGGGCGTTCCCGCGCCCGATGAGAGCACGGGGACAGCCCCGCCCGGCGGTACGGGCCGCCTGGGCCCGCCCTCGTGGCTGGCGCTGGTCTTCCTGCTGCCCGCGCTGCTGTTCCTCGGCATCTACATGGTCTATCCGATCCTCTTCTCCATCTACCGGAGCCTGTGGGACGCCCAGGGGACGGCGTTCGTCGGGATCGACAACTACATCACGATGTTCACCAACCCGGAGACGTTCATCGCGCTGCGCAACAACGTCATCTGGGTTGTTGTGGCGCCTGTCCTGGTGACCGTCACCGGGCTCATCTTCGCGGTGCTGACCGAGCGCGTCCGCTGGTCCACCGCTTTCAAGATTGTCGTGTTCATGCCGATGGCCATCTCCTTCCTGGCGTCCGGCGTGATCTTCCGGCTCGTCTACGAGCAGGACCCCGAGCGCGGTCTGGCCAACGCGATCATCACCACGGTCCACGACACCATCTCTCCCTCAGCCGCCTACCCCGACGCCCGCCCGCGCCCCGAGGCGCCGCTCACCGAGGCGTCCGGCGGGGGGTACGAGCTGGCCGGCGAGGTGCGCACGGGGGAGACGGTCCTGGTCCCCCTGGTGGGCCTACCGCCCGACGACGTGCCCGACAGCGCCGAACCCGCTGTGCCGGCGCAGGAGACCGGGGGCGCACTTTCGGGCACCGTGTGGCTCGACTTCACCCGCGGCGGCACCGGCCGGCACGGCGCCATCGACTCCACAGAGATGGGCCTGCCCGCGATGCGGGTCCAGGCGGTGCGGGACGGCGAGGTGGCCGCTCAGGCCCTCACCGAGGACGATGGCACGTTCGAGCTCGCCGGGCTGGACGGCGACGGCCCCTACACCCTCCGGCTCGCCGCGGACAACTTCACCGAGCCCTACCGCGGCCTCACCTGGCTGGGGCCCACGCTTATCACCCCGTCGATCATCCTCGCCTACCTGTGGGTGTGGGCGGGGTTCGCGATGGTGCTCATCGCGGCCGGGCTCGCGTCGATCCCGCGCGAGGCGCTGGAGGCGGCCCGCGTCGACGGGGCCACCGAATGGCAGGTGTTCCGCCGGGTCACGGTGCCGCTGCTGTCGCCGGTGCTGATGGTCGTCTTCGTCACCCTGATGATCTACGTATTGAAGATCTTCGACCTGGTGTTCATCATCGCCCCGGGCTCGGTCCAGCGCGACGCCAACGTGCTGGCCGTGGAGATGTGGCGGGTGTCGTTCGGCGGCGGCAACGACCAGGGGCTGGGCAGCGCGCTGGCGGTCTTCCTGCTGGTGCTCGTGATCCCGGCGATGATCTTCCAGATTCGCCGGTTCCGGCAGGAGAACCAGTGAGGAGCCGGTGCGAGGCGCAATCGGAGGCGAGCCGATGAGTACACGCGAGGAGACGCGTCCGGAACGCCCCGAGGGGGTCCCGGACGCCGCGGCCGGGAGCGGCGTCGCCCCCGGGGACGAGGGCGGGCCGCCGCGGGCCCTGGCGGAGCGGATCGTGGCCCGCGTGGGCTCGGGCGCCATCCAGGTTGTGCTGGTGCTGGTGGCCCTGTTCTGGCTGATGCCCACGCTGGGGCTGTTCGTCTCCAGCCTCCGCTTGCCGCAGGACAACGCCTCCTCCGGGTGGTGGACGGTGCTGGCCGCGCCCTCGCAGCTCACCCTGGAGAACTACGCCGGTCTGCTGGACAACGAGGGGTTCGTCGCCTCGTTCTTCAACACCGTCCTGATCAGCGTGCCCTCCACCGTGTTGATCGTGGTGATCGCCGCGCTGGCCGCCTACGCCTTCGCCTGGTTGGAGTTCCCCGGCCGCGACTGGCTCTTCCTGGGCGTGGTCGGGCTGCTCGTGGTGCCGTTGCAGGTGGCGCTGATCCCCATCGCGCAGGTGTACGGGCCCCTGGGCGTCTACGGCTCGATCCTGGGCGTAGTGCTGTTCCACGTCGGCTTCGGCCTGCCGTTCGCGATCTTCCTGCTGCGCAACTTCTTCGCCGCGATTCCGCGCGATTTGCTGGAGGCGGCGCGGATGGACGGCGGCAAGGAACTGACCATCTTCCGCCGGGTGATCCTGCCGCTGGGGGGTCCGGCCATCGCCTCGCTGGCGATCTTCCAGTTCCTGTGGGTGTGGAACGACCTGCTGGTGGCGCTGGTGTTCGCCGATTCCGCCAACCAGCCGATGACCGTGGCCCTGCAGTCGGAGATGCGCCAGTTCGGCGCCAACATCGACATCATCTCCTCAGGCGCCTTCCTGTCCATGGTGGTGCCGCTGCTGGTGTTCTTCGCGTTCCAGCGCTACTTCGTGCAGGGCGTCATGGCCGGCGCGGTCAAGTAGCCGCCGAAGCGCCCGGAGAACGAGGGCGACGAGGGGGAGGAGCGGGGCGGAAGGCGACCAGCGGCCCGGTCGGACGCGCCCTCGGCGCGACCGACCGGGCCACGGCGGTTCCCGCGGGCCGGAGCGATCAGCGGTTGGCGGGGTGGCCGATGGCCAAGCCGCTCTCCCGGTCGAAGTAGTGCAGCTGGGTGACGTCGACGCTGAGCGTGACGTCCTGGCCCCGGCGCACCCAGCTGCGCGGGCTGACCCGGGCGGTGAACAGTGTCTTGTCCTCGCCCAGCGGCAGCGTGGCCGATTCCGCTCCCGGGCCGCCCGCGGCGTCGGCGGCCAGAGCGGCGGCGTCTTCGTGCTGCACCGGCGGGGCGTTCACCGTGAAGATGACATTGATCTCGGTGCCGAGCTCCTCGGTGACATCGGCGGTCACGGTCATCGCGGCCGGGCCGTGCGAGGAGATCTCGGCGTCTTCGAAGTCGGAGGGGCGCAGGCCGAGGATGACCTGGCGGCCCAGGTAGGCGCGCAGTCCGTCGCGGGCGTCGAGCTCGGCGGCGGAGATCGGCAGCGTGTGGTCGGCGAACTTCAGCTGTGCGCCATCGCCGTCCTGCTGCAACTCGGCGACGACGAAGTTCATGGCGGGCGAGCCGATGAAACCGGCGACGAACAGGTTGACCGGCTGGTCGAAGAGGTTTTTGGGGGTGTCGACCTGCTGGAGGCGGCCCTCGCGCAGCACCGCGACGCGGTCGCCCAGGGTCATCGCCTCGACCTGGTCGTGGGTCACATAGACGGTGGTGACACCCAGGCGCTCGTGGAGCTGGTTGAGGGAGGCGCGCATCTGGACGCGCAGCTTGGCGTCGAGGTTGGACAGGGGCTCGTCCATGAGGAAGGCCTGGGGTTCGCGGACGATGGCCCGGCCCATGGCCACCCGCTGGCGCTGCCCGCCGGACAGCGCCGCCGGCTTGCGCTTGAGGTAGCCCTCAAGGCCGAGCATGGCGGCGGCCTGGTCGACCCGCGCCTTGATCTCGGCCTTGGGGATCTTGCGCAGCTTCAGACCGAAGGCGAGGTTCTGCTCGACCGTCATGTGCGGGTAGAGCGCGTAGTTCTGGAAGACCATGGCGATGTCGCGGTCTTTGGGGGGAAGGTCGTTGACGACCTGGTCACCGATGTACAGCTCGCCGTCGGTGATCTCCTCCAGCCCGGCGATCATCCGCAGCGCGGTGGACTTGCCGCAGCCGGACGGGCCGACCAACACCATGAACTCGCCGTCGTTGATCTCCAGGTTGAGGTCATCGACGGCCTTGACGTTCCCGGAGTAGACCTTGTCGACGCCGTCGAGGACGATCTTCGCCATTGGCGATCATCTCCCGTGCTCGTAGCCCGCCCGGAGGCCCGGAACGAGCAGCTGTTCTTCTGTGATGATCGATTCGTATCGAATCGTTGGATCAATTGAACAGCAGTGCCACATCTTCTGTCGAGAGTTTGCACGGTTCCGATCATGCGGCGACCACGATGTGAGATATCCCGATGCTGGGCGCGGGGGAGCCGGGTGTTCCCGTCCGCGCGGCCCCGCCTCCGACACGTCGCCCGCTGATTTCGGACGTTCGTCCCATACGCCCCTTTGGAAAAAGCGGGGGGCGACACCGCCGGGCCGCCCCATCACCCGCCCCACCACGGCGAATACACTGCTCAGAGAGGGTGCGAGACCGGTGGACTGGCATGGATTCGGCGGGTGCGTTAGCCTGTCGGCGGTTATCCGATTCCAGTTACTTCGTGCGCTCGACGGCCTTGGGTTGGTATGCCCGGCCTGCACGCCCTCGGGTGTGGCCCCGGCGCCCGACACGGGTCGCGGGGGTTGCGGCGGAGGACGGAGAGTCTGGGTAATCTACTGACCAGTCCAGCACTGGACGGACCGGTTGAGCGGTCCGCTTCTCGTCCTACCGGACGTCGCACCACGCACCAGGTGCGGTCGGAGGTTTGGCGGGATTCGGGGTTCCGCGACCGGGCGGGGGGTTGGACCCGGAAAAGGCCCGGACATCCAGTAGACAACGGTCTCCGCGCTCGCCGCCGACGAGACGGATCCGGTCCGAAGGGTGGTCTCGGGCCTTTTCCGCGTCCCCCTTACACGTAGGTGGAGAGGGCGAGCCGCGTGGTGGCTGAGGGCATCCGGCAGGAACCGGCGGAGTCCGCGACAGGACTGACCGGGGCAGCTCAGGACGCGCCAGCCACCGGGTACAGGGAGCGGATCCACCTCGCCGCGCGCGTCCTGGCCGCGGTGGGATCCGGACTGGCCCAGCTGCTCGCCCTTCCGCCTTACGGACTGTGGTGGCTGGGGCCGTTCAGCGCCGCGCTTCTGACACTCGCCGTGCTGGGCGTACGGATGCGCCGTGCGGCCTGGCTCGGATTGGTGTCCGGCGCGACGCTGATGGTCCCCCTGATCAAGTGGCAGGACGTCTTCGGTACCGACGTGTGGCTGCTGATCGCCGCCGCCGAGACCGTCTACTACATCCCGATGGCGATGGGCATCGCCTGCGCCGCCCGCCTGCGCGCCTGGCCGGTGTGGACCGCCGCGCTGTGGGTGCTGCAGGAGGCGGTGCGCGCCCGGTTCCCCCTCGGCGGCTTCCCCTGGGGCAAACTCGCCTTCGCCCAACCCGACACCCCCTTCTCCGGCTACGCCGCGTGGGGCTCCTCAGCGCTGGTCACGTTCATGGTGGCCCTGACCGGGACGGTCCTGCTGGCCGGTCTCCTGCGCGCCGTGCGCTCCTACCGCGAGGCCGGGGTGCGCCGCGCGCTCGCCCCGCTGGCGGCCGGGCTGGCCGCCACCATCGCCATCGGCGCGGCGGGGCTGGCCGTCCCCTGGATCGGCGCCCCCACCCGCGACCACACCGCCACCGTCGCCCTGGTGCAGGGCAACGTCCCACGCGTCGGCACGATGAACATCCTCGGCGAGCGCACGCAGGTGCTGCGGAACCACGTCGACGGCGTACACGAACTCGCCCGCCAAGTGCGCGACGGGGAGGTGCCCCAGCCCGACCTGGTAGTCCTCCCGGAGAACTCCGCCGATATCGACGTCTACAACGACCCGTGGGCCGCCTCGCTCATCTCCGACGCCGCCAGGGACGTCGACGCGCCCCTGCTCTTCGGCCTCACCAAGTTTTATGACGGCGGTGCCAAGCGTGAGATCCGCAGCGTGGTGTGGGACCCCGAGGAGGGCCCCGGCGACTACTACACCAAGCGCTATCTCGTCCCCTTCGGCGAGTACATCCCCTACCGGGACTTCTTCACGCGGTTCGTCTCCCGGCTGGAGAAGATCGGCAGCGACGCCATACCCGGGTCCGCACCGGGCGCGGTGGAGCTGGGCGGCACCACGCTGGCCACCGCCATCTGCTTCGACGTCGCGTTCGACCGGCCGGTGCGCGAGGCGGTGGCGGCCGGGGGACAGATCATCGTGGTGCCCACCAACAACGCCAACTACAACTTCACCGGCCAGTCCGACCAGCAGCTGGCCATCACCCAGCTGCGCGCGGTCGAGCACGGGCGCCCGGCGGTGGTCGCCTCGACCAGCGGCATCAGCGCCGTGACCACGGCCGACGGCACCGTCACCTACCGCTCCCCGGAGAACGAGCCCGCCGTGCACGTGGCCGAGCTCCCGGCGATGTCCGGTCAGACACCCGCGACCCGGCTCGGCGCGCTGCCGGAGGCGGCGCTGAGCGCCGTCGCGGCGGCCGCGGTGATCGCCGGTGTCGTCGCGGCACGCCGGGCGCGGAGGGGCGCCGACGCCAACGGCGGAGCGGCCGCGGTCGGCAGCGCGGCGGACGGCTGACCCGCGCGCCCGCCGGATCGCGGCGGCGGGAACGATCCCGCGGCGCGGGACGTTGCGCGGAGGGACAAGTGCGATGTCGAGGATGGTGCCCATGCCGCTGCTGATCGTTCTAGCGCTGATGGCGCTGCCCTTCCTGGAGATCTGGCTGATGATCCTGGTCGGGTCGCAGATCGGTGTGCCCTGGACGATCGCCGCCCTGTTCCTGCTCAGCGCCTCGGGTGTCGTGGCGCTGCGTGGGGCGGGGACCAAGGCGTTCCGCGAGGCCGACGCGGCCATGCGCACCGGCGCCCCGCCGCGGGGCGGGCTGCTCGACACCCTGATGGTGATGGTCGGCGGCATCCTGCTGATCACGCCGGGCTTCCTCACCGGAGCCGTGGGCGCCGTCCTCGCGCTTCCCTTCACCCGGCCCGCGCTGCGCTGGGCGTTCATCGCCTGGGCCGACCGCAGGATCAAGAAGATGGGTGTCGGCGTGGACGGCGTGTTCGCGCCGAGCGCCGGGCCCGCCCCCGGCGGCCGCCCCGGCTCCGGAAAGGTCGTTCCGGGCGTCATCGTCGAGGACGACGCGCCCGGTGCCGCCTCCGGTGAGGACGGCGACGGCCAGATGCGCCGCGACTGAGGTGCCCGCGGAGATGGCCGAAAATGGGTCCCCCGTTGCGACAGGGCGCCGGAGATTCACCGGCCCCGCGCCATTGTTCCCGCTCAACGGAGTGTCCGGGGTGGCGGGCACGTCCGTGATCGCGGGACAATCGGAGACGTGAGCAAACAAATCCGGTGGAACTACCTCATGGACATGGACGGCGTGCTCGTGCACGAGGAGCACCTCGTCCCCGGCGCCGACACCTTCGTCTCCGAATTGCGGGACCACGGCATCGGCTTCATGGTGCTGACCAATAACTCCATATACACCCCCCGCGATCTGCGGGCGCGCCTCCTGCGCACGGGCCTGGACATTCCCGAGGAGTCCATCTGGACCTCCGCGCTGGCCACCGCCCGTTTCCTGAAGCAGCAGCGGCCCGGCGGCTCGGCGTTCGTCGTGGGGGAGTCCGGACTGACGACGGCCCTGCACAGCATCGGCTACGTGCTGACCGACCGCGACCCCGACTACGTGGTGCTGGGGGAGACGCGCACCTACAGCTTCGAGGCGATAACGCGCGCCATCCGGCTGGTGGAGGGCGGCGCCCGCTTCATCGCCACCAACCCCGACGAGAAGGGACCCAGCCGCGAGGGCTCACTCCCGGCGACAGGCGCCGTCGCGGCGCTCATCGAACGGGCCACCGGACGCGCGCCCTACTACGTGGGCAAGCCGAACCCCCTCATGATGCGCTCGGCGCTGCGCGCCCTGGGCGCCCACTCGGAGAACACGCTGATGATCGGCGACCGGATGGACACCGACGTGCGCTCGGGTCTGGAGGCCGGGCTGCACACGCTGCTGGTCCTCTCGGGGATCTCCGACCACAGGACCGCCGACCTGTTCCCCTACCGGCCCACGCGCGTCCTCGACTCCGTCGCCGACCTGATCGGCGCCACAGCCGACCCGTTCGGCGAGGACTGGTCGGGCGAGGCGGACCTGCCGCAGGAGAAGGTCAAGGAAGCCCAGGCGGACTGAGCGTCCGCGGCGCGCGCCGCACGGCGGCGCCCGCGCGCACGACGAGGGGCGGTGGCCTGGACCAGGCCACCGCCCCTCGTCGAATGTGCGGGGAGACGGACGCGTCAGGCGCTCTGGCGCTCCTCCTCCTGCATCGCCTCCAGGTGCTCCTGCTCCTCCTTGCGGCGGGCGCGAAGGAGCGCGAGGCGTTCGGCGAGGACCTCCTCAAGGTCCTCCATGCTCCGGCGCTCCAGCAGCATGTCCCAGTGCGTCCGGGCGGGCTTCGCCTTCTTCTCCTGCGGCTCCTCCCCGTTGACCATCAGGGCGTTGTCGCCGCAGAACCGACACTCCCAGTTCGTCGGCGTCTCGGCCTCAGTGGCGAAGGTGACGGAGAAGCGATGGCCCCGGGGGCAGTCGTAGGTGACCTCTTGGCGAGGTGCCAGGTCGGTGTTGCGGTCGTTCTCGTAGCTCGTCGCCCCGAGTCGTGTGCCGCGAAGTGCTCGCTCGGCCATCGTGTACGTGCCTCCAGGCGCTCTAGCGGTCTTCGTGGATGTAACGTGTCGGTCCGTGTCAAGATTCCCCTGACAGCGGTAATCCAACCGTGCGATAATGTTCAGCTCTTTGTGGCGGACTTATCGCCCAGTGTGACAGCAGGGCCATTCTCTCGCCCTGCCACTCCTTCGCGTTGCGGCACATCGCCCCTGGTTGTCCGTTATTTTGACGGATTTTTACCGTGCGGTGGTGGTATGCCACACGAGGATGTCAACCTCGTCCGGCGGGAAAAACAAAACAGACCCGCCCGCGCATTCCCTCGACTCTGGGAAGGCGCGGCGCGGGCCGGTGGTCACGCGGCGCGCTGGAGGATGACGACCGGGATCGGGCGGTCGGTTTTGGCCTGGTAGTCGTCGTAGTCCGGCCACACCTCGGTCATGAGCGGCCACAGCCGGGCCTTCTCCTGCGTTGAGGCGCTCCTCGCGTGCGCGGTGAACCGGTCGCCCTTCACCTGGACCCCCACCTGCGGATAGGCGGTGAGGTTCTTGTACCAGGAAGGGGAGTCCGGCGCGCCGCCGTTGGAAGCGACGACCACGTAGTCGTCGCCGTCGGTCCGGTAGATGAGCGGGGTAGTGTGCTGCTTCCCCGTCTTACGGCCTGTTGTGGTGAGGAGAAGGACGGTCGTGCCCTTCAGCCAGTCGTGTCCCTCCTCGCCGTCGGTCGCCTCGTAGCGCTCGACGTGTTCCTTGCCGAACAGCATGATGCCACTCCGCCCTTCGTCGGCCGCGCGGGACCGCTCTCGCCGTCGGCCTTCGGGACGGCCGCGGCGGTAGCGCCGCCTCCGCGGCCGCTCTCAGCGCTGGCGTGCGACGCCCTCCGAGAGCTGTCACCCGTGTCGGCCTCCCGCGCTGGTTGCGTTCTCGGTGTCGCCCGCGGTCGAGTCATCGTAATGCGGGCGGGTGTGCCGCAGCAGATAGGCCGTCAGCACCGCCGTCACGATCAATACCCCGGCACCGAGGTAGGAACTCACGTGGATTCCCTGGGTGAAGGCCGCTCGGGCCACGGCCAGCAGCTCCTGTGCGGCGGCCGGTGGCAGTTCGGCGGCCACGCCCGTGGCCCCGGCCAGGGTGTCGCGAGCGGCGTCCACGGCCGTGTCCGGCAGCCCGCCGGGCGCGCTGGCGCTGATGTAGGCGCGGTACACGGCCGTGGCGACGCTTCCCAGGACGGCGATGCCGACCGCGCCGCCGAACTCGTTGGCAGTCTCCGAGATCGCCGAGGCCGCGCCAGCGCGTTCCGGCGGCGCCGAGCTCACGATGAGGTCGGTGATCAGGGCGGTGACCGCGCCCAGCCCACCGGACATGAGGATGCCGCCGACGACGATGTAGGGCAGCCCGGAGTCCGCGCTGATCCCGGTGATGACCAGGATGCCGGAGGCCGCCACCAGCAGGCCGCCGCTGACGATGGAACCGGCCCGGACGACGCGCACCAGGACCGTGGCGAGCGCGACGCCGACCATCATGCCCAGCAGCGCGGGCATCGTCCACAGGGCGGCCATGAAGGGGCGCAGGCCCAGCACCAGCTGCAGATACTGGGAGATGAAGAACATGGCGCCGAACATGGCGAACATGGCCAGGGTGACCGCGCCGAGAGAGGCGCTGAACGTGCGGGCGCGAAACAGGCGCAGGTCGATCATGGGGTGATCCACCTTCCGTTGCCGCCGCAGGAACACCGCCCCGAGGGCCAGTCCGACGACGACGCACAGCGCGTGGGTCCACGCCCAGCCGTGCTCGGCGAACATCTTCATCCCGTAGATCACCGGGAGGACGGCGGCCAGCGAGAGCACGGAGCTGACCAGGTCGAACCGCCCGGCCCGGGGGTCGCGGAACTCGGGCACCATCAGCGGGGCCAGGGTGAGCACCAGCACCATCGCCGGGAGGTTGAGCAGGAACACCGAACCCCACCAGAACGACTCCACCAGCAGCCCCCCGATGATCGGTCCGAGCATCGCTCCCCCGCTGAACCCGGCCGTCCAGATACCGATGGCGGTCCGCCGCTGCTGGGGCGAGTGGAACATGGTGCGGATCAGCGAGAGTGTCGACGGCGCCAGCGTCGCACCGCCGATCCCGAGCAGGGCGCGGGCGGCGATGAGCATCTCGGCGCTGGCCGAGTAGGCCGCGGCCAGCGACCCGACGGCGAACAGGGCGGCGCCGCCCATCAGCATCCGGCGCCGCCCGATGCGGTCGCCAAGCGAGCCCATGGTGATCAGAAGGCCGGCCAGCAGGAACCCGTAGATGTCGATGATCCACAGCAGTTGGGCGCTGCTCGGCCGCAGGTCCTCACCGAGCCAGGGGAGGGCCATGTACAGCACCGACATGTCCATCGAGACGAGCATGCCGGGCAGGACCAGCAGCCCGAGCCCGATCCATTCCTTCCGTCCTGCGCGCCCGCCGCTGTCCGGGGGTGGGGTGGTCGCGGTTGTCTCCATGCTTGCACCGTGGTCCGCTCCGCTGACAGCGCACGCACCGGGCGCTGACCGCCCCGTCAACGCGGCTGGCAGGACACGCACACGCTGATGCGTTGATGCGGAGGGGTAGATCGGCGCCGAAGAAAAGACGCCGCTGCGGCACCAACTCACGCACCCGCGGCCGAGGGGACGGCGCCGATCAGCGCCAGCGCCTGGTTCAGGGGCATCGCCGAGCCCCGGTCGCGCGCCGCATCGAAGGCGGTGTCGCCCAGGGCGGCGCGGCACCGCTCGGCCAGGTCGCGGCCGTCCGGCGGCACGGACTCGGGGGCGCCGCGCAGAGCGGCCGACGTGCCGAGCAGGACGGCGGCGCCCTCGGCGTCGCCGTCGATCAGCGCGACGGCGGCCAGGCCGTCGGCCACCGGAGCGGAGATCCGCGCACCCGGGATGGACTCCAGTGCCTTGCGGTAGATGGAGCGGGCCCGCGCGGTGTCCCCCGCGGCCGCGGCGATGCCGCCCAGCGTGATGTGGATGAGCGCCCGCGTCTCGATCGCCGAGCTCGACTCCGCCTGGCATTCCGTCAGCGCCGCGTCGCACAGCCGCCGCGCCTCGCCCGGGTCGCCGCGTCGCAGGGCGAGCTCGGCCAATCGGCGGTAGGCCCCGGCCAGGGCCTCGTGGGCCCCGGCCCGGCGGGCGATCTCCGCGGCGTGCCGGTGGTCGGCCTCGGCGCCGTCGATGTCGCCCAGGCTCGCGCGGCCCGCCCCGCGCAGGGACAGGATCTCCACGGTGTCCTCCGTGGCGTCCAGCGCCTCGGTCATGGCCAGGGCGTCGTCGGCGTGGGCGATACACCGGTGGCCGTCGCCGCGCAGCTCCGCCAGGCCGGCCAGGCCGGTCAGCGCCAGCACCATGCCCCAGCGGTCGCCGAGCGAGCGGAAACCTTCCAGCCCGGCGGTGAACGCGTGCTCCGCCTCCTCGGCCACGTCTCCGGCGAACGCGGCGTAGCCGAGCTGGACGTGGGCGATGGCCCGGGTCCAGGGGTCGGGGGCGGCCAGGTTGTCGCGCATCAGCGGGGCGATGTCGACCTGCCGCTCGGGGGCGCCGCTCGCCACCGACCACAGCATGTCGACCAGGGGCAGCCGCAGCGGCCGCGGCGTGTTGCGGACGATCGCCTCTGCCACCGCCAGGTGGGGCTCCAGCTGCTGGGCGTCCACCCCCGCCGAGGCGGCGTTGACGACGCACAGCACGTACTCCTCCTCGCGTCCCGCCGGGGGAGTGGGCGCGGACGACGGGTCGTTGGCGGAAGCCGTGATCGCCGCCAGGATCTCGCCCGCCAGGGGACCGGCCTGCCCGCGCAGGCCGCGCAGCCACCAGTAGGGGGACAGCGCGCCGACGAGCCGCAGCGCGGCGTCCAGGTCGCCGGATTCCACCGACCACCGCAGCGCCGCGTGCAGGTTCTCCTGCTCGGCGGCGAGCCGGGGCAGCCAGTCGATCTGCTCGGCGCGGCGCAGGCGCGGCTCGGCGGTCTCGGCGAGGTCGAGGAAGTGCTGGGCGTGGGCGGTGCGGAAGCGGCCGCGCTCGCTGGCCTCCTCCAGCCGCTCGGCGCAGAACGCGCGGATGGTCTCCAGCATCCGGTAGCGCCCGTCGGCGGTCTCCACCAGCGACTTCTCCACCAGGCTGGTGAGCAGGTCAACGGCCTCGGCCTCGGGCATACCGCACACTCGGGCCGCCGACTCCAGGGTGGCGCCGCCGGAGAACACGGTCAGGCGGCGGGCCAGCCGCCGCTCGGCGTCGCCGAGCAAGTCCCAGCTCCAGGCCACCACGGCGCGCAGGGTCTGGTGGCGGGGCTGGGCGGCGCGGTCGCCCCTCGACAGCAGCCCGAAGCGGTCGTCGATCCGGGCGGCGACCTCGGCGGCCGGGAGCGAGCGCAGCCGTGCCGCGGCCAGCTCCAGCGCCAGCGGAAGGCCGTCGAGGGCCGAGCAGATCCGCAGCACGGCCTCGGCGGTCCCGCCCTCCTCGGTGAAGTGGGGGCGGACGGCGGCGGCCCGATCGGCGAACAGCCGCACCGCCGGGTAGTCCAGCGCGGCCGACAGGGTGCTGTCGGCGGGGGCGGAGGCGAGCTGCGGCACTGGGCACAGCCGCTCGGCGGTCAGGCCCAGCGGCTCGCGGCTGGTCGCCAGGACACGCACGCCGGGGCAGGCGCGCAGCAGGCGATCGGTGAGCCGTGCGGCGTCAGCGACGAGGTGCTCGCAGTTGTCCAGGACGAGCAGCAGCCGCCGCTGCGCCACGACCCCGGTCAGCCGGGCGACGGCGTCGGGTGCCTCGCCGAGGCGGCCCGGCATCAGGGCGGGGAGGGCGGCATCGCGCGCGCCGAGGGCGTCCAGGATCGCCAGGGGCAGGTCGGTGCCATCGCCGAGCGGGGCCAGCTCGGCGAAGTACACCTCGCCGGGGTAGCGGGCCGCCGCCTCGGCCGCCAGCCGCGTCTTACCCACCCCTCCCGGGCCGGTGAGGGTGACCAGGCGCTGGGTGCCGAGCAGGGCGGCGACGCGCTCCAACTCCTCCTCACGCCCCACGAAGCTGGTGAGCTGGGCGGGGAGGTGCCGCGTGGGGACCGGGGCCGCGGGCTGGGAGGCAGCGCTGAGGGCGGGGTCGCCGCGCAGGACCGATAAATGCAGTTCGGCCAGTTCGGGGGAGGGGTCGGTGCCCAGCTCCTCGGCGAGGACGCGGCGAGCGTCCTCGAACTCGGTGAGCGCCTCGGCCCGGCGGCCCGCCCGGGAGAGGGCACGGATGAGCTGGCCGCGCGGACGCTCCCGCAGGGGGTGAGTGGCCACCAGGTCGCGCAGCTCCGTCAGCAGGGCGCGGTGCTCGCCCAGGTCCAGTCCGGCCTCGACGAGGTCCTCGCGGGCGGCCAGCCGCAGCTCCTCCCAGCGCTCGGCCTGGGCGCGCACGAACGGGGTGGGCGGGGCGTCGGCGAGGGCGGGGCCCCGCCACAGGGCGAGGGCGTCGCGCAGCTGTTGGGCGGCGTAGGCGTGGTCGCCCGCGTCGAGCGCGGCGCGGCCGTCGGCGGCGAGCCGCTCGAAGCGGTGGGCGTCGACGTCGGAGGGGTCGACCGCGAGCCGGTAGCCGGCGGGGTGGAACTCGATGGCCGGGCCGTCGCCACCGGAGTCGGCCAGGCCGCGCCGCAGCCGCGACACCAGGGACTGGAGGGCGTTGGCGGCGCCCTCGGGCGGGGTGTGGCCGTACAGTCCGTCGATCAGCCGCTCGGTACCGACCACCCGCCCGGCGTCGAGCAGCAGGAGGAGCAGCAGTCCGCGGAGCCGTGATCCGTTGATCGCAAGGGGCGTGCCGTCGCTGGAGCGCGCGTGGAGGGGGCCGAGGATACCGAACCGCATGGCAATGATTTTCGCCCACCTCCGGCGCCAGCGGCGACATGTCGAGGGGTGTGGTCCCGCTCCCCGGGGCGCCGCCCGTTCGCCTGGATCATGGCATGTCGACCGGGAAAGGCCGGATGCCGCGAACGCCCCGTTCTCCCCGCCGCCACCCTATCCGAGCCGATGATCACGGGGCGGGGCCTTTCGGCCGGTCCCCCGGTGTCCTCCGATCGGTCATGGGGACCAGACGGACCCGCCACGGGCGGGGATGGAGAAACGCCCCCGATCGCCCGTGCGGCCGACGACCGCTCAGCGAGCCTGGGTGTTCCCGCACACGGTCCCGTCAATGCCCATCACCGGTTTCGGGTCCCCCGGTGGCAGGAGCCCGCATCGCCCACCGATTCGCGCTTCCGGGCCTTGACGCCGGGTGCCCGGCCACCCAATGATCGGTCGGGCGGCATAACAGCGGATATCCGCTGAATCACCCCATGTCGCTTTCCCCATGCCCCTCTACTCCCCCCTGATCCCCCACCGTTCGCAGGAGGTTGACCGGGTGACCCCCCGAAAGCATCCCCTCGCGTCGTGGCGTGCCACCACCCTGGCCGCGCTCACGGCGTCCGCACTCGCCCTCACCCTGGCGCCCGCGAGCGCCGGCCCCCGCCCCGCCGACGCCACCTCAGCCCCGGCCGACGACGGCATCGTCGAACGCCTGGAGGCCATCCCCGGTCTGCGGATCGTGGAGGAGCGGGACACCGAACCCGGTTTCCGCTTCTTCGTCCTCGGCTACGAGCAGCCCACCGATCATGGCGACCCCGACGGAGCGACGTTCGAACAGCGTCTGACGCTGCTGCACCGCGGCCTGGACCGGCCCACGGTGCTGCACACCACCGGGTACAACGTCCCCGACTTCCCCTTCCGGGCCGAGCCCACCCGGATCGTCGACGGCAACCAGATCTCCACCGAGCAGCGGTTCTTCGAACCGTCCCGCCCCAACCCGGCCGACTGGTCGAAGCTGGACATCGAGCAGGCCGCCGCCGACCACCACCGCATCGTCGACGCGCTCGACGACATCTACAGCCGCGAGTGGCTGTCCACCGGCGCCTCCAAGGGCGGGATGACATCGGTCTACCACCGCCGCTTCTACCCCGACGACATCGACGGCACGATCGCCTACGTCGCGCCCAACGACGTCCGCGACCACGAGGACAGCGCCTACCTGGAGTTCTTCGACAAAGTCGGCGCGGACCCGGCCTGCCAGCAGAGCCTGGCCGACCTGCAGCTCGAGTCGCTGGAGCGCCGGGACGAGCTGGTCGGGCACTACGAGAGGCGCGCGGCGGCGGAGGGGTGGACCTTCGACCGCACCCTCGGCAGCGCCGACGCCGCGTTCGAGATGCTGGTTGTGGACACGCCCTGGGCGTTCTGGCAGTACCAGCCGGAGGCGCGCTGCGCGCAGGTGCCCGCCACCGACGCCAGCACGGCCGAGATCGCGGCGTTCCTCGACGACGTCGCCGGGTTCGAGTTCTACAGCGACCAGGGCACCGCGCCGTACGTCACCTACTACTTCCAGGCCGCGACCCAGCTGGGATCGCCGACCTTGCCCACCGGCCACATCGACGACCTGCTGCGGTACCCCGACCAGTTCGGCGGGGACGCCTACGTGCCCGATGACATCCCCGTGCCGGCCTTCGACCGGCGCGCCATGCCCGACATCGACCACTGGGTGTACAAGAGCAGCGAGCGCATGTTGTTCGTCGACGGCGAGTTCGACCCGTGGGGTGCCGAGGCGTTCCGCGTCCGGTCGAGCAGGCGCGACGCGATGCGCTTCGTCGCCCCCGGGGCGAACCACGGCGCCGACATCGCGCGGTTGGGAAACCAGGACCGGGCGGCGGCCACGGCGGCGGTCCGGCGCTGGGCCGGTGTCGCGGACGAGGTGACGCTGCGGCGTGCGCCGGTCGCCTCGGAGCTGGACGCGGCCGGTGACGCGCTACGGCAGCAGCGGCGCCACCACCCCTAGCGGTCACCGGGGCGGGGTGGGCGGGAGCGCCGCCCACCCCTCCGTTGCGCCGCGGCCCCCACGGCGGCGCCGTTAGGGGCAGCGGGACACCGAGCACCGGCTCAGAGCCGTTCGGGCACCTCGTTGCCGACCTCGCGGATACCGCGCCGCATGTCGGTCTTCCACAGCAGATATCCGCCGATCAGGAAGAAGATGATCAGCGAGAAGATCGCGGCCCGGTACCCGCCGGTCAGCGTGACGGCGATGGTCACGGCCAGCGATCCGAGGAACGTCGATCCCTTGTCGCTGATCTGGTAGAGGCTGAAGTACTCGGCCTCGCGGCCGCGCGGGATGAGCTGGGAGTACATCGAGCGCGCGAGGGCCTGCGCGCCGCCCAGCACCAGGCCGATTCCCACCCCCATCGCGAGGAAGAGCAGCGGTTCGCGGGCGGGCAGGAAGTAGCCGAGGGTCACCAGCACGCACCACACGACCAGCGTTCCGAGGACCGCTCGCTTGCTTCCCACGTGGCGCGCGGCCATCCCGACGAGCAGCGCCCCGGCGAACGCCACGAACTGGATCAGCAGGATGGTGCCCATCATGATGCCCTGGTCCAGCTGCAGGTCCTGGGCGGCGAAGGGCGCCGCGTAGCGGACCGCCGCCTGGATGCCGTCGTTGAAGAAGATGAAGGCAAGCAGGAAGAGTAGGGTCTGCGGGTACTGGCGCATGTGCCGCACCGTGTGCACGAGCTGGACGGTGGAGGCCCGCAGGTTGGGCCGGGCCGAGCGAGCGGCGAGCTCACCGAACCGGTTGCGCAGCGGCTTGAGCGCGATGATCGTGAAGCCGGTCCACCAGATCCCCACCGACGCGATCGCGATCCGCACGGCCTCTCCCTGGCCGATGCCGAGAGCGTCGGCCTGGAGCACGAGCACGAGGTGGGCGGCGAGCAGCAGCGCGCCGCCGAGGTAACCGATCGCCCACCCCGTGGTGGAGACCCAGTCGCGCTCGTCCGGCGTCGCGATCTCCGACAGGAAGGAGTTGTAGATGACCAGCGAGGCGCCGTACAGAACGTTGGCGACGAGGAACAGAGCCGCGGTCGTCGCGTAGTCGTCGCCGGTGAAGTAGAGCAGCGAGGTGGCGAGGGACCCGAGGAAGGCCAGCCAGAACAGCCAGCGCTTCTTGTGCTTGCTGTGGTCGGCCAGGGACCCCAGCAGTGGTAGCAGAAGGATCTGCAGCAGGATCGCGACGGTGGTCACAGCCGGGTAGACCGCGTTTGCGTGCAGCTGGATGCCGAGCGGGTGGACATAGAAGGCGCCGCCGGTGCAGGTGGCGGTGTCGGGAGCTCCGGCCGTGGTGCAGGCCAGACCGCTGAGGTAGGGGCCGATGAGTACCGTGACCACCGAGGTGATGAACACCTGGTTGGCCCAGTCGTAGACATACCAGCCGCGCTGTTCGCGCCGTCGCTGCGCGGGATCGGCGGAGGGGGAGTTGTCCGGGACCTGCGCCGCGGGCCGTGAATTCATGGAGGGCAGGGTCCGTCCTATTCGTCGCTTTGTTCGGAATTGTGCCAGGTGCCGCGCTCGATCAGCAGCCCCCTCAGCGCCGTGATGTTGTCGCTCACGATGCCGTCCACCCCCGCGTCGAGCAGGCGCGCCATCAGCGCCGGATCGTTGATCGTCCACACGTGGACCTGCATGCCGAGCCGGTGCGCGGTGGCGATGACGTCTCTGCTCAGCAGGGGGAAACCACGCATGCGCAGCGGGATCTGCACGGCCTCGACGCCCCGACGCGCCAGCCACCCCAGCAGCGGGGTGAACGAGGCGAACCGCAGCCGCGCCACATCCACCGGCCCACAGGACGTGGCCACCGGCCGGTCGAACGCGGCCCGGGCGCGGTCCAGGCGCAGCTGGTCAAAGGAGCCCACACACACCCGGTCCCAGGCGCCGGTGCGGCGCAGAACGCGGACGAGCGGCCACACGGCTGCGTCGGACTTGATGTCGATGTTGAACCGCGCCTCGGGCCAGGACCCGAGCAGGTCCTCCAGCACCGGCACCGGTTCACTCCCGCCCACCCGGGCTTGCGCCACTTCGGAATAGGGCAGGTCGGCGATCGCCCCCGACCGGTCCGTGGTGCGGTCCAGCGTGTCGTCGTGGAAGGCCAGCAGCACACCGTCGCTGGTGGCGTGCACGTCGGTCTCCAGATACCGGTAGCCCAGATCGATCGCGTGCTGGAAGGCCAGCGCCGTGTTCTCCAGCTCCGTGCGGATCCGACCGTCCTCATCGGTCAGCCATCCGCCCCGGTGGGCCAGTCCGATGGGCGTGGGGAGATCGAAGTATCCGTGATTCATGCGGTTCCTAGCGGACGATCCCGACCTTTTCGGATACTCGCGTCCTCGAAGGCCGAGAGGTTGACACCAGAAGTATGGGGTGACCCGGAACACGGAGCAACGGCGGGGTCGGCGTCGGGCCGGGGCCGGACGCCGGCGGCTCCGAGGCTCGCTCCGGAGGGTGTGCCCAGAAAGTTGGAATTCCAGGTGGCAATAGGCATCCGCCGCGGGCCCCTAGGGAGCGGATGGGTCGGCGGCCCATCCACGGACCCACGGTTGGAAGGGAAAACGCAGATGCCCTGTCAGCTCTCCCGGTCACCCCGTCCCTGCCCCGTTCTGCGCGCGAACGCCCCTGTTGATCGGCGTCGCGTGCACCAGCTGTCCCAGTTCGCCCAGTACACGGCCGAGGTCCTGGCCGGGGAGCGGGCGCCGGGGCAGATGCGCAACCTCTTCTGCGGCACCGCCTACGAGCGTCTGGTGCGCCGCGCCGGCGATTACGCGGCGTCGGTGCACCGTCCCCGCGTCAGCGGCACCGTCGTGCGCAACGAGACGGATGCGAGCGTGTTCGAGGTCAGCGCCGTCGTCGCCTGCGGGCCCCGCCACCGCGCCCTGGCGATGCGGGTGGTCTTCGCGCAGTACGCGTGGCTGTGCACACACATCGAGACCGATCTTGAGGGCGGCCGACTGCCGTGCGGACGGGTCGGCGTGCGCCGACGCGGCCGCCGGGTCGCGTGATGCGCGGGACGGCGACCCCTGCTGGCCGCCGGACCATAAGGCCCCTGAAGGCGCGAGTCGCCGGATCGCGAGGTCGTTGGATCGCTGGACGTTCCGGACGCCGCTGACCGGCCCGCCATCAAACCCGTGTCCGGCCCCACCGGTCATGGGGGCCGGACACGGGTTCCGAGTGAATTTTCTCCACGACGGGCCGCGTGCGGGGCAGGTGCGGGCGTTGAGTCGCTGATCCGCCGACCGCATCGCGCCCGACCTCGGTACGAATCGGATCGAATCCTCTCAAGCCGGCCGCGCGTCAGCCGCGACCGGGTGTCCGGGTCGGTACGGCGGGCCGCAACGGGGTGGGCGTCACGAGTCCACCGCCTGGCTCCACGCTGTGTCGCGGAGCAACCGCAACCCGTTGAGCGCGACCAGAATCGTGGACCCCTCGTGCCCGGCCACGCCCAGAGGGAGGGGGAGAGTGCCGACGATGTCCCAGGTGGCCAAGGTGACGATCACCGTCCCGGCGATCACGAGGTTGGCGATCACCAGCCGTCGCGCTCGGCGCGCCAGGGCGATCGCCGCCGGAACCGCCGTGAGCTCGTCGCGGACGACCACGGCGTCGGCGGTCTCCAGGGCCAGGTCAGAGCCTGCTCCGCCCAGAGCGATTCCCGAGCGCGCGGTGGCCATGGCGGGCGCGTCGTTCACCCCGTCGCCGACGAACGCCACCCGCTGTCCGCCATCGGCCAGTTCCCGGACCGCCGCGGCCTTGTCCTCGGGGAGCAGACGCGATCGCACGTCACCGATACCGACGGCGGCGGCCACCCGCTCCGCCGCCCCGGCGTTGTCACCCGTCAGCAGCACCGGCGGGGCGGAGCCCAACTCGACGCAGCGTCGTACACCGCGTTCCGCGTCGGGACGCACCGTGTCGCCGACCCCGATGACGGCCACCGCCACGCCGTCGGCGACGACCGCCACGGCGGTACGGCCACTTGCCTCCACCTCGGCCGCGACCGCGCACGCGCGGGCGTGGGAACTCGCCGGGGCTCCGTCAGCCGCTGTGCTCGGCCGCATTCGCCGCGGCTCGCCCACCTCGATACGCGCACCCTCCACCGTGGCGGCCACGCCCCGCCCCGGAGCGGCCGTGAAATCCGCGGCGTCGGGCACAGCGATCTCCGCGGCCCGTGCGGCGGCCACGATCGCCGCGCCTACGGGATGCTCACTGGGGTGCTCGGCGGCCGCCGCCGCGCGCAGCACCTCGGTCTCGGTGCGGTACCCTCCCGACGCCCGGCGCTCCTGGCCATCGGGGTCGATGAGCCGGATGTCCTCCACCTGGGGGCGGCCCGCGGTGAGCGTTCCGGTCTTGTCGAAGGCGACCACCGACGTCGCCGCCAACCGCTCCATGGCGACCGCGTTCTTCACCAGGACGCCGTTGCGTCCCGCCGTCGCCATCGCGGCGAGCAGGGGCGGCATGGTGGCCAGGACGATGGCACAGGGCGACGCCACGATCATGAAGGTCATCGCGCGCAGCAGCGCGGACTCCAGGTCGGCGCCCAGCAGCAGCGGGATGGTGAACAGCGCGATGGTCGCGACCACGACGCCGACCGAGTAGTGCTGCTCGAAGCGCTCGATGAACAGCTGGGTGCGGGCCTTGGTCGCGGTGGCGCGCCGCACCTGCTCGGCGATGCGGGCGACGACGGTGTCGTGCGCGGGACGGCTGACACGGACCCGCAGGGCGCCCGAGCCGTTCATGGTCCCGGCGAACACCTCGTCGCCCACGGACTTGGCAGCGGGGACCGACTCCCCGGTGACCGTCGCCTGGTCCACCTCGCCCGCGCCGTCGACGACCTCCCCGTCGGCCGCGATCCGCTCGCCCGGTCGGACCAGCACGGTGTCGCCGACGCGGAGGCGCGCGGCGTCGACGCGCTCCTCGGAACCATCGGCGTGGATGCGCGTCCCCCGGTCGGGGGCGAGGTCGAGGAGGCCGCGCACCGAGTCCTCGGTGCGCCGGGTCGCCAGGGCCTCCAGCGCACCAGAGGTCGCGAAGATGATGATGAGCAGAGCGCCGTCGAAGATCTGGCCGATCGCGGCCGCGCCGATGGCCGCGACGATCATCAGCAGATCGACGTCGAGGGTCCGTTCCCGCAGCGCCCGCAGCCCGGACAGCGCCGGCTCCCAGCCGCCGACGGCGTAGCAGGCCAGGTAGAGCGTCCAATACGACCACGCGGGCGCCCCCGCGAGGTGAAGCAGCCCGCCACAGCAGAACAGGACGAGCGCCGCCGCGGCCCATCGCACCTCGTTAAGCGCGAACAGCGGCGTGCGCCGCCGGGGGGCCGCCACACGGGCCTGACCTGCGGGCCGCTCGGTGGTGGGAGCGGATACGAGTGTCGGCATGGGAACTCCAGGCAGGACGCTGACAAAGGCGATGGACACTATACACGCTCATATGAAGATATCTTCATATGATGCGCCATTGCGCCCTCGGTCACCTGGTCGCTCTCCCGTGTCCCGCCCCTGGTCGGCGGCCGTGGCGTCGGCGAGTGGTGGCAGCGTCCGCCAGCGCCCGCGGCGGCATCGGCCTGGGATTCCCGCGCGGTCAGTACCATGGCCGCATGGGGCACAGGCCGATCGTAGGTACGCAGGCGGCGGAGATCGCAGCCCCGGCGAGTCTCGACGCCGCCGGGGCGGCGAAAGTCGCCGAGACGCTCCAAGCCCTCGCGGCCCCCAGCCGCCTCCTCATCCTCACGGCCCTGCGCTCCGGCCCCCAGACGGTCGGCGAGATCGTGGACACTGTGGGCCTGTCACAGTCGGCCGTCTCCCACCAGCTCCGCCTGTTGCGCAACCTCGGCCTGGTCACCGCCACCCGCGACGGCCGCAGCATGAGCTACGCCCTCTACGACCACCACGTCGCCCAACTCCTCGACCAGGCCGTCCACCACATCGAACACCTCCGCCTGGGCATCTCCGACAGCTGACCGCGCCCGTCGCGCGGGCAGGAGGAAGCGGGGGCGGCGGGGCGGCCGAGTCGGCGTTCGTCGCTCCGGTGTTCTCTGCCGCATTTCGCCCCGGGACGCCGGAGAAAAAGGGCGCAGACAGGGCCGCCCAGCGGTCCGGGGCCCGTGGCGAATGGGGGTGGGCGGACGTGGGCGGGATTTGAGGTGGGTCAGATGGGGTGTTTCGGTCGGGCCGTAGTGGGGCGGTGCGGTCCGTTAGGTGGGGATCCGACGTCGCTCTGACACGCGCTGTGACCACTCTTTCGAGGGGTTTTGCGTAGTGTGCACCGAACGCCGTGAACGTCGAGTGCCCTCAAGCAGATTTCTCCTTTCGTAGCCGGTGGTTTCGGGGCTTGACCGCAAGCTAAAGTAACTCTGTGTCGTCTTTTGAATACTTAGAGTCGCGGGCGGATGGGGTTACCCACCGTGGACGCGCCGAACAGGTTCCCACACGGATCTTCCGGAACGACTGGGGACGACTTGCCCCACCCCAACTGGGAGCGTGGACGCCAACGTTGACCGTGAGTGTGGTCATCCCCGCCCGGGGGGAGCCGGAGCGACTGGCGCTGACGCTCGCCGCGTTGGCCGGACAGACCTATCCGGCTCGACTGTTGGACGTCGTAGTCGTGGATGACCACTCTTCGCCACCTCTCACGCTTCCCTCATTGCGACCGGCACGGTGCCGCGTCGAGCGCGCCCCAGCCATTGGCCGAGGCGCCGGGCACGCGCGGGCCTACGGGGCGCACGTCACCTCCGGCGAGATCATCTGCTGGCTGGACCCCGACATGGTGGTCGGGCCGCGCTTCATCGAGGCGCTGGTGCGATGGCAGCACGTGCACGCCGAGTGCGTGTCGCTGGGGCGGGTGCTCTTCTGCTCCCGCGGGCCGGAGGACCCGACCACCCTGACCGGGCTGGCCCGCTCCGGCAGTCTGTCCTCGGCGCTCGGCGGGTGTCATGGCCATGCCGGAGTCACGCGGCTGGTGGAGCAGAGTTATGAGCTGCGCGACGCCGACCACCTTGGCTTCCAGGCCTACGTGGGTTCCGCCGCCGCGCTGCGGAGGTCGCTCTACGAGGCCGCGGGCGGCGTCGACCCGGCCCTCGACCTCGGTCAGGACACCGAGTTCGCCTACCGGCTGTGGCAGGCCGGAGGGTTGTTCCTCCCCGAGTACGCCGCACCCGCCTGGCACATCGGCCCCGCCACCCCGGCGCGCACCCGTCTGCCCTCGTCCCGGTTCCAGTCGACCGCCCTCGCCCCGCTGATGCCCCACCCCCGCTCCCTGCGCGGACGGCCGGACGCCGACGGTCGCCGGGTTCCGCTCGTTCGCGCGGTCGTGGATGTCTCCGGTGCCCCCTACGAAACCGTCAGCGGCTGCGTGGACCGCCTCCTGGACGGAACCGAGCAGGACATCGCTGTGACGCTCGTCGCCGACTGGGACGGGGGCGTCTACGGCGGCACACCGGCCGACCCGCGCCTGGAACTGCGCCTGATCCAGGCCCGCTACCTGTCCGAGCCCCGTGTCTCTTTTTCCGCGGTGGCCCCGCGCACGGGGTTCCCCTCGCCGTACCTGCTGCAGGTCCCCGTTGCCTGGGGGCTGGGCCGCGACACGCTGGCCCGACTCGTCGCCCGCGCCGAACGCGCCCGGGCCGGGCTGGTCGAAATGGCCCCCGAGTGCGCGCCCACGCGCGGCGCTGGGGTCCGGCTGTGGCGGACCCGCGCCCTGACCCGCGCACTGCGTGTACGAACGGAGGGCGAGTCCCTCGCCGACGTCGTGTCCGAAGTGCATGGACGGTACCGGATGCACGCCGGGCACGAGTGCCTGAAGGACCTGATCGCCCCGCGAGCGACCGTGGCTCGTGCGCGCACCCGCCGGCCTTCGGACAGGAGGTCCGGCGCGGTAGCGGTCGCGAGCGGCGGGAACACGGCGGTGGAGCCCCGCTGGGAGGTGTCACAGACGGGGAAGCGGCAGGGCGCGGTGCGGCGCTTGGTCGGCTGCCTGGGGCGGGGCTTGGCCCGGTGCCGCCGACGGCCGTGACGGGTGCGGGGCGTCGACGGCGATGCTGTCCGGGGCCCTCCCGGTCTCGGCCAGTGGGGGAAGACACCGGCCGAGCGGCAGCGGGCGGGCCCCGGTTTCAGCGGACAGCCATAACACTGTGCCACACATGTGAAACGCCAGGTGAGGTATTCGGGTGAAAAGAAAAGGCCGCGTGTCGCGGCCTCTTCAGTCCATCGCGGACCGTATCTGGGAAGTCGAGCTAGGACGCGCTGATGGCGTCGATCGATTCCTGCAGGTCAGAGCGGATTTCCTCGGGAAGAGGCGCCGAACCGGTCTCCGTGGAGGCCGACTCCTGTCCCTCAGGACTGATGACATAACTGAGGAAGTCGCGAAGCCGCGCGGCGTCCTCGGAACTGTCGTACGTCAGGCACACGACCTCGTAGCTGACCAGCACGATCGGGTAGGCGCCGGACGCCGTCGTCCCGTAGTTGATGTCGATCGCCCGATCGAGGGGGTTGCCCCCTTCGCGCTGCGGCGACTCCGCGACCACGCGCGCCGCCGACTCCGGAGACAGCTCCACGAACTCGTCGCCCACGCCGACCTTGGCGGCGCTCATGTTCCCGACGTGCGAGGCCTCGACATAGCCGATCGTGCCCTCGCCGCCCTTGACCGTGTCGGCGACGCCGCTGTTTCCCTGCGCCGCTTCCGCCGGAGGCACCGGCCACTGGCCGCCCGGCTTGTGCGGCCAGTCGTCCCCGGCCGCCTTGTGCAGGTACTCGGTGAAGTTCTCGGTCGTACCGGACTCGTCCGAGCGGGACACCGGGGTGATCCGCGCATCGGGAAGATCGGTGTCGGGGTTGGCCCCGGCGATGGCCGGGTCGTCCCACCGCGTGATCTGACCGTCGAAGATTCGGGCGATCACCCGCGGTGTCAGGTTGAGCGAGTCGACGCCCTTCAGGTTGAACACGACGGCGATCGGCACCACATAAGCCGGGATGTTGATCGCGTCCGACCCCAGGCAGCGCGGCGCGGCATCCTTGTTCTCGGCGGGCGAGATCGCGGCGTCCGACCCGGCGAAATCGACCGCGCCATCGATGAACTGGCTGCGCCCGCCGCCAGAGCCGATCGCGTCGTAGAAGATCTGCGCGTTTTCGCAGTTGGTCTGGTAGGCGGCGATCCAGGTCCGCATCGCGTTCTCCTGGGCGCTGGACCCCGCCCCGGAGATGTTGCCGTCGAAGCAGGCCAGATCAGCGGGCATGGGGTACGGATCGCCACCGCGCACCGCCTCGTCGCTGCCGCACCCGGCCGTCACTGCCAGGGCGCCGATCAGCGCAGCGGCGGACAGCTTGCGCGAAGTGGACCGGAGCACGGTGAGTCAATCCCCCTTGTGAATGCCGGCGACCCAGTGTGCCCACGTAGACCAATCCGACGGTGACTGCTGAAAGCGATGGTGATCGAACACCGTCGAAGAATTTAACAAGAGGTGAAGCCGGATACCGAACGGGAGCGCTGTGGCGCCACTCACCCTGGCGGAGGGGCGATCCCGTTCGGTTCCGGTGCGCTGGGGCTCGTTTGCGACCATGTCCGCCCCACCCGACGCTCCCGGTCCGGTCGGCGGTGGGGCGGGTCAGGCGCTGCCCCGGGCCTCCTCGATGCGCCGCAGGACGGCGCGCAGCCCCAGCTCGTATCCGGCCACCCCGCATCCGGCGATGTACCCCTGCATCACCGGTGCCGTCACCGACGTGTGCCGGAAGGGCTCGCGCGCGTAGACGTTGGAGATGTGCACTTCCACACACGGGGTGTCCACGGCGTCGACGGCGTCGCGCAGCGCGATGCTGTAGTGGGCGAACGCGCCGGGGTTGATGACGATTCCGTCGAGGTCGCGCGCCGCGTGGATGTGCTCGACCAGTTCGCCCTCGTGGTTGCTCTGCGCGCAGACCACCGTTACGCCGAGCTCCTTGCCGAGGGCGGTCACCGCCGCCTCGATATCGGCGAGCGAGGTGCTCCCGTACTGCTCCGGATCGCGTTCGCCGAGCAGGTTCAGGTTCGGGCCGTTGAGCAGCAGCACGGTGGGGTGCGGGGTGGAGTCCGGCACGGCGATGCCCTTCTGCGGATCACGAGTGCGCGGGGCGCGGCGCCCCGGGGCTGACCCGCGCCAGCCTAGTGGCAGTCGCCGCCCGTGACCGGGAACGGCATGATCCGCAGGTCGAGCGGGCATGCCCTCAGGCGATGGACACACGCGCCTCCACCTATCGGTTGCAGCTGGGGCCCGGGCGGACTTTCGCCGATGCCGCCAGCCTCGTCGACTACCTGCACCGCCTCGGAGCCGACGCCCTTTACGTCTCGCCGATCCTGGCCGCGGCCCCCGGTTCCGAGCACGGGTACGACGTTGTGGACCCGGCGCGCGTCTCCCCGGTACTCGGTGGTGAGGAGGGGCGCAGCGCACTGGTCGCGCGGCTGCGCACGCTCGGCCTCGGCATCGTCGTCGACATCGTGCCCAACCACATGTCGGTGGCCGTCCCCGCCGCTAACCCCTGGTGGTGGGACGTACTGCGCGAGGGTCCCAACTCGCCCTACGCCCGCTGTTTCGACATCGACTGGACGCGCGGCTTGATCCCGCTGCCGGTCCTGCCCGACGACGGTGACGGGGGTGATGCCGCTGCCGCCGCGTTGGCCGGGCTCACCGTCGTCGACGACTGCCTCAGCTGCGGCGACCAGCGCTATCCGCTGGCGCCGGGCACCTACGCCCCGGGCGATGACCCCGCGGAAGTGCACCAGCGTCAGCACTACCGGCTGGTGCCCTGGCGCAGCGGCGCGGCCGACCTCCCCTATCGGCGCTTCTTCGACATCAGCGGCCTGGCCGCCGTCCGCGTGGAGGACCCCGACGTCTTCACCGCCGCGCACGCCGAGGTCCTGCGCTGGGCCGAGCGGGATGAGGTGGACGGCCTACGGGTCGACCACGTCGACGGGCTCAGCGACCCCGGCGGCTATCTGCGGCGGTTGCGGGACTCCTACGCCGGATGGATCGTCGTGGAGAAGATCCTCGCTCCGGGGGAGACCCCGCCGGCCTCCTGGCCCGTGGCCGGAACCACCGGCTACGACGCGCTGCGCGAGGTGTGCGGCCTGTTCATCGACCCGGAGGGGGAGCGCCCCCTCACCGATCTGGCCGAAACTCTCGGTGTGCCCACCGACACCGGCGCGGTGGAGGCCGAGTGTCGGCGTGCGGCCGCCACGGCGCTGCTCCGACCGGAAGTCCGCCGGATCGCCGCCCTGGTCGACGACCATGACGACGGCGCGGCCGGAGAACCCGAGACGGAGGCCGTCGCGGACGGCGAGGACACAACGCGGCTGAGCCGTACCGAGCAGGCCGTCGCCGAGCTTCTGTCCCACTTCCCCGGCTACCGCTCCTACCTCCCCGAAGGCGAAGCCGACTGGACGGCGGCCGTGGCCCGCGCCCACCGCACCCGCCCCGATCTCTCCTCCCTGCTGGACCGCATCGACGGCCGCGTACGCGCCGACCCCAGGGGCGAGCTCGCCCGCCGTGTCCAGCAGACCAGCGGCACGGTCGTCGCCAAGGGCACCGAGGACACCGCCTTCTACCGGACCACCCGCTTCATCGCGCTCAACGAGGTCGGCGGCGACCCGGACCGCTTCGGAGTGAGCCTCGCGGAGTTCCACGACGCCGCCGCCCGCCGCGAGGCGTCCTGGCCGCGCGCCATGACCACGTTGTCCACCCACGACACCAAGCGCTCCGAGGATGTCCGCGCGCGGCTGGCGGCGCTCACCGAGATCCCCGCGGAGTTCGCCGCGGCCGTGCGCGACTGGACCGAGCGGTGCGGCATCGGGGAACCCTCGCTCAACCTGCTGGCCTGGCAGACCCTCGTGGGCGCGTGGCCCATCAGCGCGGCCCGCCTGCGCGACTACCTGCTCAAGGCGGCACGCGAGGCCAAGCTGCGCACCTCCTGGCTGGAACCCGACACCGACTTCGAGAAGGAGGTCCGCTCCTGGCCGGAACGCGTGCTCTCGGACGCGTCGCTGGCCGACGACGTCGCCGCGCTCGTCGCGCGCATCCGCGAGGCCGGGTGGAGCAACGCGCTGGGCCAGAAGCTCGTCCAGCTCACCGCGCCGGGTGTTCCCGACCTCTACCAGGGCACCGAGCTGTGGGACCTGTCCCTGGTCGACCCCGACAACCGGCGGCCCGTCGACTTCGCCACCCGCATGGTGATCCTGGAGCGCCTCGAATCCGGCTGGCTGCCTCCGATCGACGCGGCGGGCGCCGTCAAGCTGCATGTGGTCCGCCAGGCGCTGCTGCTCCGCCGCGACCGCCCCATGCGCGGCTACCGCCCGCTCGCCCCGACCGGCGCGGCCGCCGCCCACGCGGTAGCCTTCGCGCGCGGCCCCGCGTTCGACGTCGTCACCATCGCCACCCGGCTCCCGCTGCGCCTGGCCGACTCCGGTGGCTGGCGCGGCACCGCCGTACCCCTGCCGTCCGGCCCGGGGGTCTGGAGCGACCTGCTCACCGGCCGTGGCATTGCCCCCGAGCGCACCGACGGCTTCACCACCGCTCGACTCGCCGAGGTCCTCAACCCCTACCCCGTGGCCCTCCTCGTTCGGCGCACCGCCGACACCGTCGAGCCGAGACGCCCCTGAGGTCCGCGGCCTCGCGAGCCGATCCGGCGGCCGCCCCCTCCCGCTCAGGAGGGACTGGTGAGGGCGGAGACCGCGACCAGGCCAACGAGGGCGAGGAGGATCACCGCGAACGCGATGGCGCCGGGCCGCTGGGGGACGGGCTTGCCCGGGTCGAGCGGCGGGTGCCACCCACCGGAGGGGTAGGCCAGCCGGTACAGCTGCCGCCGGGCGACGAGATTCATCAGCAGGACAATGGGGTTGATCACCAGGGAGAAGGGGCTCCACCACCCCTGCCACAGCGATTGCGCCGTCATCCGCCGGTAGACGGCGACCCCGCAGGGGCGGCAGAACGGTCCTGACTGGGACAGGAACGTCATGAGCGCGATCATGCCCCGGTGCGCCCGGATGGTGACGAAGGCGGCCGGCCAGCCGCCGCAGATCTTGCACCGCACCGGGGCACCTCCGGCCCACGGCGTGGCGCCGGGATGGCCCGCGCCCTGGGGGGAAGCGGCATAGGGCGCGTCCTGCCGCTGAGGGTGCGGCGCATGTGGCTGGGCGTGCGGGGGGTGGGGGTGCGGCGTGGTCACGAATTAGTCTTTCTGTCGGTAATGGTGCGATTTCGAAGGGGCATGCTAGCGGTCGAACCGGACACCACGTTCGGGCCGAGAGCTGCGCGGTGCGCGTCGGACCGCCCCCGTGGGGCCGCTCCACGCCCCGGCCCGACGGCCGCCCGGCGCACCGCCGCGCCGCCGATAGGCTGATCGCGATCATGTCGAGTTCCTCTTCCGCCACCGGGGGCGACCGCGCCGTCACCGACCGGCTGCGCATGCCCGCCTCCGTCCTGGCCGCCCTCGCCTGTCCCCACTGCGGCGCTGGGATCGCCCCCGCCGGAAACGCGCTCTCCTGTGCGCGCGGGCACGGCTTCGATGTCGCGCGGGAGGGCTACGTCAGCCTCCTCACCGGCCAGCGCCCCACCGGCACCGGGGACACCAAGGAGATGGTGCGGGCCCGGCGGGAGTTCCAGGAGGCCGGACACTACGCCCCGCTCGCCGCGCGATTGGCCGCGCTCGCCGCGGACCATCTCCCCGCTCTCCCCGCCGCTGGTTGCGGTACCGAAACCGGGCTCATCACCGACATCGGCGCGGGCACCGGCTACTACCTGCGCGAGGTGCTGGAGCGCTGCGCCCACTCCACCGGGCTGGCCCTGGACGTCTCCAAGTTCGCGCTGCGCCGCGCCGCCAAAGCCCACCCCCGCGCCGGGGCCGCCGCCTGCGACGCCTGGCGGGGCCTGCCGCTGCGCACCGGCGCGGCCGCACTGCTCCTCAACGTCTTCGCTCCCCGTGGCGGCGCCGAGTTCCGCCGGGTCCTCCGCGACGACGGCGCGCTCATCGTCGTCACCCCGACCGGCCGCCACCTGCACGAGCTCATCGACCCTCTCGGTCTCGTCACCGTGGACGCGCGCAAGGAGGAACGGCTCGAAGCGACGCTCGGCGGCCACTTCTCGCTGACGCACCGCGAAGAGCTCGACCACCCCATGCGGCTGCCGCACGCCGCCGTGGCCACCGCCGTGGGCATGGGACCCAGCGCGCGCCACCTCGACCCGGGCGAACTAGAGCGGCGGATCCGCGGGCTGCCCACCCCCGCGCCGGTCACCGCGTCCTTCCTCGTCTCCGTCTACCGGCCCGCCTGACGGCGTGGCGCCGCTCACGATCGGGTAGGCACAAGTCCGTGGGCGAGTGGGGGCGGTTCTCCGTGTGGGCACCCGGGCGCGACCAGGTGCGGGTCCAGGCCTGCGGGGCCGATCACGCCATGGCGCGCGGCGAGAACGGGTGGTGGCACGCCGACGTGCCGGGCGCCGGACCCGACACCGACTACGCGTTCCTCCTCGACGACGACCCCACGCCGCTGCCCGACCCCCGCTCCCAACGGCAGCCGCATGGTGTCCACGGCCCCTCCCGCCGCTACGACCACGCCGCCTTTCCCTGGAGCGACGCCGCCTGGACCGGGCGGGCACTGCCCGGCTCCGTCCTCTACGAGCTGCACATCGGCACCTTCACCCCCGAAGGCACGTTCGAGGCGGCCGCCGGCCGCCTCGACCACCTCGTCGACCTGGGCATCGATCTGGTCGAGGTCATGCCCGTCAACGCCTTCGACGGCACCCACGGCTGGGGTTACGACGGGGTGCTGTGGGGCGCCGTGCACGAACCCTACGGCGGCCCGGACGGCTTCAAGCGCTTCGTGGACGCCTGCCACACCCGCGGATTGGGGGTCGTGCTCGACGTGGTCTACAACCACCTCGGGCCCTCGGGCGCGTACCTGCCCCGGTTCGGCCCGTACTTCGACGGTGAGACGCCGTGGGGCCCCTCCCTGAACCTGGACGGCCCCGGCTCCGACGAGGTCCGCCGGTACGTCCTCGACACCACCGCGGACCTCCTGCGCCACTACCACCTCGACGGCCTGCGCCTGGACGCCGTGCACGCCCTGCGGGACCACCGCGCCGTCCCCCTGCTCGCCGAACTGTCCGCCGAAGTCGACGCGTTAGCCGCGGGGCTCCGCCGCCCCCTCGCCCTCATCGCCGAATCCGACCTCAACGACCCGCGCACCGTCACGTCGCGCGACGCCGACGGGCACGGCATGACCGCCCAGTGGTCCGACGACCTGCACCACGCGCTGCACACCGCGCTCACCGGCGAGAAGCACGGTTACTACGCCGACTTCGCCGTCCCCGCCTCCCTCGCCCGCACGCTGCGCCACGTCTTCTTCCACGCCGGTACCTACTCCTCGTTCCGCGGACGCACCCACGGCGCGCCCGTCGCCACCGGGACCGGGCGCCTTCCCGGACACCGCTTCCTCGCCTACCTGCAGACCCACGACCAGGTCGGCAATCGGGCGCGGGGCGACCGCATGGCCGCGTCGGTGCCACCAGGCCCGCTGGCCTGCGGTGCCGCCATCGTGCTGTGTTCGCCCTACACGCCCATGCTGTTCATGGGGGAGGAGTGGGCCGCGTCGACGCCGTGGTGCTTCTTCGCCTCATTCCCCGATCCGGTCCTGGCCGCGGCGGTGCGCGACGGGCGGCGCCGCGAGTTCGCCGCGCACGGCTGGGCCGAGGAGGACGTCCCCGACCCTCTCGACCCGCGCACGCGCGAGCGGTCGGTGCTGCGGTGGGACGAGCGCGCCGCCGAGCCCCACCGCTCGGTGCTGGAGGTGTACCGCGCGCTGATCGCCGTCCGCCGCGCCCATCCCGAGCTGGCCGACCCCCGCCTGGACCGGTTCCGGGTGGACGCCTCGGAGGACGGCCGCCTGCTGGTCCTGCACCGCGGGCGGCTCCGGCTCGCCTGCAATCTGGGCCCGTTCCCGGCCGAGGCCGCCCTGGACGCCCCCGCCCGGGACGTTCTCCTGGCCGTTCGGGAGGGGACCGTCGTGCGCGGCACGGCATCCGACGGCACGCCTTCCGACGGCGGGGAGGCGCCCGGCACGACGGTGCGCCTGCCGGGCGCGTCCTTCACGATCGTCGCGGTCGGGTGACGTCCGGTCGACGGAGGGGCGGGGCGGAAAACCACCATCGCGCGCGGGCTCAGCGGCGGGACAGCCGGTCGCGCAGAAGGCGGGGGAGTTCCCGCACCCGGTCGAGGCCGCCCAGGCCCTGCGACGCCCGCGCGAGCTCCTCGCACTCGGCCGGGGTGAGATCGAGGTCGGCGGCCGCGACGTTCGACTCCAGCTGGGCGACGCTGGAGGCGCCCGGGATCGCCATCACCGATGGGTGCCGGATCGTCCAGGCCAGCGCGACCTGGGCGGGCGTCGCCTGGTGGGCATCGGCGATGTCCCGCAGGAGGCCGAGCAGGGGCCGTACCCGCTCCAGGTTCTCCGGAAGGAACAGCGGGTTCATCGTGCGGATGCCGCGTGACGGGCGGTGGTCCACGTCGAACTTGCCGCTCAGCAGACCCTGGGCGAGCGGGCTGTAGGCCATGACGATCCGCCCCGTCCGCTCGGCGTGGGGGATGAGGTGGTCCTCAGGGGAGCGCGCGAGCAGGCTGTACTCCACCTGGTTGGTGAGCACCGGTGCTCCGAACTCGGCCTCGGCCCGCCGCCAGCGGGGAAGGGAGAAGTTGCTGACCCCGACATCGCGGATCACGCCCGCCTCACGCAGCACGCGCATGCCGCGCATGGTCGTGGCGTCGTGGACGAGGGGGTTGGCCTGGTGAACCTGGTACAGGTCGATCGACCCCAGGCCTAGCCGGGCGTTGCTGGCGACCCCGCGCTGCTGCACCACCGGCGACAGCGGGAGCACGGGAAAGACCTTGGTGGCCACCACGGCGACGTCGCGGGGCGTCCCGGTCTCCTCTAGAGCCGCGCGCAGGGCGGCGCCCAGGATGCGCTCGCTGCGGCCGAAACCGTAGGCCTCGGCCGTGTCGAACACGGTCACCCCGAGTTCCAGCGCGCGGCGCACGATCCGCGCCGATTCGGTCCGGTTGTATTCGGCCCCGTACCCCCATTCCGGCGACCCGAACTGCCATGTACCCAACCCGATTTTGGAGTAGCGGCGGGTTGTGTCCGCCTTCTCGATGTAGCGCATGGCTCAGGCTATCGAGCGGTGTCGCGGTAGCCACGGTGAAACACGCACCGCGCGATCCGTCGCGATGGCACCGCCGCGCCGCGCCTCAGACCGCACCCGTCCCCGTGGCGCTCGCGGTCCCCGGACCGGGAGCCGTCCCGCCCCCCGCGGCGCGGGCCTCCCGGTGACACGGAGGCCACGCGCTGTCGCTTGTTCGTCCAGTTCATGGCGTTTCATCACGGTCCGCTGGGGGACGCTAAGGCTTTACTTACCTTCGCTTGCGTAACCTACGGGTCCGTAAGTTATGGTGGCGTAGGTTCACATAGCCATCTGAAGGAGAGTCGACCCTCATGGGAGAGTCCCAAACCGCCGTTGCGACAGCGGAACGACGAGCGTCCAAGCTGGAACTCGACGTTGAACACGCGCCGAAGGGTCCGGGCGCGAAGTTCCTCTTGGGCGTGTACATCGGGCTCCCGATCCTCGCCGTCGCCGCGGCCGTCCCCTTCGCCTGGGGATGGGGGTTGACCTGGGTCGACGTCGCGATTTTCGTGGTGACCTACATCTTCACCGGTCTGGGCATCACCGTCGGTTACCACCGCTACTTCACCCACGGCTCCTTCAAGGCGAACCGCCCCCTGCGCAACGTGCTGGCCGTGGCCGGGACCGCCGCCATCGAGGGGCCGGTCATCCAGTGGGTCGCCGACCACCGCCGCCACCACAAGTACGCCGACCGCGAGGGCGACCCCCACTCGCCGTGGCGCTTCGGCACCGACTGGAAGGCCCTGGGCAAGGGCCTCGTCTTCGCCCAGTTCGGCTGGCTGTTCTCCGACGAGCGCACCTCCATCCAGCGCTTCTGCCCCGACCTGCTCGCGGACAAGGACATCGCGCGCATCTCCCGGCTCTTCCTGCCGATCGCGGCGCTCTCGCTGCTCCTGCCCGCGGTGGTGGGCGGCCTGGTGACGATGTCCTGGTGGGGTGCGCTGACCGCGCTCTTCTGGGGCGGCCTGGTGCGCCTCTTCCTCCTTCAGCACGTGACCTGGTCGATCAACTCCATCTGCCACGCCTTCGGCGTGGAGGAGTTCGAGGTCCGCGACAAGTCCCGCAACGTGTGGTGGCTGGCGATCCTGTCCTTCGGGGAGTCCTGGCACAACCTGCACCACTCCGACCCCACCTGCGCCCGGCACGGCGTGCTCAAGGGGCAGATCGACCCGAGCGCCCGCGTCATCTGGGCGTTCGAGAAGCTCGGCTGGGCATGGAACGTGCGCTGGCCCAACCAGAACCGGCTCGCGGCCAAGCGCGTCGACAAGATGGACCAGGCAGCCTGATCAGCGACCACGGCCGGGTCGGAGACGACCCGTCGGAGTGAATCGCGGCAGCACGCGAACGGCGGCCGCACACCCCGCGAACGAGCGCGGGTGTGCGGCCGCCGCCGTGTCGTATTCGCGCCTTGCGGTGCGACTCTCGACGTGGTGCGGGGCGGGCGTCGCACGGTTAACGCGGGCGCCTCTCTGGTGGCAACCGGTCGGCCCGAGGGCTTTCGCGCGGCCCTCGGCCGTGCCCCGGGCCTACTCCGCGATGAGGACCTCCAGCGTGCGGGGGCCGTGAACGCCCTCCACCCGGTTCAGCTCGATGTCGCTGGTGGCCGAGGGGCCGCTGATCCAGGTCAGCGGGCGGCGCGGGTCCAGACGGGCGACGGCGTCGGGGACGTCCTCGACGATCTGGTCGGCGCGGACCACGCAGAGGTGGTAGTCGGGGACCAGTGTGAGGACGCGGCGGCCCTGGGCCTCGTTGCCGTCGAGGACGATCGTGCCGGTTTCGGCGATGGCCACGGCGCACCCGGTCACGACGCCGTCGACCGCGTCGAGGGCGTCGAGGCCGACACCGCCGCCGATGTCGCGGAGCACCGGCGCCCCGGCCGCCGCCGTGTCCACGTCCCCGTCCTCGACCATGTCCGACCACGCCGCGGTCCACGGCTCGGGCAGGTCCGGGGGGACGACGACGCGGCGGGCGCCGCGTCGGCGCAGGGCCGCGGCGATGGCGTCCGGCAGGGTGTCGGCCGCTACCCGGTGCGCGACCGCCCCGTAGTCCTGCAGGCGGTCGGTCAGGGTGCCGGCCCCGCCGCGCCCGTGCGAGCGTGCGTAGTCGCGCGGCACCTCGACATCGGGCGGGTGCTCCTCGGCGGGAACGTCGGCCAGCGCGGCGCGCACGCGGCCCAGGATCTGCTCGCGGGATCCGCTCATGGCCGCTGCCTCTTCTCCTTGTCCCGGCTGCGCCACCACCGGCGGAACGATTCCTCGGGGATATCCGGAAGGTCGCGTGTGTCGGTCCATCCGCCGGCCGGGCCGGGCAGGTGCCGGGGAAGCAGCGACCGTGCCGAAGCCGCCGCGCGCTGGGCGAATCCCAGCCGCCGGTCGTCGCCCAGCACCCACCCCGCGGCGGCCATGGCGGCCTTCTCGGCGCGGTGCCCGGCGCCCCCGGACGAGGCCACCTCCTCCCGGAGATGCACCAGCGCCTCGGGGATATCGATGGCCACCGGGCACACCTCGTAGCAGGCGCCGCACAACGACGACGCGTAGGGGAGCGAGGCCTCCAGCTCACCCCCGGTGCCCTTGAGCTGCGGGGTGAGGATCGCGCCGATCGGGCCGGGATAGACCGACCCGTAGGCGTGCCCGCCGGTGCGCTCGTAGACCGGGCAGATGTTCAGGCACGCCGAGCACCGGATGCAGCGCAGGGCCTGCCGCCCCACCTCGTCGGCGAGCACGTCGCTGCGCCCGTTGTCCAGCAGCACCAGGTGGAACTCCTGGGGCCCGTCACCGGGCGTCACACCGGTCCAGGTCGAGGTGTAGGGGTTCATCCGCTCTCCGGTGGAGGAGCGGGGCAGGGTCTGCAGGAAGATGTCCAGGTCGGCCCAGGTCGGAACGGTCTTCTCGATCCCGACCACGGAGATCAGCGTCTCGGGCAGGGTCAGGCACATCCGCCCGTTGCCCTCCGACTCCAGGACGACCAGTGTGCCCGTCTCGGCGACCGCGAAGTTGGCCCCGGAGACGGCGACCCTGGTGCTCATGAACTTCTCGCGCAGGTGCACCCGCGCCGCCTCGGCGAGCGCGCGCGGATCGTCCGTCAGCCCGTCGGGGGCCGCGGTGCCCCACGCGGCCATCTCACGCAGGAAGATCTCGCGGATCTCGGAGCGATTGCGGTGAATGGCCGGGACCAGGATGTGGGACGGCAGGTCGTCGCCCAGCTGCACGATGAGCTCGGCGAGGTCGGTCTCGTAAGCGGTGATCCCCGCCGCCTCCAGCGCCTCGTTGAGCCCGATCTCCTGCGTGGCCATCGACTTGACCTTGACAAGCTCGCGCTCCCCGGTCGCGCGCACCAGGTCGGTGACGATGCGGTTGGCCTCGGCCGCGTCGGCGGCCCAGTGCACCTGGCCGCCCGCCGCCGTCACCGACGCCTCCAGCTGCTCCAGGTAGTAGTCGAGGTGGCGCAGGGTGCGGTCCTTGACGGCCTTGCCCGCGGCCCGCAGCCGCGTCCAGTCGTCGAGTTCGCCCACGGCCTCGGCCCGCTTGTCGCGGATGGTGTGGGTGGCCGCGCGGAGGTTGTGCCGGAGTTGGGCGTCGGCGGTGGCCGCACGGGCGGCCTCGGGGAACGGCGGCATGCCGAGGAAAGTTCCGGTCATATCTGGGCGGGCTCCTGTTCCGTGGAGGCGAGGATCTCGGCGAGGTGGACGACCTTGACGCCGGCGCGCTGCCGGTCGAGGGTGCCGCCGATGTGCATCAGGCAGGAGTTGTCCACCGCGCACAGCACCTCGGCGCCGGTCGCGGCGACGTTGCGGGCCTTGTCCGCGCCCATGGCGGCCGACACGTCGGGGTTCTTCACCGCGAACGTGCCGCCGAACCCGCAGCACTCGCGCGCCTCGGGCAGGTCCACCAGCTCCAGTCCGCGCACGTCCCGTAGGAGCGCGTAGGGGCGCTCGCCCAGGCCGAGCAGGCGCAGGCCGTGGCAGGTGGGGTGGTAGGTGACCGTGTGCGGGAAGTAGGCGCCGACGTCGGTGACGCCCAGCACGTCGACCAGCAGCTCCGCGAGGTCGTAGACGCGGGGCGCCAGCGCCGTGGCGGCGCGTTCCAGCCGACTGCCCGAAGCGCCCAGGCGCGGGTAGTTGTCGCGGACCATGGCGGCGCAGGAGCCGGAGGGCGCCAGGACCACGTCGGCGTCGTCGAAGGTCTCGACGAACCGGACCGCCAGCTTCTGCGCGTCGCGCCGGTAGCCGGTGTTGTAGTGCATCTGTCCGCAGCAGGTCTGCGACTCGGGGAAGACCACCTCGTGGCCGAGCCGCTCCAGCAGCCGGACCACCGCCCGCCCGGTGTCCGGGAACAGGGTGTCGTTGAGGCAGGTGACGAATAAGGCGATCCGCATCGTTTTCCTCGTGTGCTCCGTGGTGGGGATGGGCTGCCCGTGGCGCCGTGCCCGACTCTAGGGGTGCACGGCCGGGTCTCCTCCGTGTGTCGCGCGTTGTGCGCCGCGTGTCGGGCGCGAGGGCGCTCCGGTGGGAGGGCGGCGCCGTGGCCGCGGCACGTCCCTCCCACCGGCGGTGGTCACGTCATGGCGTCAGGGCTCCTGTCGTCGTGCGGCTGCGTGTGCTGATGGATCGGCACCCGTCGGCTCAGGCGGCGACGAGGCGCTGGCGCTGCCGGCCCAGGCCGTCGACCTCCAGCTCCATGACATCGCCGGGGCGCAGGAACGAACGGTCGGGGCTGCCCATCGCGACTCCGGCCGGAGTTCCGGTGATAACGACGTCCCCGGGCCGCAGCGCCATGAACTGGCTCAGGTACCACACGATGTGGTGGACCCCGAAGATCATGTTCTTGGTGGTGCCGTCCTGGACCGGGGCGCCGTTGACCCGGAGCCGCAGTCCGAGCGCCGCGACATCGTCGACCTCGTCGGGCGTGACCAGCCAGGGGCCCAGGGGCGTGAACGTCTCGCATGACTTGCCCTTGTCCCACTGGCCGCCACGCTCCAGCTGGAACTCGCGCTCGGTCACGTCGTTGGCGATGGCGTACCCGGCGATGGCGTCGGCGGCGGCGCCGAGGTTCTCCAGGTAGCGGGCGGTACGGCCGATGACGACGGCCAGCTCCACCTCGTGGTCGGTCTTGCCGCTGCCGCGCGGGATGAGGACATCGTCGTCCGGCCCCACGATGGTGTCGCTCGGTTTGATGAAGACGACCGGCTCGACGGGGGGCTCGGCCCCGGTCTGGGCGGCGTGGTCGGTGTAGTTCAGGCCGATGCCGATGAGCTTGCCCGGCGTGGCGACGGGGGCGCCGACGCGCTCGCCGAAAGCGGTGGTGTCGAGGTCGGCCACGGGCCGCAGGTCTCCGGCGTTCAGCGCGGCCCGGGCGCGATCGACTCCGCTGCCGGAGAGGAAGGCGCCGTCGATGTCGGGGGTGATGGCGGACAGGTCCAGCAGGGTGCCGCCGTCGTCGAGCACTGCCGGACGCTCGGCGCCCAAGGGTCCGATTCTCAAGAACTTCACGTTGCTCCCACACAGCTCGTGCTCCACGCTCACGATAATTGGTCTGATGACTATCGCGTTCGTGGATACCGACAATTGTCGTTTTCCTGGTGATCGCATATGTGAGGTGCCACACAGAGGCGAATTGGTCGGATCACTTGTACGCGTGTGAGGAAGAAGGTGTCAAGATGGGAGGATCGGGGCTTCCGTCGGGCGGCGCGCACGCCGAATGGGGCCGATCAGGGCTCCGGCACCCGCCCGCACCATCGGCCCGACCATCTGCCCCCGAGCAGCCGACGACGTGGAGGACGACGCGTGACCATCCCCGACGCCGCACCGGACGCGACGCCGGATTCCGCCCCGGGCGCCGGATCGGGGCCGGTGGCCCCCACAGAGCCGGCCGACCGCGGCATGCCGGTGACCCAGCGTGCGATCGAGCGGATCAAAGAACGCATCGCCGACGGCACCCTGAAGCCCGGCGACCGGCTGCCCACCGAGCGGGAACTCGCCTCCGACCTCGGTGTCTCACGCAGCTCGATGCGCGAGGCCATCCGCGCGCTGACCACCCTGGGCGTACTGGAGGCACGGCACGGCGCGGGCGTCTACGTCACCGCGCTGCGCCCGGCCGACCTCCTGGAGACCTTCTCCGTGCTCGCCGAGGTCTCTCAAGGGGAGACCCTCATCGAGGTGCTCCAGGTGCGGCGCATGCTCGAACCCGCCGCGACCGCACTGGCCGCCGCCCGCGCCGACGACGCCCAGCTCCGCCGCCTCGGCGAGATCCTCAACCGGATGGACGCCGACGGCGGCTCGGCCGGGGCGGACGCGTACGCGGATACCGTCTCGGCCGACCTCACCTTCCACCAGGCCATCGTGGAGATCACCGGAAACGCCACGCTGGCCGCCATCAACGACGGCCTGTCCTCCCGCACCTTCAACGCCCGGGTCTGGCGCGGCCACCGCGAGGCCGGGATCACCGCCCGCCTCCGCGAGGACCACGAGCGGATCTACCGCGCACTGCGGGCCCGCGACCCCGACGCCGCCCGCGCCGCCGCCACCATGCACGTTCTTGAGGTCGAGCGCTGGCTTCGCGCCGATCTCACCGACGACGTGGGATGATCGGGATCATGACACGCAGGTTGTACTTGGCCGGGGACGCCGACGCCGACGAACTGCTGGCCCGGGAGCCGCTGGCGCTGCTCATCGGCATGCTTCTGGACCAGCAGGTACCGATGGAGACGGCGTTCGCCGGGCCGAAGAAGATCGCTGACCGCATGGGCGGGCTCGATGCCCGGGCCATCGCGGAGGCGGACCCCGAGGGGTTCGCCGCGACGTGTGCGCGGTCGCCCGCCGTGCACCGCTTCCCCGGATCGATGGCCAAGCGGATCCAGGCCCTGTGCGCCTACCTGGTCGAGCACTACGACGACCGCCCCGAAGCGCTGTGGAGCGAGGGTGACCCCGACGGGCGCGAGGTCCTGCGCCGGCTGAAGGCCCTGCCCGGCTACGGTGACCAGAAGGCCCGCATCTTCCTGGCCCTCCTGGGCAAGCAGTTCGACCTCGACGTCCCGGGGTGGCGCGAGGCGGCCGGCGCCTACGGGGAGGAGGGGGCACGCAGGTCCATCGCCGACGTGCTGGACGAGCAGACGCTGGCCGAGGTGCGCGCGTTCAAGAAGAGCACCAAGGCGGCGGCCAAGGCGCGTAAGGGCTGACGCCCGGCGTCGGGCGTCAGCCCGCTGCGGTCGCGGACGGCGACGCCGCCGTATCCTGCTCCAGGACAACGCGGTGGCGCCCGGCGTAGACGTTCATCGAGGCACCGCGCAGGAACCCCACCAGGGTGAGGCCCGCGTCCGCCGCGAGGTCCACGGCCAGGGACGACGGGGCGGACACGGCCGCCAGCACGGGGATCCCCGCCATCACCGCCTTCTGTGCGAGCTCGAACGAGGCGCGCCCCGACACCATGAGCGTGCCGCCGCGCAGGGGCAGCCGGTTCTCGCGTACCGCCCAGCCGACGAGCTTGTCGACCGCGTTATGCCGACCGACATCCTCGCGCACCGCGAGCAGCTCGCCCCGGGCGTCGAACAGCCCGGCCGCGTGCAGGCCGCCGGTGCGCTCGAAGACGCGCTGCGCCGCGCGCAGCCGGTCGGGCATCACCGTGAAGGTGCGGCCGTCGATCCGCACCGGGTCGTCGGCGACCGTCCAGCGGCTCGTGGTGCGCACCGCATCCAGGCTCGCCTTCCCGCACAGCCCGCAGGAGGAAGTCGTGTAGAAGTTGCGCTCCAGCGACGCCTTGGGAACCGCGACACCCGGCGCCACCGCCACGTCCAGGACGTTATAGGTGTTGACGCCGTCCTCGGTGGCACCGGCGCAGTACCGGATGGCCGCGATGTCGGCGGCCCGTGCCACCACGCCCTCGCTCACCAGGAAACCGGCAGCCAGGTCGAAGTCGTGCCCGGGCGTGCGCATCGTGACACTGAGCGGCTCCCCGTTCAGCCGCACCTCCAGCGGCTCCTCCACGACCAGGGTGTCCACGCGCTCGCTGACCACCCCGTCCCTGACCCGCAGGACCTTCTCGCGTGCTGTCACGCGTCCCATTGCCGCTGCACCTTCCCGGCCTTTGTCCGGCGATCGCTGGTCGGCGACGGGCACGGGGCCCGATCACCCGGGGTAATCCTCCCCTACCCGCCACCCTCTCAGCGATCACTGTGCCTCGCACAGTCGGGGGCGTTGTGTACATTGTCGACACAGCACCCTCGCACCGGAACGCGGGAATACGAGCCCATGTCCCATCAGGCCCTGCAGGCCCTGGCCGCCGGACGCGTACGGCGGCCGGCGCCGCTGCGCGACGCCGTCTACGACGCGATCCTCGACCTGATCACCACCCGCCGGCTTCCGCCGGGCCAGCACCTGGTCGAAACGGAGCTCGCCGCGCACCTGGGGGTCTCGCGCCAACCGGTGCGCGAGGCGCTGCAGCGGCTCAGCAACGAGAGCTGGGTCGACCTGCGGCCCGGCTACGGAGCGTTCGTGCACCGGCCGACCGAGAGCGAGGCCGACCAGCTCCTGTCCGTGCGCGCCCTGCTGGAGGCCGAAGCCGCGCGCCTTGCCGCACGCAACGCCGCACCCGAGGAGATCGCCCGGCTCCGCGAGCGGATCGCCGTCGGCCGCTCCGCGGTCCGGGCCGACGATGTCGAAGCCGTGGTCGCCGCCAACGCCGACTTCCACCGCGCCCTCGCCGAGGTGTCGGGCAACGGGGTGCTGGCCGAACTCGCCGCGCAGGTCGATCGCAGGGTGCGCTGGTACTACACGCCCGTCGCCCGCACCCGCGGCCACGACTCGTGGGACGAGCACGACCGACTCGTCGACGCGATCGCGGCGGGCGACGCCGACGCGGCGGCCGATCTCATGCGCGAGCACACCGAACGCACACGCCGGACCTATCACGAGCGTGCGGTCGGTCCCGCGGCCGACGCGGCCCCCAACGCTGAGGCGACCGGGGGCACCGGCGCCGACGCGCCGCGGGAATAATCAGGGGCGGCGGCGTGTGAGCGCCGGTGACGGGCGAACCGGCGGCCTAGCCGCGTCCCCGGCGCTTCAGGTAGCGCTCGAACTCGCGCGCGATCGCCTCGCCGGTCGCCTCGGGGAGCTCGGCCGCGTCCTTGGCCTCCTCAAGGCTGCGCACGTACCCGGCGATGTCCTCGTCCTCCGAGGCGAGTTCGTCGACGCCGTGCTCCCAGGCCCTGGCCTCCTCAATGAGGTCGCCCAGCGGCACGGTGACGTCCAGGACGTCCTCCACGCCGCGCAGCAGTGCCAGGGTGGCCTTGGGGGAGGGCGGCTGGGCGACGTAGTGCGGCACGGCCGCCCACAGCGACACCGTTTCGATCCCGGCCGAGGCGAAGGTGTCGTGCAGTACCCCGACGATGCCGGTGGGGCCGTCGTAGCCGGCGGGCTCCAGGTGCAGCGTCGAGAGCAGGTGCTTGGGCGAGCTCACCCCGCTGATCGGGACCGGGCGCGTGTGGGGGACATCGGCCAGCAGCGCGCCCAGGAGCACGACACGGCGTACGCCGAGTTCCCGGGCCACCGCCAGCAGGTCCCCGGCAAACCCCCGCCAGCGCATGTTCGGTTCGGAGCCGCTCACCAGCACGACGTCGCGGCCGCCGCCCGCGGGCCGGGCGATCGAGATCCGCGTGGTGGGCCAGGTGATCCCACTGTGTTCCCCGTTGACTACCGTGGTCCGGGGCCGCGCGACCTGGAAGTCGTAGTAGTCGTCGGGTTCGAGGGTGAGCAATTCGTCGGCGTCCCAGGCCGTCATCAGATGTTCGACAACCGTCCCGGCGGCCTCTCCGGCGTCATTCCAGCCTTCGAACGCGGCCACCAGGACAGGCTCGACGAGCTCACCGACGCTGTCGAGCTCAGGCAACGGCCGTCTCCTCACACTCCCCGGGCCGCCCTCCGCGCGGCCGGCCCGGCCGGGTTTCTCCACTGACACACGCGACGTCGTTTGACGCGCCGTCCAGCCCTACCACGCTCCGCTGGTAGCGCGACAGTGAAATGCCGAGGCGCCGACCGTGGAAAAAGGACCGGACAGGTTCACCCTATGGGGTGGGGGCAACGCTCCGGAACGCGCTCGGGTATCGTCGGTCGGAACCGAGGGCGGATCATCGGATGTTGACGTCCGAAGATGCGCGCACCTCGCGTCCCACCTGCTGTATCGCCGCGGCGATGGTGATCGCAGGACCCCGTGTCCTGCACCTAAAGCAGGACGACACTACAGTTAATGGTCATGAGCTCTCGACTCTCCTTCCGGGATGCCCTTGCCCAGCGCGTCATCATCGCCGATGGTGCGATGGGCACCATGCTTCAGGCCCACGATCTCGACCTCGACGAATTCGAGGGCCACGAAGGCTGCAACGAGATCCTCAACGTCACCCGACCGGACATCGTCCGCGCCACGCACGCCGAGTTCTTCGACGTCGGCGTCGATTGCGTCGAGACCAACACCTTCGGCGCGAACTTCGGAAACCTCGGCGAGTACGACATCGTCGATCGCACCTACGAACTCGCCGAGGCCGGGGCGCGGGTCGCCCGCGAGGCCGCCGACGAGTACTCCACCCCCGACCACCCCCGCTACGTCCTGGGCTCCGTCGGCCCGGGTACCAAACTCCCGACGCTCGGCCACGCCGAGTTCACCACACTGCGCGACTACTATGAGCAGTGCCACACGGGGCTCATCGAGGGCGGCGCCGACGCCATCCTGATCGAGACCTGCCAGGACCTGCTGCAGACCAAGGCCGCGGTGATCGCGGCGAAGCGCGCGCGGCGCGCCACGGGATCCGACATCCCGATCATCGCCCAGGTGACCATCGAAACCACCGGCACCATGCTGCTCGGCTCGGAGATCGGCGCCGCCCTGACCGCGCTGGAACCGCTCGAAATCGACATGATCGGGCTGAACTGCGCCACCGGCCCCGCCGAGATGAGCGAGCACCTGCGCTTCCTCTCCCAGCACTCCCGCGTGCCCATCTCCTGCATGCCCAACGCCGGCCTGCCCGAGCTGGGCGCCGACGGCGCCGTCTACCCGCTGCTGCCCCACGAACTCGCCGACGCCCACGACACCTTCACCACCGAGTTCGGGCTGTCGATGGTCGGCGGCTGCTGCGGCACCACCCCCGAGCACCTGCGCCAGGTCGTCGAGCGTGTGCACGGCCGGGGCGTCAAGAGCCGTCGGCCCCTCACCGTCCCGGCGGCCGCGTCGCTCTACCAGAGCGTCCCCTTCCGCCAGGACACCAGCTATCTCGCGATCGGCGAGCGCACCAACGCCAACGGCTCCAAGAAGTTCCGCGAGGCGATGGTCGAGGAGCGCTACGACGACTGCGTCGAGATCGCCCGCGACCAGATTCGGGACGGCGCCCACCTGCTCGACCTCTGCGTCGACTACGTGGGCCGCGACGGCGTGGCCGACATGAAGGAGCTGGCCTCCCGTCTGGCCACCGCCTCCACCCTGCCGCTGGTGCTGGACTCCACCGAGCCCGCCGTGCTTGAGGCCGGACTGCAGCTGGTCGGCGGGCGTGCCGTGGTGAACTCGGTCAACTACGAGGACGGCGACGGCCCCGACTCCCGCATCAACAAGATCATGCCCTTGGTCCAGGAGCACGGCGCGGCCGTGGTGGCGCTGACCATCGACGAGGACGGCCAGGCGCGCACCGCCGAGTGGAAGGTGCGCGTCGCCGTCCGGCTGATCGAGGAGCTCACCGGTACCTGGGGCATGCGGGTCGAGGACATCATCGTCGACGCGCTCACCTTCCCCATCGCCACCGGCCAGGACGAGACCCGGCGCGACGGTATCGAGACCATCGAGGCGATCAAGGAGATCAAGCGGCGCTACCCCGGGGTGCAGACCACGCTGGGGCTGTCCAACATCTCCTTCGGGCTCAACCCGGCGGCGCGCATCGTGCTGAACTCGGTGTTCCTGCACGAGTGCGTCGAGGCGGGGCTGGACTCGGCCATCGTGCACGCCTCCAAGATCCTGCCGATGAACCGGATCCCCGACGAGCAGCGCCAGGTCGCCCTGGACATGGTCTACGACCGGCGCACCGAGGACTACGACCCGCTCGCCAAGTTCCTGGACCTCTTCGAGGGCGTGGACGCCCAGGCGCTCAAGGCGTCGCGCGCCCAGGAGCTGGCGGCGCTGCCGCTGGCGGAACGCCTGGAACGGCGCATCATCGACGGCGAGATGGTCGGGATCGAGGCCGACCTGGACGAGGCGCTGGCCGAGCGCTCCGCCCTGCAGATCGTCAACGAGACCCTGCTGGCCGGAATGAAGGTCGTCGGCGACCTGTTCGGCTCGGGCGAGATGCAGCTCCCGTTCGTGCTGAAGTCCGCCGAGGTAATGAAGTCCGCGGTCGCCTACCTCGAACCGCACATGGAGAAGACCGATGACGACGGCAAGGGCCGTATCGTGCTCGCCACCGTCAAGGGCGATGTGCACGACATCGGCAAGAACCTGGTCGACATCATCCTCTCCAACAACGGCTACGACGTCGTCAACCTCGGCATCAAGCAGCCGGTGTCGACGATCCTGGAGGCGGCCCAGGAGCAGCGGGCCGACGTCATCGGCATGTCCGGCCTGCTCGTCAAGTCGACCGTGATCATGCGGGAGAACCTGGAGGAGATGAACTCCCGCGGGATCTCCGAGAACTACCCGGTGCTGCTGGGGGGTGCCGCGCTCACGCGCTCCTACGTCGAGCAGGACCTCGCCGAGATCTTCGAGGGCGACGTCCGCTACGCCAAGGACGCCTTCGAGGGCCTGCGCCTGATGGACGCCTTCATGGCGGTCAAGCGCGGCGTCGAGGGCGCCGAGTTGCCCGCGCTGCGCAAGCGTCGGGTCAAGGGCGGGGCCAAGCTCGAAGTCACCGAGCCCGAAGAGATGCCGGCGCGCAGCGACGTGTCCACCACCAACACCGTGCCCCAGCCGCCTTTCTGGGGCGAGCGCATCAGCAAGGGCCTCCCGCTCGCGGACTACGCGGCCTTTTTGGATGAGCGCGCCCTGTTCATGGGGCAGTGGGGGCTGAAGGCCTCGCGCGGCGGCGGGCCGAGCTACGAGGAGCTGGTGGAGACCGAGGGCAGGCCGCGCATGCGGATGTGGCTCGACCGCATCCAGACCGAGGGGTGGCTGGAGGCCGCGGTCGTCTACGGCTATTACCCCTGCTACAGCGAGAACGACGACCTCGTGGTGCTCGACGAGGACGGCGGCGAGCGGACCCGGTTCACCTTCCCCCGGCAGCGGCGCGACCGGCACCTGTGCCTGTCCGACTTCTTCCGGCCCAAGGAGTCCGGCGAGACCGACGTCGTGGCCTTCCAGGTCGTCACGGTCGGCTCGGCCATCAGCCGGGCCACCGCCGAGATGTTCGAGAAGAACGCCTACCGCGACTACCTGGAACTGCACGGACTGTCCGTGCAGCTCACCGAGGCACTCGCGGAGTACTGGCACACGCGGGTCCGCGCCGAGCTCGGGTTCGCCGGGGAGGACCCGGCCGAGCTCGACGCGTTCTTCAAGCTGGGCTACCGCGGCGCCCGCTTCTCCCTGGGGTACGGGGCCTGCCCGAACCTGGAGGACCGTGCCAAGATCATGAAACTCCTGGAACCCGAGCGCGTCGGTGTCACGTTGTCCGAGGAGTTCCAACTCGTTCCCGAACAGGCAACCGACGCGATCGTCATCCATCACCCGGAAGCGAAATACTTCAACGCATGACTCCTACCGAGACCGGTGGCGCGCCCGGGGACCCTGCGATCCAGCAGGCCCCGGGCGGCGCCCTGCAGGCCGTCCTGTTCGACATGGACGGCACCCTGATCGACAGCGAGGGCCTGTGGGGGGAGGCCGAACGCAGCGTCGTCGCCGGGCTCGGCGGTGTGTGGACCGAGGAGGACCACGAGCGCAACGTCGGCGGCGCGACCGCGGCCGTCGCGCGCTACATCATCGACCTGACCGGAGCCCAGGCCTCCGAGACCGAGGTGGGGCTGCGGCTGTACGAGGAGTTCGGCCGGCTGCTGGCCGACGGCGCCGAACTGCGTCCCGGTGCCAAGGAGCTGGTGCGTCTGGTGGCCGCCTCCGATCTGCCGGTGGCCCTGGTCACCTCCACCGAACGCCGCCTGGTGGAGCGCGCCATCGGCGGCATCGGCCTGAGCTCCTTCGACCTGAGCGTGGCCGGTGACGAGGTGGACCACAACAAGCCCCACCCCGACCCCTACCTCACGGCGGCCCGGCTGCTCGGCGTGGACCCGCGGCGGTGCGTGGCGTTCGAGGACTCGGTGGTCGGCGTCGCCTCGGCACGGGCCGCGGGCTGCGTCACGGTCGCCGTGCCCAACCACGTCGAGATCGCTCCGGCCGACGGACTCACCGTGATCGACTCGCTGGTCGGCCTCGACCTGGAGTGGCTCCACGGCCTCGCGGACGGGGCGCGGGACTGACACCGCGGCATAAAACCAGACAAGTTATCCCACGTTAGACAAAATGTGACCTGCGCCTCCGTAGAGTCAACCGTTATGTGCATCACAACCACAGGGGCGCCGTCCGGTGTCGAGAACCCGGCCCGTCGGCGTGCCCGGGGGATGTCGGTGTGATGCGCTCACATCCGGTGGCACTCGACGAGAGGGCGGACAGTGAGACGAACAGCGATCGGATCCGTAGCGCTCGGCGCTGCGGCGATCCTGCTGCTGAGCGCGTGTGGCGGAAACGGTGACAACGGAGGGGGCGGCACGGCCGCGGCCGGGTTCAACGCGGGGATCACCGACGTGGTGAACCCCAGCGAGGAGACCGGCGGAACGCTGCGCTTCGCGATCACCACCAACGTGGAGAGCACCGACCCGGGCAACATCTACTACGGCTACATGTGGAACTTCAGCCGCCTCTACGCCCGGACGCTCTACACCTATGCGGCCAAGCCGGGCGACGCCGGCCGCGAGGTCGTCCCCGACCTCGCCGAGGGGATGCCCGAGGTCAGCGACGATGGGACGACCTACACCGTCAAGCTGAAGAAGGGGATGAAGTTCGAGGACGGCTCGGAGATCGTCGCCGACGACATCAAGTACGCGATCGCGCGCAGCAACTTCGGCGACAAGTCCCTGCCCAACGGCCCCGAGTACTACAAGGAACACCTCGACGCCAAGGGCTACGAGGGCGTCTACGACGGCAAGGACGACCCGCTTGAGGGCTTCGACGCCATCGAGACGCCGGACGACCACACGCTGGTCTTCCACCTCAAGGGCGCCTTCGCCGACTTCCCCTACGTGCTGGTGCAGCCGCAGAGCGCCCCGGTTCCCGCCGACGCCGACACCGGCGAGCGCTACCTCTCCTCCGTGGTCTCCAGCGGCCCCTACAAGTTCGAGGGCGAGTACCAGCCGGGCAACGGCTTCACCCTGGTCCGCAACGACGAGTGGGACCCCGAGTCCGACCCGGTCCGCACGGCCCTTCCCGACAAGATCACCGTCGAGGAAGGCATCAACCAGGACGAGATCGACAAGCGGCTGGCCACCGGCAAGCTCGACGTCGACCTCTCCGGTACCGGCCTGGGCCCGGCGCAGAAGGGCGGGGTCTTCACCGACGACACCGAAAAGGCGCGCGTCGACAACCCGGAGAACAGCGCCCACTACTACCTCACCATCAACACGCAAGTGAAGCCGTTCGACGACGTGGCCTGCCGCCAGGCGGTGCAGTACGCGATGGACCGCGACGCCGTGCACCGCGCGTGGGGCGGCGACGCGGGCGGCACACCGGCGACCCAGATCCTGCCTCCGGCGGTCCCCGGGTCCAACCCGGACCTGGACCTCTACCCGTCCAAGAACGACGACAACAAGGGCGACGTCGACGAGGCCAAGAAGAAGCTGGAGGAGTGCGGCGAGGACGACGGCTTCACGGCCAACCTCGGGGTGCGGTCCGACCGTCCCTCCGAGGTCGCGGCAGCCGAAGCCATCCAGGAGGGGCTGAAGCGCGCCGGCATCGACGTGAGCATCCAGCAGTTCCCGTCGGACACCTTCACCAACACCCAGGCCGGTTCGCCGAGCTTCGTGCACGACAAGGAGCTCGGCCTGAACATCTACGGCTGGATGCCCGACTGGCCCACCGGCTACGGGTACTTCAGCCAGATCATCGACGGCGAAGCCATCAAGAAGGCCGGTAACGCCAACATCTCCGAGCTCGACGATCCGGAGATCAACAAGCTCCTCGACGAGGTCATCACGATCAAGGACGAGGAGGAGCGGAACAAGATCTACGCCGAGATCGACAAGAAGGCGATGGAGCAGGCCGTCATCGCTCCGATGGTGTTCCACAAGTCGGTGCTGTACCGCCCCGACAACCTGACCAACGTCTTCTTCAACCCCAGCTGGAAGATGTACGACTACGCGACACTGGGGACGACCGGCGGCGAGTGACCGGTCCGGCGCCCCGCCGCGCGGCCGGACCAGCTGGCCCGCTCCGGCTACCGGAGCGGGCCAGCGGATGGTCCGAGGGAAAGCGGCCCCGTGCGGAGCGCGGCGGTACCGGGTGGTCGGTGGGCCCATCTCGGCCCGTGAGCGACACCGCCTCCCTAGGGGAACGACCGGATGTGCATAGGGCCTCGCGGGTGCGAGACTGGGCACATGGGTGTTCCGGAACAGTTGCCGATCGCGGGTCCGATGCTGGGGGCCGCCCTCACGGTCGTGGGGTTGCTCATCTCCTGGATGGTGTGGCGCCGCCGGGGTACCGCGGCCGGGCTGCGCGGTGTGGCGTGGTCGCTGCTGCCACTGGCGGCGGGACTCATGGGCCTGATGACGATCCTGTGGCGGCTGGTGTTCGACCTGTCCCGCTTCTTCACCTCCCTGATCTTCAATCCGATCGTGTGGGCCGGGGTCGCGGTGGCCGGACTGGCCGTCGTGCTGTGGGTGGTCTCGGGGATCATGCGGGCGCGCGGTCTCGGCACCGGTGGCGCCACATCGGCGCCCAAGGCCGCCGAGGCCGGTGCCGGGGCCGCCCCGGGGATCACCGGCGCGCAGCCCGCTTCCACGCCGAGCCCGAAGCAGTCCAAGCAGCCCAAGCAGTCCGCTCAGTCGGGGGATGACGACTTCAGCGACATCGAGGCGCTGCTGCGCAAGCGCGGTATCGAGTAGCCCGCGCCTGATAACGGTCGAGCCAGGGGCCGGAGGGGAGATCCCTCCGGCCCCTCTGCTGTCATGCCGGTGTCCCGGGCCGGGATGGGCCCGGCGCATGGGTTTTGTGGCATCGCCCTTAAGCCCGGCTGAAATCGGCGCAGCGCGCGTGCTACGACCGATCCACCGGCATATCGCCGCCCGAGATGCAACTGATTTTGCCGATTTCGGACGTCCGTGACCGAAATCCGGCCGCGATGGGCGGCGGTGGTCTCCTCACTCCGCGTGGGCGAATGGGGCATCCGGCGCGTCTTACCTGTCCAGTCTCGGCCGGTCAGGCACACTCTGTCGTGGGTGGTATGCCATGTGTCACGTTGCAGCGTGTGACGGATTCGTGTTCCTCAAATCACAATTCGGCCACATCGCGGGTAACTGGACGGTTTGTGTCTAAAACGGGCGTAAATTGATCGCGATGCACCGTCAGGTGGGTCACATGCGTTAGCCGTGTTGAACTCCCGAGATAAGTCAGCATGGAGCTGCGCATGCCCGGTGGCCGGGCTTACCCGCCCGCCGCCGATGCGGGTCGCTCCGTCGACCCCGGGCACGTGACCGGTGCCGCACCAGGGCCCGAGGGGACACCCTTCGACGGGCCCTGACCGAAATTCAGGGCCGCGCCAAAAGCGGGACGAGTGGGGGAGTAGTGGTGCAATGACCGCGCCTTCGGACGCACCTGGAACGGTGGAGGACGCCGGGGCGGAGGCCGAGCCGCGGCGAGCCGACGCGGCGAGCCGTTCCCTCCGGCAGATCGCCTGGCAACGGTTTCGGCGGGACAAGGTCGCGCTGACCGGCGGCATCGTCGTCGTTCTTCTCATCCTGACCGCGATCCTCGCGCCACTCCTGGTGAAGTTCTTCGGCTTCCCGCCGAACCAGTTCAACCAGGCGCCGATCGACCCCCTCACCGGCGGTGTGCTCAACGACCCGAACGACCCCACGAGCGGCATCGACCCCTGGGGCGGGATGAGCCTCGACCACCTGCTCGGCCTGGAGCCGGTCAACGGCCGCGACCTGTTCAGCCGGATCGTCTACGGCGCGCAGATCTCGCTGCTCGTCGCCTTCGGCGCCACCGTCCTGTGCGTCTTCATCGGGACCGTCCTGGGCAGCCTCGCCGGCTACTTCGGCGGCTGGGTCGACACCGTTATCAGCCGGGCGATGGACATCTTCCTGGCGTTCCCGCTCCTGCTCTTCGCGATCGCGCTGGCCGGTGTCATCCCCGACGGCGCGTTCGGGCTGACCGGCAACGGGCTGCGCGTCGCCCTGCTGATCTTCATCATCGGGTTCTTCAACTGGCCCTATATCGGCCGCATCGTGCGCGGCCAGACGCTCTCGTTCAAGGAGCGCGAGTTCGTCGAGGCCGCGCGGAGCCTCGGGGCGAGCAACCGGTACATCCTCTTCCGGGAGATCCTGCCCAACCTCGTCACCCCGATCCTCGTCTACTCCACGCTGCTGATCCCGACGAACATCCTGTTCGAGGCGGCGCTGTCCTTCCTCGGCGTGGGCATCAACCCGCCCACGCCCACCTGGGGCGGCATGATCTCCGACTCGCTGCAGTACTACACCACCTCGCCGCACTTCGTGATCATCCCGGGCCTGGCGATCTTCATCACCGTGCTCGCCTTCAACCTCCTCGGCGACGGCCTGCGCGACGCGTTCGACCCGAGGTCCTCCGACTGACGGGCGGCGGCGCCCACCCGGCTCCGCCACCCCACGGACGGCACATCCCACGTCTGCGAGAAAGGCAGGACATGACGAAACGAGCTCTGGGGTTCGTCGCGCTCGGCGCGGCCGCGACCTTGCTGCTGAGCGCATGCGGAGGCGGCGGAGGCGCCGGTGGAGGCGGGGAAGCCGCCTTCAACCAGGGGGAGACCGAGATCGTCAACCCCTCCGAGCAGAAGGGCGGCACGCTGCGCTACGCCATCTCCTCGGACTTCGACTCCCCCGACCCGGGCAACATGTACTACGCCTTCGGGTGGAACTTCAGCCGCTACTACGCCCGCACCCTGTTGACCTACACCACGTCCCCCGGATCCGAGGGCACCGAGCTCCAGCCGGACCTCGCCGAGGGCATGCCCGAGGTCAGCGACGACGGGACGACCTACACTGTCAAGCTGAAGAAGGGGCTGAAGTACGAGAACGGCGAGGAGATCGTCGCCGAGGACATCAAGTACGCGATCGCGCGCAGCAACTTCGGCAAGCAGCTCTCCAACGGTCCGGAGTACTTCAAGAAGCTGCTCGCCGACAGCGACGACTACGAGGGCCCCTACGCCAACGCCTCCGACCCCCTCCAGGGCTTCGGCGGCATCGAGACCCCGGACGACCACACCCTCGTCTTCCACCTGAAGAGACCGTTCGCGGAGTTCAACTACATCCTCATCCAGCCGCAGACGGCGCCGGTCCCCGCCGAGGCCGACAAGGGCCCGCAGTACCAGTCCCACGTCCTGTCGTCGGGCCCCTACAAGTTCGACGGCGACTACAAGCCGGAGCAGAGCCTCAACCTCGTCCGCAACGACGAGTGGGATCCCGCGACCGACCCCACGCGCAAGGCCCTGCCGGACCGCATCGAGGTCGAACTCGGCGTCGAGCAGAACGAGATCGACCAGCGCCTGGTCAACGGGCAGCTCGACGTCGACCTCTCGACGTCCAGCCTTGGGCTCGCGATGAAGGGCACCGTGCTCAGCGACGAGGCCAAGAAGGCCAACGTCGACAACCCGGCGGGCAACACGATGCGCTACGTCAACATCAACACCAAGGTCGAGCCGCTGGACGACCTGGCCTGCCGCCAGGCGATCATGTTCGCGGCCGACCACGACGCGCTCCAGCGGGCCTGGGGCGGCCCCTCCGGCGGTGACATCCCCACGCAGATCATGCCGAAGAGCCTCGAAGGCGCCGACACGAGCATCGACCTGTACCCGTCCGACGACAACAAGGGCGATCTCGACAAGGCCAAGGCCAAGCTCAAGGAGTGCGGCGAGGACGACGGCTTCACGGTCAACATCGGGGCCCGCTCCGACCGCCCGGCCGACGTCGGCACCGCCGAGGCCCTGCAGGCCAGCCTGAAGCGGGTGGGCATCGACGCGTCGATCAAGCAGTACCCGTCGGACACCTACACCAACAGCCAGGCCGGATCGCCCGACTTCGTGCACGACAACGAGCTGGGCCTGACGGTGTACGGCTGGGCCCCGGACTGGGCCACCGGCTACGGGTTCATGAGCGAGATCGTCAACGGCGAGTCCATCCGCGACGCGGGCAACGCCAACATCTCTGAGTTCGACGACCCCGAGGTCAACAAGCTGTTCGAAGAGTCGGTCAAGGAACAGGACCCCGAGGCCCGCGCGGACAAGTACAGCCAGATCGACCGGATCGTCATGGAGAACGCGGTGATCCTGCCGGTCGTCCAGGAAAAGATGGTGTATTACCGCCCGGACACCCTCACCAACGTCTACTACCACGTGGGCTACGCGGGGTACGACTTCATGGCCCTGGGCACCACCCGCGAGTAAGCGCATCCACCCCGATCGGTTGAGAGAAGGCAGGTGAAGGCGGCGGGGGCGGCCGGACTCCCACGAGGAATCCGGCCGGCCCCGCGCCGCCGGTCAAGTTGCTGACATACATTCTTCGTCGCTTGGGCGCCGGCGTGCTGCTGCTCGCCATCGTCACCCTCGTGACGTTTTTGATCTTCTACGTCGTTCCGCGGCTGGCCGGCCAGACCACCGAACAGCTCGCGACGATGTACGTGGGCAAGGCGCCCACGCCTGAGGCCATTCAGGCGACCATCGACCGGCTCGGCCTGGACCAGCCGATCGCCGTGCAGTTCTGGGAGTTCATCCGCGGCATCTTCTTCGGGGCCGAGTACCAGTTCGGCCGCGACACCGTGCAGTGCACGGCACCCTGCTTCGGCTACTCCTTCCAGAACTACCAGGAGGTCTTCCCGGAGATCGTCAAGCGGCTCCCGGTGACCTTCTCGCTGGCCATTGGGGCCGGTGTGATCTGGCTGGTCGGCGGTGTGGCCGTGGGCGTCATCTCGGCCATCAAGAAGGGCAGCATCTTCGACCGCGTCGCCATGGGCGTCGCCCTGGCCGGGGTCTCCCTGCCGATCTTCTTCACCGGCCTGCTGTGCCTGGCCTTCCTGGTGCACGCCACCGGCTGGTTCGCCAGCCCCTCCTACACCCCGTTCACCCAGAACCCGGTGGCCTGGGCGAGCGGACTGATCCTGCCCTGGATCACCCTGGCGTTCCTGCACGCCGCCCAGTACGCGCGCCAGACCCGCGCCGGCATGCTGGAGACGATGGGCGAGGACTACATCCGCACCGCGCGGGCCAAGGGCCTGGCCGAGCGCAGGGTCGTGCTCAAGCACGGGCTGCGGCCCACCCTCACCCCGATCGTCACCATCTTCGGCCTGGACCTGGGCCTGGTGCTCGGCGGTGCGGTGCTCACCGAGACCGTGTTCTCCCTCAACGGCATCGGCCGCTACGCCGTGACCGCGATCGTGCAGAGCGACCTGCCCGTCATCCTGGGCGTCACCCTGTTCGGCGCGTTCTTCATCGTCGTCTGCAACCTCATCGTCGACCTGCTCTACGCCTGGGTGGACCCCCGGGTCAGAGTCACGGCCTGACGATCCCCGGCCGCCGGAGCCAACCCCGGCGGCCGGTCCGAGACACCGCAGAGCAGTCCTCTCACCCCCGGCCCGCCCCTCCGGCGGACCGGGGCCCGAGCCGAAGGAAGACCGGCAATGACCACTCCGGGAACCGCGGAAGGGTCCGCGGCCACCGTCGACGCGGCCGTCCGCGTCGACGACCTGACGATCACCTTTCCCACGATGGACGGCGACGTCCACGCCGTCGCCGGGCTGTCCTTCGAGGTGCCCTCCGGCGGCGCGCTGGGCATCGTCGGTGAGTCCGGCTCCGGCAAGAGCGCCACGTCGCTCGCGCTGATGGGGCTGCACCGCGGCACCAAGGCCCACATCACCGGGCAGATCTCCGTCGTCGGAACCGACATGGTCGCCGCCTCCGACACCGAGGTGCGCGCGCTGCGCGGCAACGACATCGCGATGGTGTTCCAGGACCCGATGTCCTCGCTGCACCCGCAGTACACCATCGGCGACCAGCTCATGGAGGCCTACCGCACACACCGCCCCCAGGCGGGCCGTGCCGAGGCAAAGCAGCGCGCCATCGAGTCGCTGGACCGCGTGGGCATCCCGGACCCCGCCCGCAGGATCAACTCCTACCCGCACGAGTTCTCCGGCGGCATGCGCCAGCGCGTCCTCATCGCCATGGGGCTGATGTGCGACCCCAAGGTGCTGCTCGCCGACGAACCGACCACGGCGCTGGACGTCACCGTGCAGGCGCAGATCCTGGACCTGCTCGACGACCTCCGCCGCGACCTGGGCATGTCGCTGATCCTGGTCAGCCACGACCTCGCCGTCGTCGCCGGGTCCGTCGACGAGGTCCTGGTCATGCAGAACGGCAAGGCCGTGGAGCGCGGCGACGTTCGCCGGGTCCTGGCCGCGCCCGAGCATCCCTACACCCAGGCGCTGCTGGCCTCCGTCCCCCGGGTCGAGGTCTCGCGCGCCGAGCGCCGCGCCCGGATCCGCGCCGAGCGGGCCGAGGCGGACCGGGCCGCGCAGGTGAGCGAGGAGCAACCGGCCCCGGCCGCGAAGGAGCAGGAGCCCCCCGCCGCCGGCTCCGCACCGGCCGGAGCCGGCGCCCCCGCGGGGACGGAACAGCAAGGGGGCGACGCCGCCACCGGCGCGCCGCTGCTGGAGGTGCGCAACCTGCGCGTGCGGTTCAAGGTGCGCAGCGGCATGTTCAGCACCGCCACCGAGTTCTACGCCGTGAACGACGTCTCCTTCGACCTGTACAAGGGGGAGACGCTCGGCGTCGTCGGCGAGTCCGGGTCGGGCAAGAGCACCCTGTCGCGCGCCGTCATGCGGCTCCTGCACCCGGCGTCGGGCTCGATCACCTTCGAGGGCCGCGACATCACCCAGCTCCCGGACCGGAAGCTGCGCCCGCTCCGCCGTGACGTGCAGATGATCTTCCAGAACCCGTACTCGTCACTCAACCCCCGCCTCACCATTGGCGACAGCATCGGCACCGCCCTGCGGGTCCAGGGCGAGAAGGACTCCAAGCTCATCAAGCGGCGCGTGCAGGAGCTGCTGGAGCGCGTTGGGCTGGAACCGCGGCACTACAACCGCTTCCCGCACGCGTTCTCGGGTGGGCAGCGTCAGCGGATCGCGATCGCCCGTGCCCTGATCCTCCGCCCCAAGCTGGTGATCTGCGACGAACCGGTGTCCGCGCTGGACGTGTCGACCCAGGACCAGGTGCTGCGGCTGCTCTCGGAGCTGCAGGACGACTTCGACCTGACCTACATCTTCGTCGCCCACGACCTCGCGGTGGTGCGCCAGGTCAGCGACCGGGTCGCGGTCATGCGGCGGGGCGAGATCGTGGAGATGAGCCACGGCGACGAGGTCTACGAGCACCCCCAGCACCCCTACACCCAGCAGCTGCTGGCCGCCGCCCCGGTCCTCGACCCCGACGAGGCCCGCGCGCACCGCGCCGAGCGCGCCCGGATGCGCCAGTCGCAGAACGAGGAGATGGCCACCTCCGCCTGAGGCTCCACCACCACCGTCGCCCTCCTTCCGTTGATCTCGGCGATATCGACCGAATAAGCGCAGCTGGAGTTTCGGGTTTTTGGGGGTTATAACGCCCCGATGTCGCTGAGGATCTGTTCGATCTCGGTGATCCGCTGTTCTGGCTGGTCGGGGTGGTCAGCGCAGACTTCCGTGATCGCCGGGGCATGCCGGGCGCGGATGATGTCGCGGCGCAGGCAGGCGGCCATATCGATGAACGCCGGGTAGGCCTTGGCCGTGTAGTAGGGCGCCTCGGCACGGCGCCGCGCGGTGTCGGGACCGGGTTGCCCGTGCAGGGCGTAGTAGCAGATGACCAGGGTGTAGCACAAAAGCTGCAGGGGGGCGGTGCGGCGCACCGCGGCGGGCACCCGGTTGTGGGCCTGGCCCAGGCCCAGGTGCTGCTTGGCGTCGCGGAAGCAGGTCTCGATGGCCCACCGGTCGCGGTAGCGGGCGATGACGCCGGCGGTGGGGGTGGCGGTGTCGGTGGTCAGCAGGGCCGCGTCGCAGCCGGCGGTGGTGTGCGGGTTGCGGATGAGGACCAGGCGCAGGGGGGTGTGGCCCAGGGTGGCCCGGTAGCAGGGCGCATCGGCGGCCGAGCAGCCCGGGCCGGGGGTGAAGCCGACCTCATCGGCGATCTGGCCGGGGCGGCCCCACCGGGTGTGGGCGGTGGTGGTGGCCGGGGCGCGGTGGAGCACCGCGTTGCTCTTGAGGCGCACGGTCCAGGTGACGCTCGGCGGCAGGGCGGCCAGGGCGGGGGTGGAGTAGGCGGCGTCGGCCACCACGTGCACCGGCCGGCCCAGCACCTGGGCCAGGCGCAGCACGAGCGCGATGGCGATGTCGGGGGCCGAGGGCCGCTCGCCGCCGCCCGCGGCCGGTGCGGCGGTGGCGCTGGTGCAGGCCTGCACGTGGGCCAGGGCCTGGTCCCACGCGGATCGGGCCGCGTGCAGGCGCGCTCGGGCGCGGTGCGCGTCGTGGGCGCGCCGCGAGCCGGGCTGCTGCGGGGTGCCGGGC